>CAZFBU010000042.1:0-20692 GCA_964517175.1 uncultured Saprospiraceae bacterium
ATCAAGATTTTTTGAGCCGCTTGACTAATTTTACCCCCATTTCCAAGTTTGCCCTCCTCTGATTGATAAAATCGTATCACACTTCAATAATTTTTCAAAAGTTTATCTGGAAACTGCTTGCTATATTTGCACTAAAAAAATGGCAAATATGCAGGTGCAATGGCAAGGGGTTTATCCCGCAATTACGACCAAGTTCACCGCAAATGGTGACCTGGACATTCCTATGTTCCAGAAAAATGTGCAGGCGCAGATCGACGCCGGCGTCGATGGCTTGATCATCGGCGGCTCATTGGGCGAGTCGAGCACGATCTCGCACGAGGAGCGCATGGAATTGCTGACTTCTACGCTGGCGTTTGTGAATGGCAAAATTCCCATTCTGCTCAACATCGCCGAAGGCGCGACCCACAACGCGATCAGGCTGGCGAAGCTCGCGCAGGAAAACGGCGCGGACGGCTTGATGGTGCTACCGCCCATGATGTACAAACCGACCGACCACGAAACGACGACATTCTTTAAAACCGTTGCCTCCGAGACCGATTTGCCGATCCTGATTTACAACAATCCGGTCGATTACAAGATCGAAGTGACGCTGGATATGTTTGAAGAATTGCTGCGGCACGACAACATCCAGGCGGTGAAGGAAAGCACCCGCGATGTGTCGAATGTGAGCCGCATCCGCAGTCGCTTCGGCGATGATCTGAAGATACTCTGCGGCGTGGATACGCTGGCGCTGGAGGAGTTGCTGATGGGCGCGGATGGCTGGGTTGCCGGTCTGGTGTGTGCGTTCCCACGAGAGACGGTGGCGATCTATCGCCTGGCGAAAGCCGGAAAAATCCAGGAAGCCATTACCATTTATCGCTGGTTTTTGCCTATTTTAGAGTTGGACATCAATCCGCAGTTGGTGCAAAACATCAAGCTGGCGGAGGTGCTGACGGGCTTGGGCACGGAACACGTGCGTTCGCCGCGGCAGCCCTTGCAGGGCGCAGAGCGCGAGCGGGTGTTGAAAATCCTGGAAGATGGCTTAGCAATCAGACCCGAGTTGCCGGATTATTTGAATTTGTAGAAGTGGTAGAGGGATGAAGGTAGAGAGTAGAGGGATGAGAGTAGAGGGATCTGGGATTGGTGCGTGTATAATGAGCAATAAAGAATTGACAATCAACAATTCATACAATGATACAAGAAAATATTATCGGTTTTGAATTATCGAGTAAAGGGATAGATAAGATTCAGGGATTTGACCCGGTGAAAATGGAGCATTTGCCCGGTGAATTTGCCGTTGCAACGGAAGTGGAGGTGGACGAGGCAATGGAAAAAGCGCAGGCTGCCTGGAAATTGTACCGAAACTATTCCGGTATGCAGAAAGGGCGATTTCTTAGAGCCATTGCCGATGAGATCGAAGCCCTGGGCGATGTGCTGGTGCAGCGCGTGATGTCGGAAACCGGTTTGCCGGAAGGCAGAGTTATCGGTGAACGCGGACGCACCTGCGGGCAGTTGCGCTTGTTTGCGACGTTGGTGGAAGAAGGTTCCTGGGTGGAAGCGATCATCGACAAGGCGCAGCCAGATCGAACGCCGACACCCAAGCCCGACATTCGAAAAATGCTGATTTCCATTGGTCCGGTGGTGGTCTTTACGGCGAGTAACTTCCCGTTGGCGTTTTCTACGGCGGGCGGCGATACGGCTTCGGCGCTGGCGGCGGGCTGTCCGGTTATTGTGAAAACGCACGAGTCGCATCCGGGTACGAATGCCCTGGTGGCGGGCGCTATCCAAAGGGCAGCCGACAAAACCAACATGCCCGATGGCGTTTTCTCTTCGCTGAATGGTCAGGGACACTGGCTGGGGGAGACGTTGGTCAAGCATCCGGTTACGAAAGCGGTGGCGTTTACCGGTTCGCATCGCGGCGGCAAGGCGTTGTCTCATTTTGCGAATGAGCGAGCGGAGCCGATTCCGGTTTTCGCGGAGATGGGCAGCGTAAATCCGATTTTCCTGTTGCCGGAGCGTTTGAAAAAAGAGCACGAAGCGTTGGCGCGCGATGTTGTTGGTTCGGTGACGCTGGGCGTCGGGCAGTTCTGCACGAATCCTGGTTTGCTGGTTGCGATTGATGATGCGCATACGCAAAAATTTGCGACCAAGCTAAAGGAGGTTTTCGATGCGCAAGGCGCGGGCACGATGCTAAACGAAGGCATTTATCGCAATTTTGTCAAGCAACGCGACCAGGTTCTCCACAGCAACGGCGTGACTGTGGAATATGTGATGGTGGAAGAAGAAAACACCGGTAAGATCAGCACCTATCCGTCGATTGCGTCGGTTTCCGGCAAGGATTTTCTGGACAATCCGAATTTACAACAGGAAGTGTTCGGACCATTTTCATTATTGGTAAAATGCAAAGACCGCATCGAAATGGAACGAGTGGCGGAAAGCTTGCAAGGGCAACTTACCGCGACCGTCATGGGCGAAGCCGGTGAAATAGCGCTGTACCCGGCACTCTTGGAGTACTTGCAGGAAAAAACCGGACGACTGATTTTCAATGGCGTACCGACCGGCGTGGAAGTTTGCCACGCGATGCAGCACGGTGGACCGTATCCCGCAACGACCGACAGCCGGTTTACCTCGGTGGGCACGAGCGCGATCAAGCGGTTTGTGCGTCCCGTTGCTTTTCAGAGTATGCCGCCTGATTTGCTGCCTCCGGCGCTGCAGGATGAAAATCCGCTGGGTATTTGGCGTACGGTGGATGGGAAGTTTACGAAGTAATGTGCAGATCAGATTTTTACATTTTTCGGTTAAAGAAATATGAAAAAAACCTTCTTTTGCATTGATGCGCATACCTGCGGAAACCCGGTGCGGCTGGTGGCTGGCGGTGGTCCGTTGCTTCAGGGTGCGAACATGGGCGAGCGGCGGCTCGACTTTTTGCAGCATCACGATTGGATTCGCAAGGGCTTGATGTTTGAACCGCGCGGTCACGATATGATGTCGGGTAGTATTTTATATCCGCCGAGCGATCCGGCGAATGACATCGGCATCCTGTTCATCGAAACCAGCGGCTGTCTTCCGATGTGCGGGCACGGCACGATTGGTACGGTGACGATTATGATTGAAGAGGGTTTGGTACAACCAAAAACGCCCGGCAAACTGCGCCTGGAAACCCCGGCAGGTCTGGTGAAAGTCATTTACACCCAGGAAAATGGCAAGGTCAAATCGGTGCGGCTGACGAATATTCCTTCCTTTTTGTACAAAGAAAATCTGGAGGTGGAGTGCCCCGATCTGGGCAAGCTCACGGTAGATGTCGCCTACGGCGGCAATTTCTACGCCATCGTCGATCCGCAGGAAAATTTTGAGGGTTTGGAACATTACACCGCTGCTGACCTGATTCGCTGGAGTCCGGTCGTCCGGCAACGTTTGAATGAGCAGTATGTGTTTCAACATACTGAAGATGAACGCATTAACGGCTTGAGCCATCTGCTCTGGACGGGCAAACCCATCGCTGAAAATGCGGATGCCCGCAATGCGGTTTTCTACGGCGACAAAGCGATTGACCGCTCGCCTTGCGGCACGGGCACGTCGGCGCGCATGGCGCAGTGGGCAGCGAAAGGCAAGCTCAAGGTCGGCGATACCTTTGTGCATGAGAGCATCATTGGCAGCCAGTTTGTCGGCAGGGTAGAGGCGGAGACGACCTGCGGCGATTTTCCGGCGATTGTGCCGAGCATCGAAGGCTGGGCGAAAATCACCGGCTACAATCACATCATCATCGACGACGAAGATGACCCGTATGCGCATGGTTTTCAAGTGTTGTAATTTTGGTTGCTGATCTTCCGGTTCTTGCTTATCTTCGCCAAAAATATTCAGCATGTCCAATGCAATTTCAGAGACCAACTTCCGATTTCCGGGACAAACCAACTTCTACCGAGGTAAAGTGCGCGATGTTTACACCGTTGGCGGCAAGCTCGTAATAGTAGCCAGCGATCGCATTTCGGCTTTCGATCATATTCTACCCAAACCGATTCCCTACAAGGGGCAGGTACTCAACCAGGTAGCGACCTACTTTTTGGAGGCAACCCGCGACATTGTGCCCAACTGGATGACGGCTGCGCCTGATCCAAACGTGACCATCGGACATGTGTGCGAACCAATCCGTTTGGAAATGGTCATTCGGGGCTATCTGACCGGGCATGCGTGGCGGACGTACCAATCGGGTAAGCGCCAACTCTGCGGCGTCGAATTGCCGGAAGGCATGAAAGAAAATGACCCGTTTCCCGAACCGATCATTACACCCGCAACGAAGGCAGAAGAAGGGCACGATGAAGATATTTCCAAAGCGGAAATTCTGGAGCGCGGCATCGTAACACCGGAAGAATATGAACAACTGGAGCAATATACCCGAGCGCTGTTCGAGCGCGGTACGCAGATGGCAGCCGGGCGCGGCTTGATTCTGGTGGATACGAAGTATGAATTTGGAAAACGCAAGGATAAAATCTATTTGATCGATGAACTCCATACGCCGGATAGTTCTCGTTATTTCTACTCGGAGGGCTACGCCGAGCGGCAGAAGCGGGGCGAACGGCAACAGCAACTGTCGAAAGAGTTTGTGCGCGAATGGCTCATGGCGCAGGGCTTCCAGGGGCTGGAAGGACAAACTATGCCCGATATGCCCGATGATTTTGTGGAAACGGTCTCCAGGCGCTACATCGAACTTTATGAGCAGGTAACGGGCAAAGAATTCGTCAAAGCGGATACCGATGATATCGAGGAGCGTATTTACAACAACGTGTTGAACGCGCTATAAACTTTTATCGTTCGCAGTCTATTTCTCATCGACATAACGCTGCAAGTACTGGTATCGCTCGGTCAGCTTGCCATTGGCGGCAATGGTGGCCCGTTCGATCACTTCGCTCTCGTCCTTTAGTAATTCGGGTAAAATAGCGCGGATAAACTGCTCGCCAAACGCCCGGGAGGCATCGCGGGGCAGTTCGCTCGGCAGGTTATCAATCGTCATCATATCCATTACGTGCGGCTGGTGTGGTTGCGTTTCTTGCTGTGTTTCAGGATCATAGCCAAAAATTGGATCGGCAATTGTAGAAGCTCGCAGCGTGGAAGGGATGGAAGATACCGGCGCGATGTCGCAGGTGATATCAGCAATTACTCGGATTTGAAAATCTTCCCGAAGCATATCGTCATTCGTGAAAAATGCCGGTGCGCGTTTGTCCCAGTAAATACCGTTGATGAAAATATCGCTGGTTTTAAAAAACGGCTCGAACATACCTTCATAATCGCCCGGGTTTTGATAAAAATCTTTCAAGTCGAATTTTTTGTCTTCGCGATGGCAAACGTAATCGCTGCTGTTGAGTTGCGTGAAAACGGCTTCACTAAAGGTTTGTTCGAGAAATTCCGGCGGCTTCACTTCGCGGATGCCCATATCCCGGAGCACTTCCGCCGCGCCATTGCCCACGCGCCCGGTACCCGTCAGTACGATTCTCACGGTTGGAAATTTTACCGTTTTGTAATAGCGTTTTGCCTCGGCGTAGTCGAAAAAATCCTTCATGCGCTGCAATTCAAACATCCCGGTGCGCCTGCCGTAGGTATATAGTGCATTGTGCGCACCCACCATCCCGGCGAACCGACCGAAAGCAATCAGGCGGCGACCCTGCGCGTCCGTCAGGACTTCATAATCCACCAGGCGGATATTTTTTTGCAAAACAGATTGCAGCAACTTTCGGTTGTAGGCTTGTTCTTTGATGGTATGCGAAAAGAAAAAATAGGTTTTGTTTGGCAAAAGCTGCGCTACCGGCACTTCCTTGATACCGAGCAGGACATCCCGATCGGTCAGGTCGTTGCTCATCGGCACGCCGGCGGAGCGGTACTCTTCATTCCGGAAGCAACGTACCTCGGAAGGTTCGACGATAATTTCAACCGGAAAATTTCGGGTAATGTAGAGGCACTGATCGGGGGTGAGCGCTACTCTGGCATCGGGCGGCGTTTTACGCTCCCGGATAATGGCTATTTTCATAAAAATGTTTTTTGGTCAGGTACCGTGCCATTCGTAGGCATTGGGTTGTTATCACTGGAAAAAGATCGCCAAAATCAGCGAAATTTACCAAACTCGCATAAAAATCAGCAAAGGAAAAGGTATTCTCAAATTTTTGACGGAACTTTTTTACACCAATATTAGTTATTACCTTTGCGAAGCGATCAAAAGAGATCGTTTCAAGAACATTCCTGGGGACGTAATGGTATCGACAGGATTGATCGTTGATAAGTAAGCATGTCGGGGCACGATTGCTCACCCCGTTATCAAATGGTGATTAACCAATAACTGGCAATACTTCGTATGCCATGGCAGCGTAACTCAAGGAGTCACAATGCCATTGTATCTAACGCCTGCGGCCCGACCAAGTCGGCTCGCCTGCTCCCTGTCTGACGGAGCCGCGTTAGGTATATCATAACAACCCTCAGACTGGGTTGCGCATCTGGCTCGGGTGCGTAGCTGAAATCACGAGCTGGACGGAAGACATAGGTCTGTTGTCAAACCTGCCCTTTCGTTGAGAACCATAATTGATGACTAAGCATGTAGAAGGCTTATGAGCACTTTCTCTGGACGCGAGTTCGACTCTCGCCGTCTCCACAATAGCCCTCATAATAAGTTGATTACGAGGGCTTTCTTTTTTCTGCCTAAGCCGAAACCTCCGGCTTCAGATCTGTTGTGCGATTCACCAAAAGCCGCAGATTGCGCAAGCGCAGGAGGGGCATCGGGCGCTGCGTCAAATTGGACATTACGACCAAATCAAACCCAATGGAATCTTCCTCGCCTTTGGGTTGATTCTTTCCATACCATTTTTTGATCGCCTCCACCCATTGCTGCTCAATCACCATATCCAATGCTGTGGTGCTGGCGTTTTCTAAAGTGGGTACGTTAATGGTAACCGGAGGCTGAAGGAAAACAGGCAATTTGACCGGCGGCAACTGCGCATTGATTTTATGCGTGTACGTACAGGTAATGTGTACCGTCAGGGTTGGTTGCGTATTATTTTCCAAAAGCGCCTTCCAAAGGGCTTTCAGATGATCGCTTAGAGTGCGATTGCCCGCCGTACCAATCTCCGAGATTTCAACTACTTCCCTGACGTCAATAGTGGGCGGGTAGGGATTGGCAAACTCAACATCCCCGGTCGCATACACAAAAGGCTCGGCAGAAGGGCGTCCCGGAATCAATTCTTCGTTGCGCTTGAGCTGAACGGAAGACTTTGCATTCTGACGCTGGAAAATATCCATTCCCGGCAGCACCACGATTCTATCCACGATCTTTTGCCCGGCTTCCGCTTTCAAGGGCTGCCCTGTTTCCCGATGTTTGAACCAATAGTAAATATGCTGCGCTTCGCGTTCCGCGCCCGGCGAAAAGGCTATCGAATCGTACCCTTCTATTTGCACAATCGGCTGCCCGATACCCCGAGGGCGTCCTGCTTCCTCCTCCTCTATTTGCACATACAAGATGCCATCTGTATCATTAATTCTGGCAATGCCTTCCTGAATGACAAACCGGTACGTCAGTAATTCATTGCCCTCCAAACTTCTGGAACGAGCAGCCAGCGCCAGGCTTCTGGCGGCGGTGCTATTGGCAGCAGCGGTAATGTTGCTCAACAGGGTATTGAAGGTTTCCAATGCAATTTTTGCGTTTAAAAAATCCGCTTCGTCGATGCCTGTGGCCACCGTTACTTTGCTCAGATGCTGATCCAGTGTGGCTTTTATATCGGGATAAGCCAACACAAACTGCGCGATCTGTTCAAAAGCATCCAGCAACCCCGCCCGATCTTTCAGGGCTTCCTTGATGTTGAATTCCACCTCGCAATGCAACCTATCCTGCGGATAATGGAAGCTCCGGGCATACATAAATTGGTACGCCCATATTTTCACCCTGCCAAGCTCACTGGTTTGCACCGGCTCGTTTTTCTGCAATTGCCGAATCATTTCCGGGCTTTCCGGATACGACCGCAATACCAGAGGCGCCTGGAATGCCCCCAGATCAGCCTTCAAAGGTTCAACGGCAGTAGGCACTACAAAAGTCAACCAACTGGAGGCTTTGTAATCTTCAATCCCCGGCAATGTGCCAACCTGGTGCTCAATTGCCGTTCCCTGAAACGCCAGATCCAGATCCAAAGCGGAAAGAACTTCACCGTCGTTGCCTTTTACCAATCCCGGTGCCGAGAGCAAAATGGTAAGCGTTTCTTCGGCATTCGCGTGTAGCGCCAGCTTGGGAGAACTCAGCGTTACGTTGCTCCGGGCGGTGCCGTTGTTATTGGCTGCTGCAAAATTCACATTGCCGTAGAGCTGTGGTGGAAATGCTGCCTGCCCGGAAATATTCGCCCGAACGGTGGCTTCAAATTGTAAAGCCGCGTGAATATTGTATGCGTTGCTCAGCCGACTCAACAAACGCTGGCGAAATACTTCTCTGGCTTGTGCCGCTCCCGGGCTCGACTCATCTTCAAAGATTTCGATCATCCAGTTTTGTACGATGTCGGCAAGTTCCTTTTTCTGATCGAGCAAACTTTGCAGGGATTTGGTATCGCTCTTTTGGTCGATGATTTGAATAGCAGCGGTAAAACGCGGGTGAAGCACATAATCCACCGCATCCAGCAATTGGCGTCCCCACACATCCATATCGATGTTCACAAAATTTGTTGCCGCCGGTTCTACCAGACCCTTCGTTTGGTCAAAACGCTTGATTGGAATGTTCTCCCGGCTTACCAATTCGTTCGAAATAGGTCTTGGCGCAAAAATAACCGGCTTGGCGGTGTTATTGATCCGGTAAAAAATACCATCGTTTGCCCGCTTAGACAAGCCCAACTTCACCACCCAGATTTTGCTGCCACTGCGCGAGGTAGAAAGTTCAAACCGATCAATGCCGGTGGCAATCTTGAATTGGTACAAACCCTCCTGCAGCGTTAGTTTTTCAAAATTAGTGGCAAATTGAACTAAACTATTGGTGCCGATATTTCGAGCAGTATTGCCGGTAGTTGGATGTATTTGGGTGGAAACCAGGCGGATGGATTCGGTAGCGGCAAAATCACCCATAACGGCATTGCTCAATCGCCGAATTCCAAAAAACAATTCCAACGGGTAGATTTGCGCTTGTCGCATTGCCGAATGATTTAGCGGAAATGCCAACGTATGCACCACCGGCGGTGCTCCAATTCGGATTTGCCCTTTCGCGCGGTCTTCCACGTAGCGATAAACCGCACTCAGCCATTCTCCAACCAGTTTTTGGCGCTGCAACGCATCCAGTACCATTTCTTCGTCTTCCAGCAAGGTCGTGGAAATAAACAAATCCACTTGTTTCGGATCATTAAGTTGGTGCCAAACCGTTTCAAACACTTTGCGCTCCCGGGCGGCTTGCTTCATCAGCGTAGTCGTTCTGCGCCCCGGTATGTCCGGGAAGTGAAACTGCGCCTCGCCGTTCGGGCTTTCGTTGCCGATTGCCCAGGGTATCCGTTTGGTTTCCAGGATGTAATCATAACCTAACAGCAAATCATCCACATGCAAAACAACGGTTTTTCCGTCCGCTTTGACCTCCACGCGATCAACCCTGATACCACCGGCGATTGCATACAATTCCGGGTCTCTTGCTCGCCGCGGATGAACATCCTCAGAAAAGAGTATTTCAATGGTGTTTTGATTGACCGCCCTTGCCGACAACATGCCGTGGTAGCGATTGATATCAAAGCGCAATTCCACTTCCAGTTGAAAGTCTTTCCCCGGCTCGGTTGCAGGCGCTACGCTCCAGCTATGGGATACTGACGGCCATTGCCCGAGGCTAATCAGAGTATCATTGTAACCAGTGAGCAGAGGTGGCTGGTTGAAGAAATTATTGCTCATAAGCGCCGGCTCCGGATTCGTCAAATTGGTTCGAATCTGATTGCCGTATAAATCCAGCCACTGGAATTCCGCCTGGAGAATTTTGTCAATACCACGATAGGGTTGAGCTTCCATCTCCGGGGCTGCTTCCTCTTCAGTAGGCTGTAGCTTTAAAAAACGATGGTACGGAACGGCCGCGGTGTAATCCCAAATTTCTTTGCCGGTGTCCGCATCGATGATCGTTGCCGGTCCAATGGGTAAGCCAAACCCGGTACCTTTGAAGTTCAGGTTGTCGGTCAGGCGGAAGCGCATCAACTGGAAATTGTGCCGCAACAGCGTTTTGGCAAAAGTGTTAGCGGATACATCCGCATCGGGGAAGTTGAGCGCTTCGCCGTCTTCGGGTATCTCGCATTGCGCTTCCAGGGCTATTTGGTCCACTGCGATCGTAGCAGATCGAACGCGCGGGCCGCTCGGGATGACCAAATCCTCATCAAACAAACCCTGGACATTCCGGTTGCTGAAAGCCAATCCGGCCAGGTTCACGCCGTATTTTTCGGCTAGATAAGCCAGGGTCGTTTCATCGTTGTCCACTGCCAGGGTAATGGTTGGAATGCGCAAAGCGGTATAGGCTGGCAAAATTCCATCTCTGTGAATTCTACCCAAAGGGTTGTTTGTTAATCGCAGCGCCTTTTCGCTCACACCCAGAAATGCCGCGATGGCTGCGAAAGAGCGCTCCGGGGCAAAGCCATCGGGCTTCACCAGGAATGTTCCCTGCTCAATGGTGAGTTGAATGCCCCGACGCAGAGGCGTACGTGCATTGGCAAGGGCGATGTCGCCAATATTGGCGAAATAAATGTCTCCCAGTTCGGCGAGCGTTGTTCCACTTGCCGGTTGCCGGTCCAATTGTTCGTCTCGCACCTGCGCTTGTGCATACACACTGGAAGCCGACGCATCCAGGCTTTCGCCGGTGATTACGGCATTCATAAACCCACTCAGCCGATCCTGCGAGGCTTCATCATTTGGCTTATCATAAAGCACAATCAGAGTCACCCGAGCTTCCCCTTTATCATTGAATAAGCGATCGGGCAGGCCTTCTTTCGTATCGCTGTTGAAATAATAGAGGTAGAAACCTCCCGAACGGGTGATACTGGCTTCCCAGAGCAATTGCAGGAATTCCAGTTCGGTATTCAACAGGGTAGCTTTACCGGCGGCATCCAGTTCGCGGGTTCTGAACAAAAACTCGGGCTGCTCCGGCGGACGCGTATCGGTGGAGAGATTCACTTTCGCAATTCCCATAGTGGTCGTGCGTTGTATATCGGTTTGGATGCCCTGCTTATCTCCCTCCACGTCAAAAGCCAGCATCAACTGTTTGTAAAGTGCCGTTTTTTCGCGGTCGGGTTGCCGGAACAACCGCTCCAGCAATACAATTTCCCGAGTGCCGGTGCCAATGATCTCGTAAGTCGTTTTAGCAGTATCACTACTGCCGGTTTCACTTACTTTTTTCACGGAAAATTCAATTGCCGTTGACCAGCCATAATAGCCGATCTCCCTTTCCTGCATTTCGCCGGTTGCCTGGTCGTATTGCCCCAGCATCATTTTAAAAACAGGGTCAACGGCATGTTTGGTACGATCTGGTACATGGAGCAAGGCTTCGGGCAAACGCCAAAGTTTGAGGTAGGCGGCTCCGTTGGGCTTGTTTCCGTAGGGTAGGGGTATTTCCGAAGCGTTGTTCCAGGAAGCCGGAGATGCCAATGAGTAAGACATTGGCACCGTTTTGTAAGGCTTTTCCATGCCCAGGTTCAGGAATTGCAAATCCAGATAAGCCTCTGCTGCAAAGTTTTCCAGCGCCTGCACGCGTTGCGCATCTGCCCAGGGTACCCCGCCATCATCGTTCAAATCCAGGCGTAATTGCCACTCCAGCGGAGACTCTTCGGATTCGAAGCGCACCCATTTTCCGCCCCGAACGGTAGCTGGTGTATTCGATAGAGGTTGTAGCTCAAACTTAATCGCCAGGGGCAAATCTTCGCGAAGTGTCGGCACTGCAAACTGCTGGCCCGTAAGTGCATACAATCCTGCCTCTGCGGGTAGTGTCAAGGCATTACCCTGTTCGCGTACCCACATGCCACGATGCAGCGGTTGCACCCCCTGCGTCGGCAATCTCAAACCGTGCAGATAGTAGCGGGAAGCCATTCCCGAAAGATGTTTTAAACCATCGGTACGCTGGATGCCCTCCAGAATTTGACCGACTTTCAATTGTTCCAGATGAGGGACGTTCAGGAACCCATCGGGATTGAACAAGTCAATAACGGTGCCATTTTCAGGTGTCTCCGCCAGCATTTCCAGCGAAATGTCAAATCGCTCTGCCACGGAGCGCAGGGTGTCTGCTGCTTCGGTGAGGTAATCAAATGGCGGAATGAGCAATGTTTCCCGGAAGTTGAAAATCGTTTTGCCAGCCAGCACCGTTGCCGCTTCGCCGACCACCGTTGCAGTGAGTAGTTCATCGAGGCTCAAGCCATGCGCACCGGCAATTTGATCGAGGGTATCTCCTTCGGCGATTTCATAAGTTTTATCATCGGGAAGGTTTAATTGCACGCCCGTTTTCAGAATGGGATAGTACTGATTCAACTGCGCTAGCTCCCCAGCCGAAATGGAATTTTGGAAAGTGCCCGCCGCAATGGATTCAAAAGAATCGCCTTCCTGCAGGTTGTAGCGAATGAATATCGGAATGTCGAGCACGATGGTCGGGCGGAGATACACGTGGCGATCCGCCAGCTTAGTCACTTTCAATAGCTGCGCAAGGCTGATATTGAAATGTTTGGCAATATCCATCAGGCTTTCGTTGCCGGTGGTGACGTACAACCCCTTACTGACCAGACCGACTTTTCTGCCTGGCAATAAAATATCCTTTCTTTCCGCATTAGCGATAATAATATCGAGCGTTGTTACATCGTGGTCAAAATCCATTTTGCCAATCGAATCAAAGGATTCTTCGGGCATCACCATATAATCTGCGTACGTTCCGATGCGTACTTTTTTCTGTTCATTCAACGGGTGCCCGGCATTAGACGCAAATAGATCATAACGACTAAATAAGCCATCCTCCTGCTGTCCGTTTTCATTTATCCAGGCAAGAATATCATCCACCGATTGCTGCTCCGGCACTTCTATTTTGAAATTCCGCAGGGTGCGCTGCGCCGCTTCTGCCATTTGGCGAGCAATCAGCAGGAAGTAATCACTCCGAACGTAGTTTGCCAGCGAGGTGGTTGCATTTGTAACAGAACGCCCGAAAACAATTGGCTCATCGTCTTCCCGGGGTTCTTCTACGTGGATAGCCAGTTCGTCGAAATGTTCCCGCAGTTCATTCAGGTAGGATTCGGAGATCGCATTGTACTCACCAAAATTATAGCTTATGCCTTTCCAATCATCATAATCCGGTACCGTGAGTCGCAGGTGTAAAGGAACAGGGAAATAAGTAGCGGCGACCTCTTCTGATGGTTCTGGCCCGCCGCTTTGCTCTTTGATCGTCAGCTCAATCTGACCAATCAAAAAGGCGTCAATTGCTTCCGATGGAATCGGCTCCGGGTTATCTTTGGTATTATTGAGATACGCCTGAATATCATTCAGCGCCTCTCTTGTCACTACCAGGTCATCCACATCTGCGGGCTTGATTTTTTCGGACTGCGCCGCCGCGATCAGCCAGCGAAAAACCTGCTTCGCCAGCTTGTCGAAAGAGGAATCTATGGTTTGCTGTTCTTCCGCGTTTTCAATAAACGGCGTTGCATCCATAAACAAACTTACAATACCACATACCTGATGATGTTCGGAATCAGGATATTCATCTTTTGCGACCGTCCAGGCGACGGTCAGAAAACCTTCCAGTTTTACCCGATTCTTTAAGTTAAACATCCGATCCCATCTCGGGCTTTCAAATTTGGCAACCATGTCTCTTTCCGCAAAGGTAAGCGAGCGCGTCGTCACCATGCGGCGAGCCATCGGAGAAAGCAGTACCCCCCGGGAACGAGCGCTGCCACGCCCCACTTGCCAGGGCGGCGTACCTGTATTTTCAAGTGTAAAGGTCTGTTTCACCCGCATAGAGAAGCTAAAATGCAGGGTGATTTTAATGAATGCAACCTTGATTCTTACTTTGGCTTTTACATCTACCCGTGCAATGACGGAAAAAACGATTGGTTCGTAAGTGGCGAAAGTAATTTGGGCAAAAACCGCTAGTGTTACATTTACATCAGCTCGCACAACTGCAAAATCAACGGAACCGTACAGACGCCCCATGATTCCGAAAGTACCCTGGAGCCAGAAATAATATTCGCCCTGCACCTGCGTGTTGCCGTCCTGATTGCTTGTAACCTGATAGGGGTTCCATTTTGCAAGTACCCCTTCGATAATGCCGACGATGGTAAGGCTGATGCCCGCCCGGAATAAACCGGCTTCGAAGGATTTGCCGACGCCGATCTGAGCGCCAAAACCAAAGACAATCACCGGATTAAACGTGCCGTTTACGGCGGCTGGTACTTTGTTGGTGGTGCTACTCGACAGTTTGCCAAAATAAAGACCCGCTGCACCCACCACCGGTATGCCCGGAGGGATGATGGCCTCTACGCCGAAAGATCTGGTAAAGTCATGGTTCCAGGGGAAGCCCAGGTCAATCTGAAAATCGCCATTGGTATAAATAGCAATGCCAAAGACAGGAAGCGTTATGGTATATGCGCCAATGGTCATCCTGCGCATTACATCCGGCAGTTGGATTTCTGCCTGATAGACTCCCACCGAATCACTGATACGACGATACATGACCTGGAAATCCAGTCCGGCAAAAACCTTAGCGGGTTTGCCTTCCAAGGCCAGGCGCAAGCCGTAAAGATGCGGATCGTTGAAGATGATTTGCAGGGTCAGGAAGTAATTTTGCTTTACGCGCTTCACACCACTATCGGTACTCGTTTCCTGATCCAGCGCCAGAATGCCGAAATCCGCGCCAATGAGCCAGTTGCTCTTGGGGTCGAATTTAATCGTCGGCAATTTCCCGGGTTCGGGGTCGGGCATGTTCACCATGCAGGCAATCGCTTTCTGAATGGTATCCGCTGAGGAAAAGCAATCCAGAGTAACGTGCTGACCCAAAGCCAGCAGTCTCAAATCCAGGTATTTATTGCCACCACCGGGCGGTGCGGGGGTCGTTTCTGGGCGGGAGGCATCCCAGGAAAGCGGCTTTTGTGGGTTTTCGGTTTGCCAGAAAAATGTTCCCTGCAAGTCCACCAGGACGCCATTGTTAGCGGGATTGGCTTTGTCCGAATTATAGGTCACGCCGATGGAGGAAATGCGCGCAAAGCCCAATTCAATGGGGCCGATACCGACGTTGAAAGAAACCTTTTCCTGGATGAAATCGTAGGTCAGGGATAGGTTGTCGAGGGCAACTTTGTTGAGCAAGTCCCAGGGTGCCGACAGGCCAAACCGCGAGCCGGTGGCCCAGCCAATCATGGTTTCGATCATCTCACCCAGGGTTGTAGCTTCCGTGAACCGAAGCACGGCTCGTTTCTTTTGGGGGCGATTGGCGGGGCCTTCGATTTCCAGCATGCCGGCTAATTTCCACCAACGAATTCCATATTGCTGAACCGTTGGATCAAAATTGTAGAAAACCGTCAAATCAATATTCCGCCAGCGGATATCGGCGCTCACTGCGCCAAAATAAACCCGCTCTTCTTTGTTGGCGGATGTTTTTTCTACCCGCGATCCGAAAGTAACATTTCCAACCAAAGTACCACCCTCATCTGGCTCGAAAGGAATTTCCCAACTGGCAGCGGTTCTGGCTGTAAAGGCAAAGCTGCTGTTTTGGGTTTCGATGCGCAGCCCCAGCCCGTCGAGTTGCATATCCAGATCGGTGTTCCAATGGAGATATTCCCGAAGCAACGCCGACACCGCAATAGCGCCGGTGGTTTGCTGTGCGGTAAAAACCCAACCGGCATTGGTTTCGTAAGCTGCCGTTACGCTCAGATCGATTGCCTTTTCTGAAGCGGGTAAAATTTGAACATTTCCGTTGAATAAACCGGATATTTCTTTTTTGGCATTGCCATTCGCCGAAGCGCCGATATTGCTGGTTCTACCTTTGATGAAAAAACCCAGATTTTGAATATTGAAATACGTGGTGCCGTCAATCTCGACGGGCCAGTCAGCATTTACAGCCACGCCGAAGGAATAAAGCTGGTTCGCCCGATCAGCTTGAAATAATAAACTCGTAATGGCGGTATTTCCAATGGAACCGGGCGCCTGCACATCGCGCACGTAGGCGTCAATGAGCGCCTGCAAAGTCAGCGGCTTACTGTTTTCCTCCAGCCCTCCGGCTATGAACAGGCGGGGCATCTGGGCCGAAACAAATCCAGTGGCATCGCCAATTGCATACTGCCCGTACACCGAGCCTTCCAGCGTGCGGTTCAGTGAACTGGCATCTTTCACCAGCATGCTCATGTGCAGCCCCGTCGCTTTTACCGCCGGCACCAGTCCCCACTCTTTCCCATCGGGCAAGGCAAGGTTGATACCGATCGTTTGCATCTGATGCAGTTGGTAATCATAATGCAACTCAAAATCACGCACTTCTATATCGGCGAGCAACTGCAATTGCTCCGGCAAAACGGAAGCAAGGTTCAGCCCGCCAATCATCTGAAAGAGGTTGGTAAACTCCGGTCGGTTTTTGATAAAATTTCCTTGCAACAGAAGCGTGTTGGGCGCTGCGGGCACCCGAAGCAGGATGTCCACTGAAGTCCCGGAGGTCAAAACAGTTGCGATTTCACCTGCGGTCGGCGTCGGGCTGCCCGGGCGAAACTGCAAAGTCAGCTTTGGGGTATCGGCGGAGAGCCATTCTGCGCCGGGCATCGACAACTGGGTTTCGTTTAGCGTTGCCGCAAAATCGGTATCAATTACATTCTTTTCGCCCACGGAAAAGGCAATCTCCAGTTGCATATTTCCCACCCCGAATGCAGCGGAATCGCCCCGGAGGGTCACTTTGGGCAAACTCGCATCATAATTGATCTTCGCCCCGGCGATTTCAAATCCATCCGCTCCAATAACCTTGCTCAGGAAGGTTTTTATGAGGTCATTTTTCAAGAGTGGAATGGCATATTCCTCCGTAAATTTTTTGAAATCAAGTTTTCCATCTTCCTCTTTTAGCTCTTCCAGCTTTTCCTTCAGTTCTTCCAGGTTTTCTTCCTCTTGTTTTGGCGCTTGGAGGTTATTGACCAGAATATCGAGACCGGCAAGCAGTTTGTCATTCAATTCATCCTGAAAAAAATCCCGCAACTCCTGGAAATAAGCAGCCCACTCATTTTTATCCGGCTCCAGATAAGCCTGAATAAACTTCAGCACCAGCGGAGGCGGAAACAAAGGGTCGGTTTTGCGGGGCCAGTTGCCGGGGTGTTGTGCATATAAGCCCTGATAAGAAGCTTTCAGGCACTGAGCGGCAGTTGGCGCAGCGGTATTTCGATGGAGAGGAAGGGAAGAATAAGCCCAGGCGGCGCTGGCTGAGTTGTCATGCAATTTCAAGAACGGACGCCCGGTATTTAGCAGCCGTTCCGCTATGGGAAAAGTGTTGCAAACCGTTGGCAGGGTAGCTTTTTGGTATAATTGATGCAACACAGAGGCAGAAACCTGCCCCAGGGCTATGATGTATATTTCGTTATTTTTTAGCGTTTGATTTACCTGGTTTTTTACCACTTGCAATGTTGGGTTTTTTTCAAACCGGATGCGTTCCTGCACCTGGTGTTGCTGATGCCAGGCTAAATAATTCTGGTTTGGGCGCGGCAGGGCTGTCGGCCATGTGAAAAAATCGTCGTCTGGTCTGGCAGGACTACTTGCCAGCAAGTCAAAATAGGCTTTTTGGGTGGTGATATTTTTAACGAAAGCGGTATCCTGTCCGGTAGTCAGGCTCGAAAATTCGGAGACCAGTACCAACACCGTCGGTTTTTTTGCATTGGTAAGTCGATCCTGTGCTTCGATAATGCCCGCCGCATAATTCATCAGTGCCGTAGCTGCTTTGAGGTTATCGAGCTGGTCCAGGCTTCCCACTGCCGCCAGATGAATCCGAGAAACCTGAGTCATTAAAAAACTTGCGATTTCCTCCGCGTCATTATTTTCGCTTTCATCTACTGCCGGTTCGCTTAATAAATAGCCTCTTTTTTGCAGAAACAAATCCTTGAATTCAGCATCCAGATCATGTACTTTCCCATTTTCGTTATCTTGGGTTACAATGGCATTCAAGCCATTAATCGAAGCATAAGGTTGTAGTTGAATGAAATTAGTGACGTTTAGTTCCACCGGAGGTGCGATGGCAGCCATTGCACCTTCCCCTCCCCCTGTAAAACCGATCTTTCCGGGGCTTAAAGGCTGCCCCTGGGTAAGTTGAACCGGTACAACGTCTTTGCCTTCAAGTGTGAATTTTCCATTTACCTGAGCCTGAGGAATTAGTAATTGCAGCTTTTTATGCAGCTTTTCTTTGTCGAGATTGTCGGAAAATACGAGTGTAAACTGCGTGTCGTCATTGGATACCAGGCGGATCAGGCGTCTTAAAATCTGAACGCCATTGGCAATATATTCGAAATCCGGATGGTCCGCTATGAAGACCCGTATCTCGTCCAACCCGTTCAGATAGCTTTTCACGGCATGAATGCGCCCTTGTCTTTGTTGGATGCGTGCCTCTACGGAACCGGCAGAAAGTTTTTCTATAAGGAGATTAAAACCATTGGACATGTTGGAAGTATTTTGAGAACATTGAAGTTAGCGTATCTGAAAAACACAATCATACATTTACGTCAAGCTAAACCTGTTGGCGGTAGATGGCATACCAGCCCAGCCCGGAAGGTTCTCCCGCCGCCTCCGGATTCCCGAAGAGGTAAAAATTGGTAGAACCGCTGGGTGGAATCTTGAGCAGCCCCAAAAACTTGAGCGCGATTTCGGTGAGCATGAGCAGGAAGCCTTTGCGGTCGCCCTGGTCGGCGTAGAGCAATCGGACCTGTCCAATGCTGAGTTTGAGAACGTTCTGCAAGTCAAACAAACTGGTACCGCCGCCGCCGGGAAGTTCGATGCCAATCATGGCTTTGTAACTCCCTTCACCGACACTATCCGGCGACCAGGCGAAAAGCAGCTCCGCGTCCAGATTAATTTTTCCGGCCAGTTCGCCGGGAGTGCCCAGGTTCAGTTGATACCGCAGCCCGTACCATTCGCTCGCGCCAACGCCCGCGGTTCCTACGTCTGTGGTCACATTCAGATACCCCTGCCCGGCAGGCGGTGCGTCCTTACTCCCGTTCAGCATGCCTCTGAGTTCCATCGCAAAATCCGTGTAGAGGCTCCCTTTGCGCGAAGTGCTGCGCGCCAGGTCAAAACGGATTTCTTTCACGTTGAAAAGGAAAGTTTTATCCTGTGGCGCAGCGGTATTGAAATTCATAGTGAGTCCAAGCCCCGAGAAATGCAGCCCCTGGCGGGGCGCTCCATCTTCACCTGCAGTAAGGTTGGCAGCCCCGCCAAAGCCGATCAGATCTACCAGTGCGTTGTCGAGTTGGCGGGTCAATATCCGAAAATCGAGATACCCGCGCAATGCGAACCAGCAGGAAATATCCTGATCTTTGATGTTGCGGGTTAATAACTGTGCTCCGGTTATTTCAATTTTATTGAAAAGGTTATTATCGAAAAAGAAGCTGTAATCTGTTTCTGTGCTTAAGCCATAGATGGGTTTGCCGTTCACGTTGTGATAACTGCCCCTCAGCACCAATGTATTAAAGGCATTTCCGTTGGTGCTCATGCGCACGGGATGCATGCCAAATAACTTGTTCAACCTCACCTGGGCATAACTTTCAAAATCTTTGATGGTGGAATTGGCAAACAACACTTTCAACGTCAGCAGTCGGAAATCATAATCATCCACATTATCAGGCGGTACCGGTTGTACCGGTTCATTTTTGGCTGGTTTCTCAAAGTCAGGATCCTGATAATAAATGAGCCCAAACATGGAGCTATCGTCCTTGATATTTACCTCTTCGTTCTTCTGAATTTGATTGATTTCGATGCCAAAGTGATGGGCGTAAAAAGCGCTTTCGTCTTTTACACCGGCGCGAATACCTGCCAATTCTGACGGCAACTGCTGAATATCCATGCGCAGCATGAGAAACCCCTGCCAGTTTGGATCAATAGCAAGGGCGTTGAATTTTTCAAAAAATGGATTATCTTTTTGTTCGGCTGCTTCCTGGAAGTATTGTTGCAGCCAGTTGGCAAGCACCACCAACTGATTCGTGTCGGGTTCCGTAGGGTTATCCTTGGTGGTCGGCGCTGCAAAATCCACTTTTTGGGTCCATTTGTTTGGATTCGCCACCAGACTTTTTTGAGGATCCGGATCGTACAAAGCTCCGCGTTGCGACTTAAAGATCAACACGTTGGAATAATCGCCATAGACATTCGCCCCCACATTGGCATTCAATATCCAATTTTCCATATTAATTTGAGCATCATACGAAGGGTCGGCACCGACGTTGGAAGGTTGATTCGCACCCAAATGAACAGCATTGGCTACCACCAAAAACATATCGGCAGTAGAGAACGCCTGTTGCAGATTATCCTTAGGATTATGAAAAGCAATCAAATCGGGTTTGCTTTCACCAAAAACTTCTTTCTGACCCAGGGTGATTTTTTTCCACCTGGCGCCATTGCCACTGGCATCTATAGTAATGATCACGCCATCGGGAGTCGTCACGTTAAAGGTGTTCGTACCTCTGGAATGGAGCGTGGAGCGTTCGCGCAGCATTCGGCGGCTGGAGGGCTGCACCTCTGCGGCATCGCCGATCGCATCTCGCCGGACGGTGGCAAGTACCTG
>CAZFBU010000042.1:20792-27903 GCA_964517175.1 uncultured Saprospiraceae bacterium
CCCAGCGGAGATACTTCCCGGAACGGAAAGTTTGGGGCGTAGGCAGGCTGCCCGGCTAAAAAACGGATGCGGTCGCCGGCATAAGCCGCTGATCTGCCGCGAAATTCAAAGAACTCTGTGCCTTGCAAACCGCAGATCAGCTCGTAGGGCGTATCACTTTTGTCTTTGGATTGAAATACAAAATCGCCTTCCGGCGTGAGGTAGTGACTGGCTTTGCCGGTGGCCGAGTCCCATCCCTTCGTCCATAGCAGCCTGGCGGGGAGCCCTTTCTGTTGTCTGGCGGATTCCGGCGATAAGGGAATCAACTGAACGTCCTCACCAAAAATAGTGCGATAATAGGTTTCCAATACTGTTTCTTCCTCCGTGTCATTTTTTCCGGTGAACTCGAGGTAACTCACGTGTGCCTCGTACGCCTCCGCCACAGAAAAGTTGCCGGATCGGGCATCCGGGGCTTTGCCCAGGCTTTCATTATAAACATCTATCGGATGTATAACTACCTTAAAAACAGATTTTTGTCCGGAATTTGGCGCTGTCAGCGGCATCCATTGCGTTTGAACCATGCTTTTTTCTGTCGGAAAATGAAATTGCCACCCCGTCAATAATTTTTGAGACAGAGCATCCTGAGCAATCGCCATATCCATTATCCAACGACCACGAAGATTACCGCTCAGGGGCAAGCGCATCTTAGATTTCAACTGCGCCTGAGCAGGCTGCAGATCAGCAAAAGTAGCAATGCCATCCAGTTCGAAGGTTGTTGCTGCCAGCTCTATCTTCATTTGGGAGGTGAATTTAATGCCGAGGAAGTATCCCTCGGGCATGATGACGTTTTCCACTTCCGGGTGCTCGGCTTTTGTAACGCTGAAAGCAATAATGCGGCTGGTCGTTGCCTGCGCTGCGGGTAGCAGCCACGCCAGTGCCCGTTCGCGCCGATGATCGACCGGCAGAAGGGTATTCATTTGTACTGCAAAACCAGCGGCATCTGACAGTTCGGTGGCATCGGCGCAGTACACCAGCATCTTCAGAAGGCCGTAAGGCGTTGGTGTCGGGGATGTTTCAGCGGGAGGGTTATCTTCTTCCGGGCTGGATGGCGGAGGTGGATTCCAGATGGCTTCCGGCGTCAGGGTTTCCTGGTCGATGCCTTCAGCAAAGACAGCTATCCAAAAGCCCGACTCTCCGTTCGCGGGTTCATTTATAAACAAACGGTTGTCCTGGGAATTTTTTGCAAAAAAACTCATGGTTCAATACTGGGTGAAAATGTTGATGGAATAGGGTTTCAGGGCTCAAAAAATCGAACTGGGTGTGCGTTTTGGCGGCTCGTCGGGGCGAGTGCCAGTCCGAAAATTACCAGTGAGTTGTACACGCAATGCAGGGGCATTGGTGCATCCGACGCGTCGCAAGTAATGTTTTAACCTGGCTGAAACAAAGTATGTACAGTGTGTAAATTGGAAAAGAAAATTTGATAAAAATGATTTCGGAAGGGCTTTTCAGCGAAGAATATTTGGTTTTGGGATGCATTAGGTGTTTTAGTTTTGGGTTAAATTTTAATTTCCAAAAATAAACTTTTTCCGATTAGTTTCAAATTTAAAATGAGTCTTTATTCCGAAAACTTACAGAGAGCTGTTTAAAGTGGGGATTTCATCAAAAAAGCCATCCGAAACAGTAAGTCTCAGAAGGCTTTGCACGGTTCCTGAGGTACGCGTTTAGCGCTTCACTTTACCAAAAAACTGATAAATTTCTTCTTTGAGTTTTCTATAAATTTCTTCAAAAGTAGCCATTTGCGCTCTTTCGCTGGCTTCGTCGGGGAATTCGTAGGCGTCGGCAGCCGCCGGATCGGCTTTTTCTGCCAGTACCAGGTTGCGCTCTTTCATGCGCACTTCGTCCCGGATTTTGTGAATTTGGTTTCGCTGGATAGATAGTCGGTTGAGGTAGCTTTCGCAAAGTGCCAGAATAGTTTCGTGATCGCTTTTGCCGGCTAACTGCTCCAATTGGTTGGTAAAGAAAACGATTTCGTCTTCATAAAAGGAGAGTCGGTTAAGCCATTCGCGGTTGTCGGTGTGCAGTTCCTGCAACAATTTTTTCGTTTCCATATCGCATTTCGTTTTTGTTCATTTACAAGGTAAGGTGTGCACTTGCTTCGGGCATTGATAAATGTCAGTAGGGGCGCTGATTTTTGCCTGCTACCGGGTAAGGCACTGAAAATCAAAAGCCCCGCAGCGAAAAAATCACTGCGAGGCTTTTTTACTTTTTACAAAGGAGATCGATTATCTGTAAGCGGCGTTTTGAACCAGATTCGCGTTGGCGTTCAGGTCCAGATTCGGAATCGGGAACAACTGACGCTGCGGATTGGACAGCGAAGCCGGGTCGCCGGGAGTATTGGTACGCGGTACGCTTGCCAGTACTTCCATCGCCTTGCCGGTACGCAACAGATCAAACCAGCGATGCCCCTCGAAAGCCAGTTCTACTTTTTTCTCATTCAGGATATCATCCAGCGTAACTGGTCCATCCAGCGGAGCCAGCCCGGCACGGGTGCGGATAGCATTGACATCAGCCGTTGGGTCGCCCTTGCTTTCCATCAGGTCGGCTTCGGCGCGAATGAGGTACATTTCCCCCAAACGTAGGATGTGCGCATTGTCAATATCACCAGCTTTGATATATTTGGTGGGATAAACAAAACCGCCAACATCATCAAAACCAAACAATGCTTTTCGGGCATCTTCATCCGGAATGGCTTCGTAGAATTCGTCGTGCGCCGCCAATTCGCCCCGACCACCGATAGCGCCCGGCGCATACCAGAAGCGCAGCCCGCTCGTATTGGCGTTATTAAACTGCAATTCAAAAATGGATTCTGCCGTGTTTTCGCCTTCAAAAATATCCGCGTAATCGTCTAACAGTGAATACTTTGAGTCATTAATCACCTGAGATGCAAAATCAGAAGCTTGTCCATAATTTCGCAGGTAGAGGTGATAGCGTGCCAGGAGCGCGCGAGCGGCTGCCTTGTTTACACGACCAGCGCCAAAGGAGTTTACTTCCGGCAGCAGGTTCAGCGCCTGGTTCAGATCAGCGCCTACTTGTGCATAGGTAGCGTCCAACGATGCGCGTTCCGGGAAAGTCGCTTCGCGCGAAGGTTCCAGCGGCAGCGGTACGCCCAGGTCGCCGATGACGCCAGGTACGCCTCCCCAGATGCGGGCAGCATCAAAAATTGCCAACCCACGAGCAAAGTAAGCTTCGCCGAGGGACTGATCAATCAAGTCCTGAGTCGCATCCTGTACATTCGGTGTGGATGCAATGATGTTGTTAGCCTGATTTACAACTCTGTATATGGCGGTCCAAAGATCCAATACTTCTGTATTATCCGCGCCAATGACGTAAGTGTCCATCTCGCGGTAAAAATCCCAGGTACCTACACTCTGAGCAATATCGCTGGATACATCAGAGAGAAAGAAAATATCGCCGCTGTAGTAGCTGCTCTGGATGCGATTGTACAAACCACCCAACGCAGCGCCCAGACCACTGGCGTTTGTGATGGCAACCTGATCCGAAATAGATAATTCCGGCTCCGTATCAAATACATCGCAAGCTGCCAGTGTGAAAATGATTGCAAAAAGATATATGAATTTCTTCATGGTTAATTTCAGTTTTTAGTTTTAGAATCTGGCGGTCAAGCCGAAGGTGAATACTCTCGCTTGCGGGAAAGCGTACAACTCAATGCCCTGTGCCAGCTGATTATTCGCACCGGAGTTCAGTTCCGGATCGAGACCAGTGTAATCGGTGATCGTAATCAGGTTCTGACCAGAGACGTACAGGCGCAGGTTGCTCATGCCAATTTTCGATGAAATATTGGATGGGAAAGTATAACCCAGCGACGCATTCTTCAGACGCATGTACGAACCATCCTCGAGGAAACGGGAAGGACGCAGATCGCCACTGTAGTTAATCGATGCCTGCCGTGGAATGTCCGTGATGTCCCCCGGCTGCTGCCATCTGTTGAGTTGGCTGGTGTGATACTGGGTATTACGCCCGCCACCATGCTCCTGGAAGAAGCGATTCCAGTGCAGTTGGTCGTTGCCGAGGCTAAACTGCCAGAACATCATAAAGTCAAATCCTTTGTAACGCAAGGTATTGGTAAGACCTCCAAACAAATCCGGCTGTGCGTCGCCTACGAAGAAGCGGTCGCGGCTGGAATTGAAGGTTTGCTCGCCGTCCGAAACGCGCCAGATCACATCACCGGTTTGCGGATCTACGCCCAGTTGCTCATGCAACCAGAAAGAAAACATCGGTACGCCTTCCTCCAGGCGGATCAGGTCGCGCGTAAAGACATTGATCGGCGCTACCAGCTTTTCGATCACAGCTTCATTGTGGGCGACATTAAAGTTGATATCCCAGCTAAAGTCATTCGTCAGCACGGGCGTAGCGCCGATGCCTAGTTCCCAGCCTTTGTTAGACATTTCGCCAACGTTCTGGAACTGACTGTTAAAACCGGTCGTTCTCGGTAGCGGTACATTCAGCAACAAGTCGGTTGTATTCTTTTCATACACATCGAAGGTCAGCGTCACGCGTTCATTCAGGATACCGAGGTCAACACCGATGTTCCACTGTGTGGTTTCCTCCCACTTCAGGTCGGGGTTTGCCAATTGTTGGGGGCGCGTACCCGGCGTCGAAGTGTAGGCAGCATCGCCAATCCACAGACCGAGAGCAGCAAAGTCGCCGATGCCGTTTTGGTTACCGGTGATACCCCAGCTACCGCGCAGTTTCAATTCGTCGATGAAAGAATTGTTCTGTAGGAATGCTTCTTCTGATAAGCGCCAGCCTACCCCAATAGATGGGAAAGTACCCCAACGATTGCTTTCGCCAAAGCGGGAAGAACCATCGTGGCGTACGTTCACATTCACCAGGTATTTGTCGGCGAAAGTGTAATTGAGGCGCCCGAAGAACGAACCGATACCCCACTGGCTACCCGAAGAAAAAGACGTTTGTACCGCGGCCGAAGCAATGCGGCGGAAGTCGTTACTCGGGAACTGCTGTCCGAAAGCCTGTGTACGCTGGAAGGTGGACTGCTGTGCAGAGTAGCCCGCCAGCGCCGTTAGGTAATGCTCGCCACCCAGGCTTGTTTGGTAGGTCAGGATATTTTCCCAAATCCAGTTGTCGTCAACCGTAACCGTCGAACGGGCTTGGCCATTCACCGCCGCGCCTTCATTCAGTTGCGTTGGCCAGTAGGCGTCTTCCTTGATGTTGTTGTAATCTACGTTGAACTGCGACTTGAACTTCAAGCCTTTTGTGATGGACCATTCGCCATAAACATTTGCCAGTACCCGGTTGGTAATCATTCTCAAATCCTGGAATTCCGCTACGGCAATCGGGCTTTCGAAGATGGAAAATTTTCGTAAAGAACCATCCGATAGGAAAGGAGAGATGTTGGGAGGTGTAAAAAATGCTCCACCCAAAGCACCGAATATGTTATTGTCGTTATCCGAACGCGTTCGGTCGGTTTTAGAATACAGTACACTGGTACCGATCGTGACCTTGTCACTCACGTCAAAATCCAGGTTTACCCGTCCGCTCTGACGTTGGAAAGCATTATTGCGCATAATACCTTCCTGGTCAAATTGATTTCCGCTGATGTAATAGCGCACCCGGTCGCTACCGCCCGACACGGAGAGGTCAATGTTAGACATGGGGGCATCATCCTGAAAAATAAAGCCAATCCAGTCGGTATCATCACCGCTGCCGGGGTTGGGGTAAGGCGTTGCCTGCCCGCGATTGGCTGCTGCATCATTCGCCAGTGTTTCAAACTGAGTAGCATTGACCAGGCTCTCTCTCGGATCTTTCCAGAAGTTTTGTACACCATAGTAGGCATTCAGCGCTACTTGCGCACCGCGGGTTTTGCCGCCACGCTTGGTGGTGATGATGACGACGCCGTTGGCAGCACGTGCGCCATAAATTGCGGTCGCCGCGGCATCTTTTAGTACTTCGATGGACTCAATGTCCGCCGGATTGATATCCGAAATCGGGCTGGTGCGCTGGCCACCCGTGCCTTCCGCTTCCAATGGCGTAGAAACAATCGGGATACCATCTACCACATAAAGCGGATCACTACCCGCGGTAATGGAAGTGGTACCGCGTACCCGCACGAAAATGCTACCGCCCGGCGTACCGGAGTTGGAATTGATCTGTACACCTGCAGCGCGCCCTTGCAGCATTTGGTCCACGTTGGGAGTCGGGAGGTTTTCAATCTCCTTCGCACTGATGGAACTCACCGCGCTGGTCAGTACCCGGCGACCCTGCGAACCATAACCGGTAACGACCACTTCGTCCAGAATGGAGACGCTGCTCTCCATCACGAGGTTGATCTCGGTTCGGTCGCCTACGGTTACCTCCTGGGTTTTCAAACCGGTGTAGGAAATGACGAGCACCGCGTCATTTCCGGGAACGCTCAGGGAGTAGCCGCCGTCGATGTCCGTAGCGGTTCCGGATGCCGTTCCTTTGATAAGAATGGTAGCGCCGATGACGGGCAGGCCGTCTTCCGCCGCTGTAATGGTACCGGAAACTGTCTTACTCTGCCCCATCACCAGGATAGCGCAAAACAGCAATGGCAAAACTAATAGAATCCTTTTCATACAAAATGGGTTTAAATTTAAAAAGTAAAACGATTCAAATAATTTTATTTTGATTCTTTCGGGTAGTTTAGTCGCTTTGTTTTATGGCTTAACTTAATGCAAACGAATGTTTGTTCTAAGTCGCTGCTTTCGGGGTTGACA
The DNA here is from genome assembly GCA_964517175.1 of uncultured Saprospiraceae bacterium. Lineage (GTDB taxonomy): Bacteria > Bacteroidota > Bacteroidia > Chitinophagales > Saprospiraceae > JADJNW01. The sequence continues at coordinate 27,548 of CAZFBU010000042.1, forward strand.
TTTTTCAAAACCAAGTAAGCGTAAACCGTAATTATTCGCTTAGAAAACTGGTTTGGTTTTCAGCTTTTCGGAAGCTGATTTTTACGCTTAACGCAGTGTGAACAGGACTCTTTTTTTTGGATATGACTAAGAACAAATGGGATTTGTGCACAGACGATGCAGATTTTTTTGACAGGCTTAATGGGGAAATTTTATCAGCTTTGAAAACAAATATACAGTATTATTCATTTTTTAAAAGTTTTTTGCCGATAGATTTCAAATTCAACAAAAAAAGCCTGGTAGCGATGAACACTACCAGGCTTTCGATTTACAGAAGGAATCTTTCTACAAAACAGGCATTAGTTGTATGCCGGATT
>CAZFBU010000043.1:0-1865 GCA_964517175.1 uncultured Saprospiraceae bacterium
CGGCGGCTGAAGCCCGCCGATACAGTGTGCGACTGATCCGCCAGTGGGCGGACAAGAGTCGCCGCTACTTTTCACTTGAAATTACCGAAAAAATCCCTTATTTTTGTAGAAATACCGTATCGCCATGACTGTTTTCTCGCCGCCTGCCGAAAGGCTTTATACACTGGAAGAGTACCTGACGCTGGAAGAAACCTCGGCGGTCAAGCACGAATTTCACGCCGGAAAACGAATCGAAATGCCCGGAGGAACTTTTCATCACAATGCCATCGGCATGAACATCGGCTACGCGCTGATTCAGGCAATTGATGCTGCCGACAAAAACTGCCACGTTCTGAGCAGTGACATGAAAATATTCATTCCGGAAGCCCGGCGGGCGCTGTATCCCGATGTGGCGGTACTCTGCGAAGCGCCGGCATTTCACGCCGACCGCCGAGATATGCTGCTCAACCCGCTGTTGATTGTTGAAGTCCTTTCCGAGTCCACCGAAGCCTACGACCGGGGCAAGAAGTTCCATGCGTACGCCACGTTGCCCGCTTTCCGCGAATACGTGCTCATTGCGCAAGACAAGCCGATGGTGGAGGCGCTTTATCTGCAAAATCCTGCCGAAAACCTCTGGAAGCGCTCGGTCGCCGAAGGGCTGGAGGCAACCCTGACCCTGTACAGCATCAATTGCACCATTGCGCTGCGCGACGTTTACAAGCGCATCGAATGGGAAGCGCCTGCCCCGCCCGAAGAAACGACCGATTAGTGCGCTTGCAATAGGGCACTTTTTGCTATCTTTCGTTGTTAGAGATGGTAGAAAAAAGGACAGACTGGTTCATTTGCTGATACGAATTTGCAAAAGCGAAGGCAGTCTGCTATTCGCCGCCCGGGCGGAGAAAGATATGCAAGTTTTTATGCTGTATTTTCAGAAAAAGAAGAATCCGGATGATTTTATCCGTCCATTCTGGATCATAGCCAATAATTTTTCTTTGTTTTGGCGTCCCTTTATAAAATAAGATTATTTTGATGCGTTTGCTTTGGGGTATCATCCGATGGCGATGTCACACTATTTAGTAAACTTTGTGTTTTATCATAAGTATTGCCGTACCATGAAGACAAAAATTGACCTGCTTTACGAAGACGAAGCCTTTATTGTTGTTAACAAGCCGCCAAATCTGCTGACGATTCCAGATCGTTTTGATGCGACTAAGCCCAATTTATACCACTGGTTATCTGCTCAATACGCTAAAAAAATTTTTATAGTACATCGCATCGACCAGGAAACGAGCGGCGCTATTTGCTTTGCGCGAACCGAAGCGGCGCATCGGCATTTATCGCAGCAATTTGAAAAGCGAACGGTCGAAAAAGTTTACCTCGCGCTGGTGGAAGGGCAGCCAAATCCGCCAACCGGGGAAATCGACAAGCCCATTGGTCTGCATCCGACGCAGCCGGGAACGATGACCGTCATCCGAACGGGAAAACCAGCCCGGACGGACTATCGCACGATGGAAGTTTTCAAAGCGTTCAGCCTGATGGAGGCGGATATCAAAACCGGGCGTACCCACCAAATTCGGGTACATTTTAAATTTATCGGGCATCCGCTGATGATTGATGCCTTGTACGGTAAGCGTGCTGCATTTTATCTTTCGGAGGTGAAGGGGCGAAGTTACAATCCTAACAAACACCAAGAGGAACGACCGCTTATGTCGCGAACAACCCTGCACGCCGGAAAGCTTGTACTGGATCATCCAATCACCGGCAAACGCCTGGCTTTTGAAGCGCCTTTGCACAAGGATTTTGCCGCGGTGCTCCAACAACTCCGGAAATGGAATTTATAAAAAAGGGTAGGGGGGCAAATCGCCGGGAGAAGATTTCGTAAATCT
>CAZFBU010000043.1:1965-27278 GCA_964517175.1 uncultured Saprospiraceae bacterium
TGAGTAGAAATCGTAAATAATAATGTTTTTACCATCCGGACAAAAGGTGCGTCGGCGCGTGCCTTCTCAGTGCCTGGCGCAAAAGTTATCGTTTCAGTATTTTCAGCACCTTTACATCCACTTTGCCGTATCGAACCCGCACAAAATAAGTGCCCGATGACAAGCCGGAAAAGTCTATTTCCTGTCGGTCGGCGCCTTTCGGTACCTGGATCGTTTGTAAAATGATGCCGCTGGTATTGATGACCTGCAGTTGTACATCATCATTAAACGAATCGAAAATTTCGAGTGTCATGCGGTCATTTACCGGATTGGGGTAGAAGTGCATGAGCCTGGAGTCGGCGTAAATGATTGCTTCGGCTATATCCGAGATGGTTTCGCGCTGGTCGTTGTCCACGGCTTTTACGCGGTAGTAGTTGCGACCGGTTTTCGGCGTTTTGTCCATGTATTCGTAATAGCGGATTCTATCTTCCACGCGAATCGGAGAACCGACGCGCGCAATTTCCTGGAAATCCTCGCCATCTGCCGAATGCTCAACCGAGAAGGCATAATACTGACCATCTTCCGGTACGGACCATTTCACCAGCACTTCGGATTCGCTGACAGCGTCGGCATCCAGTGCCAGCCCTGCGCAGGTGCGAATAACCGAAATGCGTCTGATTACTGTGGAAGTACAACCACCCCTGGTTACGGTCAGCGTGATGTGTGAGATGCCGAAATTATTGAAAGTCGTAGTAGCGCTCTTGCCGGTGGCGTAGCGCGGAATGGCTCGGTCGCCAAAATCCCAGCGATAGCTGCTGTTCGGGCCGCCCTGGTCCGTGGCAAAGAAGGTGACCGGCGCGTCTTCGCAGACCGTTGGCGAGCCGTTGATTTCGGCAACGGTTTCATTACCAACGACAACCGTGACAATGTTGGTCTCCAGGTAGGGGCAATTTTCCCGGCGCGTACAGCGAATGAAGTAAGTCGTCTCGTAAATAGGTCCCGGATCGTAGTCTCTGGTATTGGAGTTGGGAATGGGTTCCCAGAAGCGGTCATTAAATGGACCACCAACGGTACTACGCATCCAGAGATATTGAATTTCACCGGCACCGCCGATGGGTTCCGTCAGTTCAATGATGGGCTCCGGATCATTGCCCGGGCCGCAGAGGTACTGGTCGTATCCAATGGTACCCGCACTGGTAATATTCTGGCAAATTTCAAAGAAACCGGCATCCAGCGTCAGATCGACGTCGCCTCTTTGAATGAAAAAGACGTTTGTCATAAAGGTTTCAGGGTCGATATCGCTGTCGCGGGCGTCGTCATCGCCTGCATTTTGGGTAGTTGGCTTCAGCCCGGAGCCTGGGGGCAGAATGAAGGTTACTTTGTAATTGCCGGGAGGTGGCACATCAAAACCGTACATACCATTGGCATCCGTCGTAAGGGTATCGGCATAGGTTTCATCTTCGGCAACACCGGTTACAATAACCGTTACTCCCGGAATGCCCGGTTCGCCCGGATCCTGAATACCATCCCGATCCAGATCCAGCCACACAAAGTCGCCGATGCGAGCCGGCGCTTTGAGTTCCACTTCGCAGCTTGTGGAACAGCCGTTGGCATCCGTAATGGTGACGCTGAACATACCCACGCCAAGCCCGGTGATTGTTTCGGTATCTGCACCGTTGCTCCAGCGGTATTCAAAGGGGCCGGTACCACCGGTTACTTCTGCCCGTGCGATGCCGTCATTGGCATTGGGAACGCTTTCTTCCTGTACGACAATGGCGGTGCAAACCGGCTTGTCGAATGCGTTCAGGATAATTGAACCCTCGGCAGTACATCCATTTTCATCCGTTACAGTGAGGGAATAAGTATCGGCAGCAAGTCCGTTGATCGTTGCGCTCGTTGCGCCATTGCTCCAGGCATAGGTATAAACGCCAGAGCCGCCGGTAGCCGTAGCGGTAAGCGAACCGTCACTTTCGTCCTCGCAAGTGCCCTGGGCAATATTGATGGTGACCATGATTTCATCCGGTTCGCCAATGGTAATAGACTCCGTAATGCTGCATTCATTGGCATCGGTGATGGTGACGGTGTAGGTGCCGGCTGAAAGTCCCGTGATCGTTGGGGTACTAGCGCCATTGCTCCAGGTGTAGCTGTAGGGCTCGGTACCGCCGGAGGGCGTGATCGTGCATTGTCCGTCCGAGCCATCATTGCAGCTTACGTCCACTTTGGCAGTTTCCGCAGTTAGCTCGGTGGGTTCCTCGATTGTTATACTGATTTCACCTACGCATCCGGCTGTTCCGGTAACGGTGACGGTGTATGTACCCGGCGCTAATCCGGTAATCAGATCGGTATCGGCGCCATTGCTCCAGGCATAGGTATAGGGTGGGGTATCACCGGAAGGAACTACTCTGGCGGTGCCATCATCCGCGCCGAAGCAATTCACGTCGGTTTTGGTAATCTCCAGTTCGAGGTTTGGAATTTCCACTACGCCGGCGGTAGCCGTTATGGTGCAATTATTGGCATCGGTGACGGTGACCGTGTAAGAGCCTCCCGGCAAATTGGAAATGGTCGCGGTTGTCGCGCTATTGCTCCAGGCGTAAGCATAAGGCTCGGTGCCGCCGGTTACCACCGCAGTGATCGCGCCAATTTGTTCACTGGTGCAAACAATGTTGTTAACGGTAAGATTTACCAGTAGTTCGTCCGGTTCGCTGATGTCAATGCTGGCAGTTGCCGAACACTCATTTACATCTGTAATGGTTACACTGTAAGTGCCTGCGGGCAGATTGTCGATGGTTGGTGTGTTTTCGCCGTTGCTCCAGACGTAGGAGAAAGGAGCCGTACCGCCGGAAACATTCGCCGTTGCGCTGCCGGTGCTATTACCAAAGCAATCGACATTCGTGGCATCAATCGTTGCGAGCAGCGATCCGGGTTGTGATATATCGATACTTGCGGTTGTTTCGCAGAAATTGGCGTCGGTCACGGTTACCGTGTAGGTATCTGGCACCAAGCCGGTTATCTCTACGGTTGTTTCGCCGTTACTCCAGGCATAGGTATAAGGTTCGGTGCCGCCGGTTACTTCAACAGTAGCCGTGCCGTCGTTTGCATCTGCACAGGTTATATTTAAACCGGAAGCTGTTGCCAGCAGAGACTCCGGTTCGGTTATTGTAATGCTTTCCGTCAGGCTGCAACCATTGGCATCGGTGACGGTGACGGTGTAAGTGCCCGCTATCAGGTTGACAATTTCAGCTTCGCTCGCACCATTGCTCCAGGCGTAGGTGTAAGGCGCTGTGCCACCCTGCGCATTGATGAGAATACTGCCGGAGTTGTCGCCGTTACACAAAACATTTCTCGGTACAACGCTAATGGAAAAATCGGAAATAACATTGATGGTGGTTTCTGCCGTTGCTGTACAACCGTTGGCATCGGTGACGGTCACCGAATAAGTTCCCGAAGTCAGGTCTTCGATGGTTTCATCCGCAGCGCCTGTACTCCACACGATGGTGTAAGGTGGCAATCCGCCGGTGATATTAACCGTTGCGTTGCCGGTATTTTCCGGTCCGCAAACGATGGAAGTGGATTCAATTTCAAGCGCTGGTCCCTGTGCCTCTTCAATTGTAACGCTGGCAACGGCTTCACAATCATTGGCATCGGTCACGGTCAGGGTATAGGTTCCCGCTTCCAGGTCGGTGATGGTGGGCGTCGTTTCACCATTGCTCCACGCATAAGTATAGGGTTCGGTACCACCGGTAACATTCGCCGTAATCGAGCCATCATTTTCACCAACGCACACCAGGCTGCTGGCATCAAATGTAATGGAAATTTCGTCCGGTTCGGAAATTTCGATGGTTTCCACAATTTCGCAATTATTGGCGTCTGTTGCGGTTACCGTATAAGTACCCGCTGATAGGTTGTCGATGGTTTGCGTGCTGGCGCCATTGCTCCAGTTATAGACGTAGGGTTCGGTGCCCCCGGTGACGGTAACCGTGGCAGAGCCGGTGCTTTCATCAAAGCAGAGCACGTCCTGAGCGGCGATGGTTGCTTCCAGCACAATGGCGGTCACGGTCAAATCTTCCGTAGCGGTACAGCCATTGGCATCCGTAACCGTGACGCTGTAATTGCCGGGCATCAGACCGATGATCGTCTGCGTCATCACCCCGCTGTTCCAAAGGAAAGAATATGGCGGTACACCGCCCATGACGTTGGCGGTTGCATTGGTGCTGCTATTTTCACCACAAACAATTTCATCCGCATTAATATTCAATACAATTTCAGGCGCTTCCATGATCGTCGCCGTTGCGGAAGCTTCGCAACCATTGGCATCGGTGACGGTGACGGTGTATTCGCCTGCGCCCAACCCGCTAATGGTGGCAGTATTGCCGCCATTGCTCCACGCATAGGAAAATGGCGCTGTGCCGCCCATGACGTTGGCGGTTGCTTCGCCATCCGTTGCGCCGGGGCAAAGTAGCTCCGTTGCTGTAACGGAAACAGAAATCGCCGGCGGTTCTGTAATCGTGATAGATTCGGTGGCGGTACAGCCACGCGCATCGGTGACGGTGACGATGTAAGTACCGCCGGTTAGTCCATCAATGGTTGGTGTGGATGCGCCGTTGCTCCAGGCGTAGGTATAAGGTGCAACACCGGCGGTGACATTGACTGTGGCAGAACCGTCACCCGCTTCGCAGGTGCTGACATCCGAGCCGCTTATTTCAATGGTAAGATCGTCCGCTTCTTCAACCGTATAAGTACCTGTTGCCTGGCAGCCGACGGCATCGGTTGCCGTGACGGTGTAAGTACCGGGTGCAAGGTTGGCAAGGTTTTGTGTGCTGGCGCCATTACTCCACGCGTAAGTGATGGGCGATACGCCGCCGCTGGCGGTTACTGTTATGGTTCCGTCGTCACTATCCGGGCAGGTTTCGTCCGTGCCGGTTACGACAATTTCCAGTTCTGATTTTGGCTTTAAAATGATGGTTTTACTGGCTTCGCACCCCTTTTTATCGGTGACGGTTACCGTGTAAGTACCGGCACCAACACCGGAAATGCCCTGAGTGGTAGCGCCAGTACTCCAAAGGTAAGTGTACGGTGGGTTGCCGCCGGAGACGGTCGCTAATATGCTGCCATTGGTATCGTCCACGCAGGTGGGCTGCGTAGCGCTCAGGGTGATCACAATGGGTGGTTTATCGGTTACGGTAGCCGAGGCGGTTGCTTCGCAGCCGTTGGCGTCGGTGACGGTGACGTTGTAGGTGCCAGGCGCTAAATCCTGGATCATAGCGGTTGTTTCACCATTGCTCCAGGCATAGGCATAAGGCTGGGTACCGCCTACGGGGTTGGCAGTCACTTTACCATCATTGCCGCCAGGACAGGTAACTGCCTGTGCTACTGCGGAAAGCGTGAGCGGTTCGAGAGAGACGGTAATGCAACTCACCGCGCCACAGAAATTTTTATCAGTGATGGTAACGCAATAATTACCTTCATCGACGGTGATTTCCTGGGTTCTTTCGCCGGTGGTCCAGTAGTAGCTGTAGGGCTGGGTGCCACCGGTGCCCAATGCCGTCAGGGTGACCGGGCTGCTGCAATTGGCGGAGGACTCAATGTCCGCCTGGATTAATGCCGGTTGATCAACGGTAACGCTTTCCACGGTACTGGCGCCACTACCATCCGTCACCGTCACCGTATAGGTACCGGCGGTGATGTTATTCAGCATTTGCTCCATAACGCCAGTGTTCCAGGCGTAGCTGTAAGGGGACGTACCTCCGGAGGCGATGGCGGTGACTTTACCGTTAGGCAGCCCGAAACAGGAGGGCCGGGTAACGCTGAACGAAACGCTCAATTGTGCATAGGTGACCTGGCTCAATAGCAAGACCAGGAGTAGCAACGGCAGACTTCGGGCTGGTTTTTGGAATGTCCCTTCTTGCCGGTTGGTTCTTTTGTAAATGAAATTTCTACTCATAGCGGATTTATAATTTGTTAGATTGAAAAAAGCATAACCAATAGCATTACAGCTTTCCATCGCATAGCAATGAAAAATAATATTACGAAGCACGAATAAACGCTCACGCGAGCGAAATTTTGCTTAATGTGATGCCCTTAAATTGGAAACCATAGATAGACAGACAGCCCTCAGCGTCAAAATGCTGATATGAAGGGTAGCGACCAAAAGTCGAAACTCCTGATCGGATGCTGGTCGAGATACGGTGGGGTCTAATTTCTCTTCCAGTATTTTGTTTATGCAAATAAAAGAAAAATTTGTTAAACAAACAACGAAATGCGGAAAACTATTTCTTCGGAATGTGCTGAAAATAAAGCATTTGTGTGTAAAATGTGATTAAACAAGCTTTTAAATATATGTGAATTATTTTATTTCAATAATTCGGGTTTTACAAATCGCTGACCGGAGGTGTCAGTTTATTGGCGTGGAAATCGTGATACTCTGATTTTAAGTACCAAGAGTTCGCATTGCTTTTATCTCGTGCAAAGTCGCCAGAACGCAGAGGTTTGTTTTTCAATTTGCGATCTTTTTTGGCTTAATGCAATAAAATTTTGATTATCAGTATTTTATAATTTTTATTCGGGGTTCGAAAATCCGCAGTTTATACACTTACTTCGATTGGATCGCCAATTTTTATAAAGGATGGTGCTTCATTCCTGGCATCCCAGATAACATTCATGCCAAATAGGATTTTGTGTCCATCCAGCCGGTAGGTGCTGAGCGTTCTGAGTGGCTCTTTGCCGAAGGTGCCCGTTTCGGGGTCAACGGTTGTGAGTTGGCAGCGAGCGCAGGGCTTCACACTCCGGAAGTTTTGGTTCCCTATTGTAAACTGCTTCCAGTTGTCTTCCGCATAGGGTTCGCCACCGGTGAATACCAGGTTTGGTCGGAATCGGATCATGCCAATGGGTTCCGGCAATTTGCGGTTCAGGTCATCCAGCGAAGCCTGGCAAATAAGCAGGAGCGGAAAACCATCCGCAAAGCTGACGATGTCGTCCGGGTTGCTATACCGGGGATCGGTGGATCGGCGGGAGTCGTCCGGCATATAGACCAACTGGCAGGGCGTTTCCAATGCCTCACTTAGCCAGGTATCCGCTGCCGGACTGACCAGGAGTGCCTCGCAGACGTCGTCCCACACGCGCACGTTGATCGGTTCGCCGTAGTTGCCTGTATCCAGCAAAATGGACAGGGGTTCGATGGACTTAGTGGCATGCCGGATAATGAGGTGCCGGTCGGTCAGTTCGGTGTGCAGCAGCGCCATGGTTGGAAATTCCCGTTGGGTAAGAAAGGTATCACCGCCGTCTGCTACGATCATCCAGCGCCGGTCATAAGCTAATCCCCGAGGCTCTAGTTTCGCCGAGGTGAGGGAGATTCCCCGGAGAGATTTCACCGGATAAATAAAAATTTCACTCAATATCATGCTGGTCTTTTTTGAGTGGCAAAGCTAAGGAATTTAGAGAAAGCGAGCGGATTTTTATTATAAAATGCTTACGGGCACTCGCCCTCGGTCCATTGCTTGATGCCGGCGCGTCTGGCGTAACAATCGTTGGGGTAGGTCTTGCCATCGCAGCCGCAAACGGGTTGGTACAATTCGATGCACATCATATCGGGATCGGGTTCGCCCTGGCAATCTTCACTGCGCGGCGTTTTGTTGCAAGTGGCTGCCAGCCCCAACGTAAAAATGGATAAGAGCAGGAGTAGTTTTTTCATAATGAACAATTTATACAATAAATATAACGTTTTTTGAGCGGTTATATCATTTTTTTGCTGTTGTTTTGGCATTTTTTTGATTTTATTGTACAGAAAAGCCATATTTTGCTGGTGATTTGTACTAAATTGCAAGTTGAACGGAAGGGATTCCGAACTATTGTCAATAAACAAAGGACATTAGCTGGGGCAACTCAGTGGGTAATGTCTCTCAAAAAATCCTATGTAACTATGAGTGTAACCAAGCCAATATTATTCACTTTATTTGCGATGGTTCTGCACGTTTCCGCTTTTGGGCAGTTGTTTAGCAACAATTTGCGGAAAGCCAACAAGCAGTACGAACTACACGCTTACAATCTCGCCATCGAATCTTACCAAAGCGTACTGGAGCGGCGGCCGAACGAAACCGAAGCGCTCGCGAAGCTCGGCGACTGCTACCGGCATTTGAATCAGATGCTGGAAGCTGCCAAGTACTACGTGCGCGCGATGGCACAGCAAGACGTGGAGCCGATCTACAAACTCCAATACGGTCATGTGCTCAAGGCATTGGGACAGTATGAGGAGGCACGCCGCTGGTACCTGGAGTACGCACGCGACAACCCCGGGGAGGGCAATCACTACGCCGAGAGTTGCAATTTTGCGATTGCGCAGCAGAATACACCGGCGACGTATCAGGTAACGAATGAATTTATCAACGCTTCGGCTTCGGAATTCGGGCCGACGTTTTTCGGCAATAATCAGGTGGTGTTCTCTTCGGCGCGGCGCGACATTCAGCGCTCCAGCGCCAACTGGTCGGGGCAGGCAAATAACCAGCTTTTCATCGCCACCATCGGTACGAATGGCTATCTCGAATCGCCTTATTTTCTGAAGAGCGATCTGAAAAATGCCTATAATGAAGGGCCGCTTTCGTACACCCGCGACGAGAAATGGGTGGCTTTTACCAAAAATAATTTCGTGGACGGCACGCGTCAGATTCCGTCCAGCGGCATGAATCTGAGCATTCAAATTGCGGAAGTCACGGCTAATGGTGATTGGGTGAATGCCAAGCCATTTGAGTACAATGGAACGGATTTTTCAGTGGGCTTTCCCAACTTCTCGCCCGATGGCAATGCCTTGTATTTTGCGTCGGATCGCGTGGATGGCTTTGGCGGGTACGATATTTACGTGTCTTACCGCGTTGGCAATGATAACAACTGGAGTACGCCCGAGAACCTCGGCCCGGTGATCAACTCGCCGGGCAACGAAATGACGCCTTTCTTTGATGGCGACCAACTTTATTTCGCTTCCGACTGGCACGAGGGGCTTGGCGGCTTTGACGTTTTCCGGGCAGAGCAGAGCAACAACCGCTGGGTGCGCATTTTCCACATGGGCAACGGTGTGAATTCGCCCCGCGACGATTACAATTTCGTATATGATGATTTTAAAAATCTAGGCTATCTGGTGTCCAATCGTGCCGGCGGGCGCGGCAACGAAGACATTTACAAGGTTTCAAAATCAGCCGACAACGTGGTCATTCGCATCAAAAATGCAGCGGATGGCGCTCCCGTAGGCAATGCAATGGTTGATTTTGCCGCCTGCGGTGAAAGCGAGTTTCAGGCGGATAACCAGGGCGTTTACAAATTTCAGGCAGTGCAAGGGCTGGATTGCAACATCCTTATTCGCAAAGAAGGCTACATCAGCCAGAGTGTACGGGTTGCAACCACCAGCGTCGGGCAGGAGAGCCGCGAATATGAGGTAATGCTGCCGCGTGTTGGCGAAGAATATTCGGGCAGAGTCGTTAATTACACCACGCGCATTCCGCTGGAAGGCGTCACCGTTTCGGCTATCAACCAAACAACCAATAACAGCGTCACCGTTCGCTCCGACCTGAATGGCGACTACATGCTCGCCCTTAGTCCGAATACGAATTATATCGTGCGCTACTCGCGCCCCGGCTTCCGTGACATCAGCCGCACTGTGCGGGCTACCGGCGGCTTCGACCGGGATGTGCTGGGTACGATCTCCATGGTGTCGGTCAATGCCGATGTACCGATTGGCGACGACCTGGGCGTGCGCGACCCATTTGCCGATCCGAATACGGGCGTAAAGACCATTGCCAGTGGCTTCGCGGTGCAGGTTGCCGCGCTGAGCAAGCCCAACCTGGATGGCTTTCCGGATTTGAAAAACTTTGGCACTTTGTATTACAGCCAAGCTGGTGCAACGTATAAAATCAGAGTGGGTACATTTCAGACCCGCGAGGAGGCAGAGCGAATTCTGCGGCTCGTGAAAAATCAAGGCTACAAAGGCGCTTTCATCGTAGAAGAAACGCAAACTCAGCAGGTGAGCACCGGCGGTGATACCGGCGGCTTGACGCCAAAAACACCCGAACCGTCTTCTCCTCCTGCGACATCGACCGGGCGGTATAAAATTCAGCTGGCGGCTTATAGCAATGTGCGCAATTTTAATGCTTCGCAGATCAGCGGCTTAGGCACGATTGAAGATGTCAAAAAAGGCAACCTCACGGTGAAAATCCTGGCGGGCTTCGACTCGGTGGCGGAGGCGCGACAAGTGCTGCGCGAGGTGCAGGCGGCGGGCTTTAAGGATGCTTACATCGTGGAAGAAGTGAATGGTAAATTAACGCGAGTAAGATAGAAAAGAGAGTGGAGGGATTCGAGTGTCCTTCCGTTCTTTCTCAAAAGCGTTTTGATATGATTTTTGTCCATTAGATCATCCTTCACCCGTTTAAAAATAAATGTCCAGAATTACCAATGCTCCAAAAATCAAACTGGCAAAGCCGTTGGTTGTAAAAAAAGCGATATTCACCCGGCTCAAATCTCCGGGTGTTACAATCAAATGCTGGTAAGTCAATAGTATAGTGAATGTGCCCGCAGCTACCCAATGGAGCCATTCAAAAGCGGGATATTGCTGCGCGAGTAAATAGCCAGCCGAAAGTATGATGATAGCACATAAAATGTGCAATGACGTAGATAACCATAGTGCATTCTTCTTCCCGAGCTTTACCGGTATGGAATTCAACTGCAGGGATTTATCGAAGTCTTCGTCCTGCAAAGCGTAAATAATATCAAAGCCCGATACCCACAACAACACCGAAATGGAATACAAAATCGGAATCAGATCGAAGCCGCCACCGGCTGCCAGATAAGCCCCGATGGGCGCCAGCGATAGCCCCAACCCCAGCACAAAATGGCAAAGATAGGTAAACCTCTTGGTGTAGCTGTAGCCCAAAATGACCGCCAGCGCTACCGGCGACAACACAAAGCACAAGGGATTGATAAACCAGGTAGTAACCACGAAAAATCCCGCATTGGCAATAACGAACAGCAACGCTGCTTTTGGCGAAATCACGCCCGCCGGAATTTCCCGCTTGGCCGTGCGTGGGTTTTGCTCATCGATATCCCGGTCGAGATAGCGATTGAACGCCATAGCGGCACTCCGCGCAAAAACCATGCACAACAGCACCAGAAGAAACAGCCGCCAACTAAACCCACTTCCCGTTTCCAGCGTAGCCAAAAAAAAGCCCAACAGGGCGAACGGCAGTGCAAAAATGGTGTGACTAAACTTTATGAGTGAGAAATATTTCTTCATGTTGTTCCAACTTTGAATGCCAGGTAACGATCAAATAATAACATCTGGTTTTGTAGCTGCTCTTTTAAAGGCATTCTTCGTTAAAAAGCCTCGACTTAGCGCCGCTATGCCTACGTTTTTTGCCTCGACTGCCTTTAAAATCCCTAACTCCAAATCGAAGACTTATTATTTGCTCGTTACTAAACAACCGAAAGATAAGCAAGTTCGGAAAAATGAAACCGGGTTATCCGAATATCTTCGAATAACTCGGGTAGAAATCCGTATATTTTTATCAGCAACGTCTTTATTTTGAAGCGAATAAGCTGTATCTTTGCCGTCCTGATGAATGGAGGAGTGCCAGAGTGGTCGAATGGGCCGCACTCGAAATGCGGTGTACTGGCAACGGTACCGGGGGTTCGAATCCCTCCTCCTCCGCTCTATTCTACCGGAATCACAAACGGCAAGCGCGCCTGCACGCCCCGCGTATCGTGTACTTCCTGCAGTGTTTTGTAATACGGATACCAGTTGCCGAGCTTCATTCGTATCAATTGTTCCTGGCTTACCATCATTTTATCTTCATTCAGCAGCGACTCCAGCAGTTGCTGGAAAGGGTCTTTGGTTCGGGGATATTCTTCGATGCGGTATTGCTCTATGCCCGCAAGATTGGCGGCAATTTCCAGCGAAGTATTCAGGTCGCCAACCACATCAACTAATCCCAGTTCTTTGGCTTTTGCGCCCGTCCATACGCGCCCCTGCGCAATCTCGTGGACCTGGTCGCGCGTCATGCCACGTCCGTCTGCAACGCGCTGCAGAAACGCCTCATAGGTGGCATTGGTCATCGCTTGTATTTTTTGCTTTTCGGCTTCATTCATCGCAAAAACCGGCGTTATTCCCACCGAAAAATCACCGGTTCGGACCGTATCAAAGGTGATGCCGAGTTTGTCATTCAGCAAGCCCTGCATATTTGGAATGGTGATGAATACACCGATTGAACCAGTCAGCGTATTTTCTTCAGCTACGATGGTATCGCCAACACAGGCGATGTAATAACCGCCGGAAGCTGCATAATCACCCATCGAAACGACGACCGGTTTGCCGGCTTCTTTGAGCAGGTTTACCTCCCGGAGTATATTCTCGGAAGCCGTAACGCTGCCTCCCGGCGAGTTGACGCGTAGCACCACCCCTTTGATTCGGTCATTCTTGCGGATGTCCTGCAAAATATCCACGTATCTCTTGGAACCCGTGCTGCCGTATTCGCCCTTCCCATCTACGATGGTACCTTCCGCATAAACGATCGCAATTTTGTTTTTCACGCTGTAATCCTTATCAAGTGGATTGCTTGCCAGGTAGTTTTGAATGGAAGTCGTCTTTACACTCTCTTTTTCGCCCAACCCCATTTTCTTTCGCATAAACTGCAGAACGTCATCGCGGTATCCGACGGCATCAATCACCCGCAATTCCGCCGCGTCGTTTGGCTGAAAGGCCGCATAATCATTGGAAATTTTCCGGAGTGCTGTTACATCCATATTTCTTGCCTCCGCAATATCGGTAAGAAAGGTTTCGTAGATTGCATCGAGGTATTCCCGCACTTGGAGCTTATTTTCTTCCGACATATTTGTACGACGGTAAGGCTCGGTAGCGCTTTTGAACTTGCCGGCGTAGAAAACCTGCACATCCACGCCGATTTTATCCAGCATTTCCTTAAAAAACGGAACTTCTGCCGCAATACCCCGAAAATCAACAATGCCCAGCGGATTCGCGACGATATAGTCAGCATTGGAAGCCAGATAGTAAATGCCCTGTGAATAGTAATCAGAGTAAGCGACGATAAACTTGCCGCTGTCTTTAAAATCCGCCAGTGCATCGTGCAAAGCATTGGCGGTGGCCCAGCCGGTGCTGTTCATTCCGACGGATTCGATGAAAATGCCTTTGATGTTATCGTCGTCTTTGGCGCGTTCGATCAGGCGGAGCATATCCTGCAAGCCGATGATTTCACCATCATTAGGGCTAAAACTGGTCACCTGAATATTATTGGTCCGGTCGGGGATTGGCTGGTCAAAAGTGAGGCGCAGCACGGTATTCGGGCTTATTTTGGCTGGCTTGTTGGCACTGTTGGCAATACCTGCAATCACGGCGAAACCGATGCCAAAGATGACAATCATCGCCAGAAAAACGCCGAGGCAAGAAGCCAGAAGGAATTTAAAAAACTGTCCCATGGATAAAAATTATATTTTACTAGTAATACATTAAAGGTAGGCTGTGTTCTCGGAAAGTACGTTATTTTTAGACAAAAATTTACTTTCCATAGATAAAAACAGGAGCGCTGCCCACCAATTGAGTAAGCAGCGCTCCCGATTTTTACGCCTTTAAACCGTCGGAATTAGTAGCCGGGGTTCTGGGCTATATTCGCATTCGCATCAATTTCACGCTGTGGAATCGGCAAAATGAAGCGATCATTTGGATAAGGTATCTCGCAAATGATATTCGTACAGTTGTTGCGGGAAACACCTTTTTTCTTGCGCATCAGTTCCCAAAGGCGATGTCCTTCAAACATCAGCTCAATGCGCTTTTCCGTTTCAATTTCATCCAGCAGTGCGTCGCCGGTCGCTGTAACAGCATCCGCCGTTGGCAAGCCACGCTGACGAATAACCGTCACGTCTGCCTGTGCATCTGCTTCTTTGTTTTGCATCGCCCGCGCTTCCGCCCGGATCAGATACATTTCTGACAAGCGTACAACCGGCGTACTGTTCTGAACCGCCGGGTTCGGATATTTGTTAACCCGCAGCGTGCCCAGATCACCGCCACCCAGATTCTCATCTTCCTTGAATACGCCATTGCGCACGTCTCCTTCCGGAATCAGGCTAAGCACATCTTCAGAAGGCAGGTAATCACCGTAGCCATCGACCAGGTACATCCGCCCCAGTGCATCGGCACCATTGCCATCATCCTGGCGGAAAACGATGGAAAATACGGATTCAGAAGAAAACTGCTCGTCCCAGGATGCCACATAAGCATCCGTCGTCATCAGACTAAAGCGGTTGCTGTTGATCACATCCGTCGCATTCTGCTCAGCTTCCGCCCAATTGCCCATGTACAGGTGTACGCGCGCCAGAATTGCCTTGGCAGCTTCCTGCGACATGCGCGCCTTATCGGTGGAAGGTGACTGCATGAGCTTCACCCCTTCGTTCAGGTCGCTGAGAATTTGTGCATATACTTCCGCCACCGTGTTTCTTGGTGGGCGGTTGTTTTGATCAAATTCCAGTACGATCGGCACACCAGGGTGCGAATTATCATTTGTAAAACCGTAGTGTTGCGCGTACAATCGAACTGCATCAAAATAAGCCAATCCCCGCAGGGCATAAGCCTGGCCGACAAACTGGTTTTTCTGAGCCTGCACGGCAGCCGGCAGGTCGGTTTCCGTGTTGATCACCAGGTTTGCCCGGTTGATGACGTTGTAAATGCTATTGAACATACCATTGGCGATACCGTCCAGTGCATTGGCGTTGTAATCCGAAAAATCGCGGGCGCGGTTTGCCTGTGCGTTTTGCTTTACATCATCCGACATTACATCTGGTACCAGGATAGAATAACGACCGTAGTAGTTGGAAGACTGCATACCATCGTAAATGCCATTCACGGCGGCCCGGTAGTCGTCCAGTGTCTGGATAGCGCCATCCAGCGTAACCGACTGGAACGGATCAATTTCCAGAAAATCCTCGCCGCAGGAGCTGAAAACCAGCATGAAAGATACGGCAACTGGATAAAATATGGATTTGAAGAATTTATTTCTCATCATTATAAATACTTTTTGATTTTACTAAAATCCAAGATCAAGACCGAAAGAGAACGTTCTCATGTTCGGAATCGGTGAAGAAATCACACCACTCACCTGTGCTTCCGGATCCAGATACAAATCCGGGTCGTTGAAGAACGTCAGCACATTGGTACCCCGGAAATACACTCTTGCCGAACGCAGGTTTGCCTTATTGATAAATGTAGAAGGCAGGTTATATGCCAGCGTCAGGTTGCGCAGACGAATGAAAGAGCCATCGTACAACCAGCGCGTCATATTTGCAACGTTACTGTTACTGCGGTTACCCCACTGGAACTGTGGCACATCGGTCATATCACCCGGCTGGCGCCAGCGGTTCAGTACCAGGTTTGTCTGGCTACGCGGCGTCAGTGCGCCATCGCCCTGCAGGAAACGAGCGTTGGAGTCATACACGTAATTCCCCCAGGAGTAAGAAAACTGCGCATCCAGGACGATACCTTTCCAACTCATATTCGTATTGAAGCCGCCAAAGAAATCCGGCGTAGCGCTTCGGCCGGAGATAAACCGGCTTGCTTCGGCAATATTGCTGGTAATAGTGTTTTCCGTTTCGTCGGTGTACCACTGTGGCAAACCAGTCTGCGCATCCACACCGGCATACTCAAATAAGTAGTAAGACTGATAATCAAAGCCTTCCCGGCGAATTTTCGTACCAGCCACGATGTCTTCATCCAGTCTGGTAATCTCATTCTTGAGGAAAGTAATGTTACCACCGACATTCCATTGGAAATCGCCGCTGCTCAGGATAGCCGCATCGAGGGTAATTTCCCAGCCACTGTTCCGCATGGCACCGAAGTTTTGCGTCAGCGACGTAAAGCCGGTTGTTGCGGAAATAGGACGATCTAACAGCAGGTTATCCGATTCACGATTAAAGTATTCCACCGTACCGGAAAGCATGTTGAACAGCCCGAAGTCCAAGCCAACGTTAAAGCTGGTCGTCCGCTCCCACGTCAGATCGATATTACCTACGTTGCTTGGTCTGCCGCCCGGCGAACCATCGTAATCAGCGCCAAAGCCGAACAACGGCACCCAGGCGAAGTTGCCGATACCGGCATTACCCGTCGTACCGTAGCTGGAGCGCAGCTTCAAGGCATCAATTGCACTGATGGAACTGATAAAGTCTTCCTGATCCAAACGCCAGGAAGCGCCCACCGACCAGAATGTACCGTAGCGGTTATTAATACCGAAACGGGAAGAACCATCCCGACGCACCGAGCCGCTCAGGTAGTACTTCAGGTTGTAGTTGTAATTGACTTGCGAGAAAATGGATTCAAATGCGTACGCGGTTTCGTCGCTGGTAGCGTTGGTTGGCTCGGCGGCGCTTGCCAGCGTGCGCAGGGTCGGGTTTGGATAGCCTTGCCCCGAAGCCAGTACCCGCCTGCGGGTGTTATTTTGCGATTCGTAACCGACCAATGCCGCTACGTTGTGCTTCTGCGCGAAGGTCTTCACGTAGTTCAGCGTTTGCGTACCAATCCAGTTCAGTTCGTTAATCGAAGACTCCGATGCAAAACCACCAACGTTACGACCATCGCCGTAGCGTGGGTTGCGATAGGTGAATTCGCCGAGGTTAATCAAATCAAACGCCCAGGCGGTTTTGAATTTCAAACCGTCCGTGATTTCGTACTCGCCGGTGAAGCTGTTCAGGATTCTAACCTGATCCAATTCGCGGGTATCATCACCGCTCAAGCTACCGACCGGGTTATTACCCCCCATGAAGAAACTCTGGTGGTCGCCGTAGAAGCGCCCCTGGTCATCGCGCAGTGGAATAGTCGGCGCCAGGAAATAACCATTGTACATCGGATTTGCCCAGGCAGAACCATCGGATGCGCCAAACTGCTCGATCTTCGAAACATTCAGGTTATTGGTGAATTTCAGCTTGTCGGAGGCTCTTACAGTCAGGTTTACCCGAGAGGAATAGCGGTCCATACCAGAGTAAATAATCGGCGACTCCTGGCTGAAATAAGAACCCGATGCAAAATAGGAAACCACATCATTACCACCGCTCAGGCTCAGGTCGTAGCTCTGATTGACGCCCATTCTGGTGATCTCGTCGATCCAGTTTGTTTCTACGTTCACCCGTTGAATTTCGCCATTCGGCCCGAAGTCAACCGCGCCGGGATAGTGCCCATTGAAACGTTCAATGGCACGCTCCAGGGTTTCGCCCCGGTTTTGCCAGCCTTCGAGGTACATTTCGGTGTACTCCGGCGTTGTCAGTGTACGCAATCTTCTGTCTTCAGAAACTGCCCAGTCGTTGAAGCCAACCTGTGTTCTAAAGTCGATTTTCGGCTTACCGCTCTTACCGCTCTTGGTGGTGATCAGGATAACCCCGTTTGCACCGCGAGAACCATAGATCGACGTTGCAGCCGCATCTTTCAGAACCGTTACGGTTTCAATGTCGTTCGGGTTCAGGGAAGCCATTACATTGGCGGTCGTGTTCAAGCGAGAAAGATCACCTGAAGAAACCGGAATACCGTCGATCACGTACAACGGCTCACTGGAAGCAGAGATAGAACCCTGACCGCGAATACGAATCTGGGTATTAGCTCCCGGCTGACCGTTACCGGTGATGGATTGCAAACCCGCAATATTACCTTGCAGCGTTTGCTCGATGGAAGCCAATGGCACCTGCTCGATCTTGTCCGAGCGGAGCGATGTGACCGAGCCGGTCAGCGCTTCTCTGCGCGTTTCACCATAACCAACCACGACGACTTCCTGCAGGGCGCTTACGGATTCCTGCATGGTGACAGATAAATTGCCCGTCGCCGGTGTAACGGTCACTTCCGTTTCGGAAAAACCGGTGTAGGTGAATAGCAGCACTGCTTCTGAACCAGGAACATTGATACTGAAGCTACCGTCAATGTCGGTAGTAGTACCCTGTGCTGTGCCCTTAATCAGAACCGTAGCGCCGATCAGGGGTTGGTTTTCGGTATCAACTACTGTTCCGCGAACAGTAAATTGACCGTAAACTGCCGCCGTCAACAGACAGAACAGCAGTGTGAGTGTAGTAAATTGAAACTTCATAAACAGCGTTTTAGATAAAAAAATTGGATATAAAACAGTTTAATGAAAAAGTCTGATCTTTGTGATCTTTTGAGGAAATCGCTTTTTGAATGTGACTACGCGGAGAACAAATATTTTTACAAACGTCTGCCGGCTGACAATCGCTGCCTGTGTGTTCACATTTGGTTTACAATGGAGTGGAAATCATCGGGCTTTGACCAACGAAGCAAGTGCCAAAATACTTTATTTTGCTGGTTTAACATTTTGTTTACTTAAATTTGTTGTTCCGAAAAAAAATGAGCGAAAACAGAAAAATGGGTAAATTGGAATCTTATCTTTCAAAGATTTATCAGTAAATATATTAAAAATGAAACAATTGGCATGCTTTTAAAATATAATTTGGATATTTTGGGGTAAAAAACAATCTTTTCGATTGTTTCAATCCTATAAAAATGGCGCAGTGATTATCTTGGCATCGTGTGATTTTTTGAAACTTTTTTCATCAAAAAAATCTGGAATAAGATGAAATATACACTACTGTTCCTGACCGCAGCGCTGTTCGCTCTTGGCAGTTGCTCCAACCAGGAAAATGCGACTGACACAGAAGCAGCTTCGGAAAAAACGACGGAACGCGCGGCGTACGCGATCGTCATTCACGGCGGCGCGGGTACCATTTTGCGGGCGGACATGACGCCGGAGCGTGATTCGGCTTACCGGGCAGCGCTGCATGCTGCGCTCGATATCGGGGAAGAAACTCTCAAAAATGGCGGCTCGAGCATGGATGCTGTGGAGCAAACGATTATGTCGCTGGAAAATTCGCCCCTGTTCAATGCCGGTAAAGGCGCTGTTTTTACCAATGATGGCAAAAACGAACTGGATGCAGCATTTATGACCGGAGCCGACCTCAACGCCGGCGCAGTAGGCGGGCTGACCACCATCAAAAACCCCATTCGGGCAGCCCGGGCGGTGTTGGAGCAGTCGGAGCACGTTTTCCTTATCGGGAAAGGCGCGGAGGATTTTGCCAAAATGCAGGGCATCGAAACCGTCGATCCGGCTTATTTCTATACCGAAAGTCGCTGGAATGCACTGCAACGCGCTAAAGCAGCGGAAGATCAGCGCACAAGCAGCATCGATTCGAACCCGGATTACAAATATGGCACGGTGGGTTGCGTTGCACTGGATAAAGACGGCAACATCACGGCGGGCACTTCTACCGGCGGCATGACCAACAAGCGCTGGAATCGCGTGGGTGATGTGCCGATCATTGGTGCAGGTACTTACGCCAATAACGCCACTTGCGGTATTTCCTGCACCGGGCACGGAGAGTTTTTCATTCGATACACCGTTGCGCACGATGTCAGCGCTTTGATGGAATACGGCGGTTTATCGCTGGAAGAAGCGGGTAAGAGGGTCATCAATGAAAAATTGGTGAAAGCCGGCGGCTCCGGCGGTTTGATCGCAGTGGATAAGGACGGGAACGTCGCTATGCCATTCAACAGTGAGGGCATGTATCGCGGCTACGCCAAGCCTGGCGAGCGGGTGGTGGGCATTTACGACGATGAGCAGTGAAGGCAGGTTAGAGTTTGAGGTTCAAAGTTCAAGTGTTTGAACCTCGAACTTTAAACTCAACCTACTGCCAGGTCAATACCGCCCGTGCGTCTGCTTCCTGCCGAATTGGTTTTTCTACTAGTTCCAGTTCAACGGTTTTGCGCTGGTTTTCCAATGCCTTTTTGAAGTTGGTTGGCTTTAGGATGGCGATCTTGTTGTCTTCCGTCACCACCCAAAGCAAATTATCTGCATCGCTGTTGAAACGGATCGGATGATCGTTCGTTACATAATAGCGATAGATCGTGTTGTGTTGTTTATTGACCAGATAAGCCACCTGATGTTGATATTGCTGCCCGAACTGGTCTTTCAGTTGGCTGGTCAGTTGTTGTTCCGCCTGCGCGATCACGCGGTCGCAGTTCCACAGCCCGAAATCATCCACTTCAAATCGATTGATGATTCGCTTTCGGGTCATCAGTTCGGCGGTATCGAGTCCGAGTTCTGCTAATTTGCTTCGGTAGGCTTCCCGGGCAGTGGCTTTCTGCCGGGCGACATTTGCGATAAGCGCCTCTTTTTGCTCCCGGAGTTGCGCCTCGCGGTTAGCCATTTGGGTTTGCCAGTTGGCGTATTCGCGTTCGTATTCCGCTAGTGCCTGCTGGTGTTCCGAGCCGGTCAGTATGGGTGTGACAATAAGTGTGAGCGTCCGATCACCGTTGGTACCTGTTAATTCGTAATCTCGGTTGTTCAATTTTTTAAGTTGAATATTTTCCCAGGTAATCTGGAAATCGCGTTCATCGTAAGCCGTGTTTGGAACAATTTGCCAGGTACGCTTCAGTTGGGTTTTCAGACGCTCACTTTCATTCTCTGGTGTGTTGGGATCATCTGCAAATGCGGCGCCTTCCAGAAAGTCTGGTTCGAAGGAAGGCAGATCACTTCTAGCCGGCAGTGGTTTCATGGGTTCTGGTGGGGCGGCAACCAACGCCTCTATCTCCCGCAGCCGGGATTCGGCTGCGGATTCGATAGTGGCTAATTGACTAGCATACTCATTTCTGAGTGTGTTAACGGGATTGTTGGTGTTGTTTGATGCATTCGCTATATCTTCTACGAATTGTACGTGTTTTACATCGCGGATTTGCCAGGTGCGGGCAGCAGTATCGAGTTGGTGGATGGTAAAATCGGGTACTTCTTCGCCTTCCGGCAATTCGAGCACCGTTATCAATTCTACTTCGATCACCTTGCCGGGTGCCAGATATATGCGTTCGCCATTTTGCTCGGCAAACATTTCGATCATTCCTGCCGACTCCAACTGATACGCCATACCATTGGAGTCATATCGCATGGGCACGCCTGCCAGGAAAAAATCGATGTAGTCATGCAGTTCGCGATAGTGTACCTGTACATCTCCTTCGATCAGGGCGCCGCGGTCGTTCATAAATGCCTGCGTAGGCACCACCATGCGTGCACCGGTTTTGGTTTTGATCGTGCCGCCGGTTTCCGCTTGGACAATATTCACGGCGAAAGTTGGCGCAGCTTCTTCCAACGGTGGATGGATTGCCGGCTGCATAGCAAAGTATTCTTCCTGGGTCAGATTTGGGGTATTCGAGGTCCATAAAAAGTTGATTACCAGCAGTACAGAGGCGGCAACAGCGATGGCGGCAGCAGCTACGTAAGCCAACCGGCGAACGGTAACTGTACGGCGCTGAGGCGCACTGGCTTTGTATTGTTCCAGCAGGGCGTCAAAGTCCTTGTGCCGGGCGATTTCTTCGCTTGACGGTTGCTTTTGATTTATTCGTATGTCGTAGTTGTTACTCATATCTCCTCCCTGGTTTCAGCCTCAAGCCATGTTGATTAATTTGGTTTTCAAACGCTCCAGAATGCGGTACGTTTTCACTTTGGCGTTACTCTCCGTCATATCAAGTATCTCGGCAATTTCTTTGAAAGGACGCTGTTCAAAAAAACGCATTTCAATCAGTTGCAAATCTGTATCTTTCAATGTATCCAGCACTTTTATCAGGTTTTCCAGGTGTGCTTCCTCTTCCTTGTCATCCATTTCGTCTTTCATGTCCGTAAAATCCGACTCATTCGCGCTAACCACACGATTTTTCTTGTTCTGCCGGTAATATTGCGCCACTTCATTGGCAGCAATGCGAAATAACCAGGATGAAAATGGAACACCTTTATATTGATACGTATCGAGTTTTTGCATCGCCTTGAGAAAAACCTGCGAGCACAGGTCTTCCGTCAGTTCTTCGTCGGCAGTGCGTCGAAAAACAAAGCGATATATCGATTCGAAGTAGCGGTCGTACAAAGGGCGGAACAGAACCGGGTCGCGCTGGGCTGCCTTGATCTCTTCCCACTCCTCCAGCACCGCTTCTTCTGAAACAGTCCTTTTGAATACCCTCATCGGCTCATTTTTTACAAGGGTACGATTTATTTCTAAATTAGAAAACATCTAGTGTTTTTTACATGACATTTTTTCTATATCTCTGCAACCAATTGGTTTTTTGAGCGCTCCATTTTGACTGCTTCCTTTTCATAATGCGGAAACCGTAAAAAAGTAACATTGCCGGTGAATTTTTTTTTGCCTTTTTGAGTTGGAATACAAATTATGGAGGATTGGAATGATGGCTGAATACAGTGATGGATAGATGTAGAATTTCCATTGAATTCCAATAATCTAAAGGTTCTGATTAATCGCCCTTTTAAAAAAAATAACCTATGACCATTGAATTTAAAGTGAACGAACCGCTGGCGACCGAAGATATTATCGCTGTTTTTAATAGTTCTGGTATCACGCGCCCAACGCACGATCCCGCGCGCATTCGCAGGATGTTTGACCATGCCAATCTCGTGGTAAGTGCCTGGCACGACGGCGAATTGGTGGGGCTGGCCCGCACGCTCACGGACTTCAGCTACTGTGCGTACCTGTCTGACCTGGCCGTTCGCAGAGAATATCAGCATCAGAAAATCGGCAGACAACTGATTGAAATCACGCGTCAGGAAGTAGGTGAGCAGGCGATGTTGTTGCTGCTTTCCGCTGCTCCGGCTATGGAATATTACCCGAAGGTGGGTTTTGAGCGGGTCGAGAACGGATTTATTATGCCGAGGAAGGCGTAGGTTGAATCGGGATGGTTCGTACCGTTTTTATTTCCCGCAAAAAAAATGCAGTCTGGATTCAATAGGTCAGGTGGCATCTCCCGGAGGAATGAGTGATGCCACCTGAACGCATGCTTCGTAACTTACGGCTTGATTTTCTTGCCCGGTTGTACGATCTCGTAATCTTCTTTCGTCTTGGAATCAATGACCATTTGGCGCACGTCTTCCAGTAGTTGCTTCGCATCATAAACCACGCCGTCTTTCACCGTGTATTTCACGCCACCCACGCGGATCACTTCGTTGTTCTCATCCAGGCGGATCGCGCCGGTTCCGTACAATACTTTGAAATCCTTCAGCGGATTTTCTTCCACGATGACAAAATCCGCCAGTTTCCCGACTTCCACCGTGCCGATCTGATCTTCCAGTCCCAGTGCCTGTGCCCCGTAGAGCGTTGCGGAGCGAACCACTTCCAGCGGGTGGAAACCAGCTTCGCGCAGTAGCTCCAACTCACGGATGTAAGCGAAGCCATACAATTGGTAAATGAATCCGGAATCCGAACCAGCAGTCACGCGACCGCCCCGGTTTTTGTACTCATTCACGAATTCCATCCACTTTTTATAATTATCTTTCCAGGCAACTTCCTGCTCAGTGCCCCAGGCATGCCAGTACGAACCGTGCGAAATGCGGCTCGGCATATAAAAGCGCCAGAGCGAAGGCATGGTATATTCTTCGTGCCACTCGGCGCGGCGGGCGCGCATCAGGTCGCGATTGGCTTCGTAAATATTGAACGTTGGGTCAATGGTGAAATCCAGTTCCAGCAGTTCATTCATCACCTTTTCATAATGCTCAGAACCCGGCTTCGCTGCTTGTTTCCAAAGTTTGCCAGCCTCTTCGAATCGGTTTTGCTCGTTGGCATAGTTGTAATCCAGCGGATAATCCTGCACGGTGCGATCGGCAAACAAAGCCTCCGGCAAACCATACCAATGCTCCATCGACGTAAGTCCGGCGCGAGCGGAATTCAGCACATTCCAGCGGCCTACGTCCATTTGCGCGTGGTGACAAGCGGAGCGCAGCCCCAGCTTTTTGTTTTCTTCCAGAGCCGCCTGCATGATGTCGGGGTTTGCTCCAAAGAACTTGATACCGTCAGCGCCATTTTTGACATTTTGACGCACCCATTCGCGCGCCATTTCCGGCGTACTGATCGGCTCTTCGCTACCTTGCCCGAAGGAGGTATAAGCCAAAATGCGCGGCGCTACGATTTCATTTTTCGCACTGCGTTCCCGGTGTTTCAGCACCCAGTCCAAGCCATTGCCACACGATGGGTCGCGGATAGTCGTGATGCCATGCCCCATCCAGAGCTTGAAAACGTATTCGGCGTTGGCACCTTGCGCGCGACCGCCAATGTGCCCGTGCATATCCACGAAACCGGGCATCAGATACATCCCTTCACAATTGAGTTCTTTTCCTCCTTCCTTGAGTTTCGGACGCCGCTCCGGGTTGATGTCCACGCCCGGATATCCGACGTTGCGAATTTGCGTAATGCGATTGCCTTCTACGACGATATCCACCGGCCCTACGGGTGGCGCTACGTTTCCGTTGATGAGCGTCACGCCCCGGATGATGAGCTGAGTGTGCGGCCCGTCGCCTTCGCCGGTGCGGCGATTGGGTGCCTCATCCACTTGCGCTTGCAAGGTAAAGGCACTTATGATAAGAATGGCAATAAGAAATATTCGATTCATACAAATGGATTTTAAAGTGTTTTGATATAATAAAGAATGGCAAAAATATAGCAAAGTAATTGCCTATTTGACAAAATAAAAACCCTTTATTTTTGAAAGCCTTTCCAAAAAGGAAGAAAAAAGAAAAATCCATCGGCATGCACCCATGGATTTCCCTTGTCGATATGATAAAGTTCGAAGGTTAAGATTCGGCTCGAACGGTCAGCAAACGCTGCATGGCCGGGCGCATTTCGCGGCGATAGAATCGAATGATGACAATCCGGGCTACCCGGAAAGTGTAATGCGCCTTTGCCGGTATGCGGTTGTAAATGACATCCCGAACCGTTTCGATATGAGCAATCAAAATGATAAAACTCACCACAAACAAAGCCGCCCCCAGCGCTACCGGAATGGGATCGAGGGAGCGTTTCCAGAAGGTTGACAGACCAACCCCAAACCATGTACCGTACAACACCACATAGTGCACCGCATAAATCGTGAGTGTTTCGCTACCGATTTTGGTAACCAGCGGTGGCATATTTTTCCACCAGCGCGTCATCCAGATCACGGCTGCCATTGCGATCAGCACGTGCCCCAGGCGGATGAGCAGGTAATTATTCTTGAGTGTACCGAGGAAAACTTCCCAGCCCGTCAGTTGGTGCAGCGCCAGTATCCAATGCGTGGAAAATTTATGCAGCAGGAAGCCCAAAACCAGCAATACCCAGGGTAGCCATTTACTGAAGGCAGCGGTCGGCTGGCGATTCAACCAGACGCCCATCACACCGCCCAGAAAGGCATAGCCGAGCCACGGGAATAGTACGAAAGTGGAGCCATTGCCCATTGTAAAATAACTGGCAACAAATGTTGGGAAAATAGCATTCCAGTCGAAGGCTTTGAT
>CAZFBU010000044.1:0-2034 GCA_964517175.1 uncultured Saprospiraceae bacterium
CTAATGGCGAAACCTTTGCGGAAGCATTTAGGCGGTTTGGACTTGGAATCACCATAGGAAAACGAACCTGGGGTGGACAAGTTTGGCTGAATTCCAGTAATAAGTTGAGCGATAAAGGCGTAATGAATGCACCGATGCATGGCTTCTATGGTCCAGAAGGAGAGTGGATCATTGAAGGACACGGGCATGTCCCTGATATGGAGGTGGACAATCTACCCCACGAGACATTCAATGGGAAAGACGCACAGCTAGAGGCGGGCATAAAATACCTACTAAATAAGATCGAGGAAGACCCTAGAGATGTGCCCCCTGTACCTGACTATCCAGATAAGTCATTTAAGAACAATCAAAAAAACTAAGGTTGATATGAAATCAAAAAAACTTCCCGTAACCGTGCTTTCAGGCTTTCTCGGCGCTGGAAAAACCACCCTGCTGAATCACGTTTTGCACAACAAGCAAGGCATGAAAGTAGCCGTCATCGTGAATGACATGAGCGAGGTGAATGTGGACGCACGCCTCGTGCAGGAGGGCAACACCCTCTCGCGCACCGAGGAAAAACTCGTGGAAATGAGCAATGGCTGCATCTGCTGCACTTTGCGCGAAGACCTGATCGAGGAAGTAGCGAAGCTGGCGCAGGAAGGGCGCTTCGATTATCTGCTCATCGAAAGTACGGGCATTTCTGAGCCGCTGCCGGTGGCGCAGAGCTTTTTCTTCGATAGCGAAGAATTGAAAGTGAACCTATCTGACATAAGCCAGCTTGATACGCTGGTGACGGTGGTGGATGCCTACAATTTTCACAAGGATTTTGGCAGCGTCGAAACCGTACACGACCGCAAATTAAATGAAGATGCCAGCGACCGCCGTGCCATCGTCAATCTACTGACCGATCAGTTGGAGTTTGCCAACGTTATTCTCCTCAACAAAACCGACCTCGTACCACGTGAACGGGTGCAGGAACTCGAAGCCATCATCCGCAAATTCAACACCGAGGCGAAAATCATCAAAACCGCCCACAGCCGGGTGTCGCTGCCGGAAATCCTGAACACCGGGCTGTTCGATTACGCCCGGACGAGCCAGTCCGCCGGCTGGATGCAGGAACTCTACGGCGAGCACACTCCCGAAACCGAGGAATACGGCATTACTTCATTCGTTTTTCGCGATAAGCGGCCCTTCCACCCGGAGCGCTTCTGGCAATACATCAATCGCGATTGGGATGCCGGCATCTTCCGTAGCAAAGGTTTATTCTGGCTGGCTTCGCGACCCAATGACGCTCTCAACTGGAGCCAGGCGGGCGGCTCGCTGCGGGCCGAGCCGACGGGTGTGTGGTGGTGCAGTATGCCTTACGGCGAACGTATTCGTTATCAGACTTTTGTGGATAATCAGAAGTACATCGAAAGCCGCTGGGATGCCGAGTGGGGCGATCGACAAAACGAGCTGGTCATCATCGGGCAGGACCTCGACCACGAGCGCATCGATGCCGAACTCAGGAGTTGCCTGCTCACCGACCGTGAAGTGGCGCTGTACAAGCAGGGGTATCAGTTCAGGGATGAATTTCCGGTATAAAACGCATTGCTTATGTCTTTAGAAAAGTTCTCGACAATTCCTTCCAGCTACGAAGCGTGGAAACATTGCATCACGGTGGATTGTAATATCCGACTAACCACTGCTTTCATTCAGGAACGCATCGCCGCGCTCAGCGATTTGAGTCATCCGCATACCCGGACTTTTAGCAAATTATACGGCGATACTTACCGGCAGACGGTGCTACATTGGTTTAAAAAAGCATTACAAGAAATTGCTTAAAATATGAGTGAAGAAAAAGCCATCGCTCTTTTAAAAGCGAAAAACCAACGAGTGAGCGCCCCACGCGTGGCGTTGCTGGCTTTTTTTCTGGATTGCTCCAAATCTTTGAGCCTGGCGGAGATACAGCGGCAGTTCAGAAAGATGCTAGACAGGGTTACGATTTACCGAACGCTCCAAACTTTTGCCGAAATTGGCTTACTCTATAAAATTTATGATCAATCCGGCAATGCC
>CAZFBU010000044.1:2134-27083 GCA_964517175.1 uncultured Saprospiraceae bacterium
TTGTTTCCCCGATTTATATACCGCTTTGGCGGGTAATATGCCCGACCAAGTGATCTCGTTGTAAAAAACTTATTTGATATGAAGCGAATACAATTTATCAAACAACTGCTCGGACTCAGTATGTTGCCTCTGGTAGGTGCTTGCAGTGCTACCAATAAGGACGAGCCAAGCGCTTTTGCCAAGCTGCGCCAAGAACTGCTGAAGGCTTGGGAACGCTCGGAAACCATGACGATGACCATTGTGGAGCAAATGCCGCCGGAATTATTTGAATTCAAATACATAGAAGGGGCGATGACGTTTGCTGAGCAATGGCGGCATTGTGTCATTTATACCTGCGGGCAAATTGCCAGCCGCCTGGAAGTGGAGAATCCTTACAACGACGTAAAGCTACCTGTGCAAATGCCGAAAGAAGACGTAGTGAAAGAACTCAAAAATATGTACGCTTTTGTAAGAAAAACCATTGAAGATACAGCCGGTACGGCAAAACTACTGGCGATGTCCGAAATTGCAGGCGAGGAGATTCCCGCATGGCGCTTGTTTTACGCAATGGAAAACCACATCATCCATCACCGGGGGCAATGTGTCGTTTATCTTCGGCTCAATGGCATCAAGCCAAAAGGATATTATGGCTGGTAGTTTTTAGACTAGACTAAAAATTTAATTTGAAAAACAAAAAAATAATTAAATTTGCACTGACACTTATTTTTCAAAAAGGTTAAAAAAACTTTATTTTATGAAAAAAGGAATCCTACTCTTTGCGCTAACGGCGATGCAAATAAGCCTTATTTTTGCACAAACCGCCAGCCTGAAAGGAACGATAAAAGGAGCGGATGAAGCGCTGAGTGGTGTAAATGTGGTGCTATCCAATACAGCTTTTGGCACGGTGACGGATGCAGCAGGCAATTACAAACTGGAAAACCTTCCTGCTGGTGATTGGACGATTCAGATAAGCTTTATCGGTTATCGAAAACAGGAAATACCGGTATCTTTGACTGCCGGTGCAACGCTTACGCAAGACTTCATTATGCAAGAAGATGTACTGGGCTTGGAAGCCGTGGTCGTATCAGCTACGCGCAACACAGTGCCATTGCACGAAGCGCCGGTGATTGTCAACCGTATTGACGACCGCATTTTTGAGCGTACACAATCCCTGAGCTTGTCGGAAGGCTTGAATTTTTCCCCCGGGCTGCGCCTGGAAACCAATTGCCAAAACTGCGGCTTCACGCAATTGCGCATGAACGGTCTGGACGGTCCTTACACCCAGATTCTCATCAATAGCCGCCCGATTTTTTCCGCTTTGATGGGTGTGTATGGCTTGGATATGATTCCTGCCAATATGGTGGAGCGTGTGGAAGTGATACGCGGCGGCGGTTCGGCGCTATATGGCGGCAATGCCATTGGGGGTACCGTAAATATCATTACCAAAGACCCACTCTTCAATTCATTTGAAATTGGGACAAATCTTGCTTACACGAATTTAGAACAACCCGACCGTACCCTCTCGCTTAATGGTGCCATCGTGAGCGATGACCTGAGAAAAGGGCTGAGTTTCTATGCCTACAACCGCGATCGCCTCCCCTGGGATGCCAATGGCGATGATTTTTCGGAAATAACCAAACTGCAAAATACCACTTTTGGGTTTGACGCTTTTTACAAGCCAGATGAATGGAGTAAAATCAAACTGAATGTCTTTAGCATCCGCGAATTTCGGCGCGGTGGCAATCGCTTCGACCTGCCCCCCCACCAAACTGATATTACCGAGCAACTCGACCACAAAATACTGGGCAGCGGCTTGTCCTATGAGCGCTTTTCTAAAAATTACAAACACAAATTTGCCCTTTATACCTCTATGCAACTTACGGACCGTAGTAGCTACTACGGCGGCGGTGGGCGTGTACTCGGTCCCCAGGATGTTCTCACAGAGAGCGACTTATTAGCCATCAATGCATACGGGCAATCGGAAGATTTGTCGCTGATCGGTGGTTTGCAATATAGCCACGACTTCAACGAGCACTGGCTACTAACGGCAGGCGGCGAGTACCAGTACAACGATGTGTTGGACAAAATGCCGGGCTACAATCGGGAAATTGACCAGCAGGTGGGCGTGGCAGGCTCTTACGTGCAGTTGCAATGGAAACCTACCGATAAGTGGTTGCTGCTGCTTGGCGGACGGTACGACCGGGTAAAAGTTGACGGTGTCTATGGTTTGGATGTAGAAAAATTTGCCGATAGCAAGACTTTCAATATCGCTGTACCGCGTTTTACGGCGATGTATAGCATCACACCCGACTGGAAACTGCGGGCTTCCTACGCCCAGGGCTACCGCGCGCCGCAGGCATTTGACGAAGACTTGCATATTGAAACCGTAGGTGGCGCTGCTCTGTTTACTCGCCTCGACCCCAACCTGGAGATCGAGCGTTCCAATAGCCTCAATGCCTCTTTGGATTATACCTTCCGCAAGGGCAAATTTGAATCCAATTTCGTGCTGGATGGTTTTTACACCCGTCTGAACAATCCCTTCATTACTGCCGATCAGGAAGAGTTACCCAGTGGCGTGGCAATTGTGACCAAGCGCAACGGCGGCGGGGCAGTGGTAAGTGGACTGAATGCGGAAGCTAATCTGGCGTTTTCCAGCAAGTTTGTTGTACAGTTGGGGGCGACCCTGCAATCAGCTCGATACGATGACTCCGAAGAAATCTGGACACCGGCTGAACCAACCGATACCAATCAGGACAGCGTCATTACTACAATAAATATCTTGCGTACGCCCACTGCTTATGGCTTTATCACTGCCAATTGGGTGCCTGTAAAAAGGCTGAGTTTGTCCTTGTCGAGTGTTTATACCGGTGCGATGAACGTGCCACACACCATTGACCCGGAAACCGAATATACCATCATCGAACGGACGCCTTCCTTTTTAGAATTGAATTTCCGAATCGCTTATAAATTGAACCTGAGTAAGCAATTTTATACCGACCTGTTTGCTGGGGTGCAAAATATTTTCAATAGTTATCAGGATGATTTCGACCTCGGTGCCGAACGCGACTCAAACTACATCTATGGTCCTTCGCGCCCCCGTACGGCATTTTTTGGATTGAAATTTCATTTTGAGTAAAAAATAAAATAATTAAAAATACATTATAAATTGATAGTCAAAATTTAACCGTGGCTTTACCTTAATTTTTAGATATAATGAACCAACCGCAGCCCATACCTGTCACCATCCTCACCGGCTTTCTCGGCGCCGGGAAAACCACTTTGTTGAATCACTTGATACAGCAAAATCCCGACCGGCGTTTTGCCATTATTGAAAATGAATTTGGGGATATTGGCATTGATAATGAACTGATTGTAGATACCGAAGATGGTTTATTTGAAATGTCGAACGGCTGTATCTGCTGTACGCTGAATGACGAACTGGTGGCAACGCTATCGAAACTTGTCCGTTCGGAACAATCGTTTGATCACCTTCTGATTGAAACGACCGGCATGGCCGAACCCGATGGCGTGGCGGCGGCTTTTATGACCGATCCCGGGGTGCAGGAGTATTTTCGGCTGGACAGCATCATCTGCCTGGCGGATGCCGAGCAAATCGAGGATGTACTCGCCGAACGCACCGAAGCGCAGAAGCAAATCGCTTTTGCCGATTGCATTATTTTGAATAAAAAAAGTAATGTTCGCCCCGAATATTTACAAGAGATACAACAAAAATTAGCCCTTATTAATCCTTTTGGGTATTTCATTACAACTGATTATGCCGACGTAGAAACCAACCTGTTGCACCTGAATGCTTACGACCAGCGCGAAGTGACTCGCAAGATTGAGCATGTTTCTGAGCATCACCACCACCACCAACACCACACGCATGATGTGGCGGCGCATAGTTTTACTTTCGATACGCCTTTGGATTTCCTGAAATTTATGCACTGGGCCAAAGTATTACTGATGGTGAATGGCAAACAAATCTATCGCATCAAAGGCATCTTATATTTCAAAACGGAAGAGCAGCGCATTATTTTTCAGTCGGTACGCAACCAATCTGCCTTTCAGCGGGGCGAAGCCTGGGGCAAGGACGAATCCCGTCAGAGCCGTATCGTGTTCATTGGCAAAGGGGTAAAGCGAGAAGCTTTGGA
The DNA here is from genome assembly GCA_964517175.1 of uncultured Saprospiraceae bacterium. Classification (GTDB taxonomy): domain Bacteria; phylum Bacteroidota; class Bacteroidia; order Chitinophagales; family Saprospiraceae; genus JADJNW01. The sequence continues at coordinate 6,268 of CAZFBU010000044.1, forward strand.
GCGAAGCCTCCGGAGTTGTCTGGCAAAGTAATGTTTGGCAGGGGCAATTATTACTGCAACAATGTTGCATTTTAAAATTATTTTTGCAACTTTGTTGCAGTTGTAGTGAAAATCACCCACGATGAAAAAGTATTTGCTCATTGCTTCATTTCCTGGTGCCTTATTTGCGCAAAGCAATGATGACTCCAACTTCCCGCCACCGGAGCAACCACCTGTCATTCAAGCTATTGAAGCTCAAGGCGCTATTCGCATTGATGGAAAGCTGGATGAATCGGATTGGGATAATGCGCCAATCATCACCGATTTTTTCAAAATAGAACCGCGACAGGGTGGGGGCTATTTGTATGACACAGAAGTACGCCTATTGTACGATGCGCGAAATTTATACGTTGGCGTGTTTTGCAAAGATTCTCTCGGGCGCAAGGGCGTGCGTGTGCAGGATTTGCGGCGCGATTTCGCCTGGGGTGAAAATGATATTTTTGGTATTCAATTGGACCCACAGAACCTGAAGCGCTACTGCGTTTCTTTCCAAACGACGCCTTACGGCAATCAGCGCGATTTACAAAATTTTGACGACAGCAATACCGACAATGACTGGAATGCCCTGTGGAGTGTACGCACCATGCAGACCGACACCGGCTACTACGCCGAATTTGCCATTCCATTCAAATCGCTGCGCTACGAACGCCCCGAAAAACCCGATTCCACAGCCTGGGGCATTACGTTTACCCGCCTGGCACGGCGCGACTACGAGCAGACGGTTTTCCCCGCCATTCCGCAGTCTTTCTCACCGTATCGAATGACTTATGCTGCTCGGCTGGAGGGATTAAAACTACCGCCACCTTCCGCGAATATTCGGGTAGAACCTTACGCCTTATTCCAATATAATGAAGATAAAAACGGCGATGCAGTCAATGCTGCCAATGATTTCAAAATTGGTGGCGATGTGAAATGGGCGATCAATCCGCGCGCAGTACTTGACTTGACCATCAATACCGATTTTGCCCAGGCTGATGTGGACAGGGCGGTCATCAACCTGGAGCGGTTCAATATCTTTTTTCCGGAACGACGGCAGTTCTTTCTGGAAAATTCAGGGATTTGGGCGGGTGCCGGTGGGCGTTCGGTGGTGCCTTTTTTCAGTCGGCGCATTGGTTTGCAGGGCGAATTCAATGCCGACCCGGCACCCATTGATGCAGGTTTGCGCTATACCGACCGAAATGAAGACCAGGCGCTGGCGGCGCTATACATCCATCAGCGCGAAACGAATAACTCCGCTGGTGCAAATTTTGCCGTGCTGCGCTATCTGAAAAATTACGGCACACAAAATAATATCGGGGTGATGCTCACCCATCGCATGGACGAAGCAAGTAGAGAATTGGGCGTTCAGGAAAGCCACAATACAACGCTTTCGGTGGATGGTTTGATCCGGCCAAAGGATGAACTGACCATTTCCTATTTGCTGTCTGCTTCCAGAGATAATGCCAATGATTCGGTTGGATTGGCGGGGAATATTTTCGCCGGATACACCAGCAACAAATTCTACGTAGGCTGGATAACCAGCTTCGTCGGTGCCGATTATCGCCCGGATATGGGTTTTGTTTTTCAAAGAAATGTAATCTGGCACAACCCCGGCGGCTACTGGATTTGGCGCCCCAAAAAACTTCCTTGGATTCGGCGCTGGGACCCCGGTTTTTTTGTCAATTATTACCACGATGCCAGCGATCCCGGCAACTTTCAACAGGGGAACTTATACCTGTTTCCGGTTTATCTTCTTTTTACGGATGGCAGTTTTCTGGAATGGGCGTTGTTTCCCACCTGGCAAAATATCAATTTCAACTTTGCGCCACTCGGTGTGGAAATCGAGCAGGATCGCTATTTCTACTTTAATCAGTTCGTGCGGTTCAACAGTGACCAGTCGCGTCAGCTTTCCGGTTCGTTGCGATATGATTGGGGCGGGTATTACAATGGCAAGCGCCAAGCCCTGCGCGCCGGCATTCGCTTTGCACCCGATCCGCGTATTGCGTTGACGGCGGATTATGAATACAACCACTTGGAAGACGTTGGGCGATTTGAGGAAGATGCAACGGCGCACCTGGTTACCGGCGGGCTTCGGCTGGCCGCCAATCCGCGCCTGCAGCTTTCGGCTTTTTATCAGTACAATTCATTCGATGGGCAGGGCCGCTGGAATATTCGCGGAAGCTGGGAGTACAAACCATTATCATTTTTGTATCTGGTGTTCAATGAAAGTGCGCTGGTAGATTTGGAGCAGCGCAATCGCTCGGTTATTTCAAAGATCAGCTACCTGCGGCAATTTTGATTTTTGGAAGGATTTTCCATAAAATTTTCGGATTTTACGGGTATCTTCGTTTGTTTTCCATGTTCAGTTGAAAATTTTTATGTACAACAAATGTAAATTAGGATGAAAATTTTAAAACACTCTTTCCCCGGCATGGCGCTGATAGTGCTGATGCTTTTCACTTACCATTCAACTTTCGGGCAAACCGGCTCGAATCACGGCAATAAATTTGAACAACTCGGCACGATCCTGCCTCCCGGCAACGACATTCGGGGCATGGACGGCGCGCCTGGGCCGGAATACTGGCAGCAGCGCGTCGATTATGATATCGAATGCAAACTGGACGAAAAAGAACAGCGCCTCGATGGCAGCGAGATGATTACCTATTACAACCAGTCGCCGCATACCTTGCGTTTCCTTTGGTTGCAGTTGGATGAGAACCAGCACTCCGCCGAGTCAGATGGCATCCGCAGCGCGAATCCCAGTTCCATGGGGGAAATCATGAGCGCTGGTGCGCTGGAGCGCCTGGAAGATCAGGAGCGCGACAAATACGGGCACAAAATTCACCAGGTGCTGGATGCCGTGGGCAAGCCTTTGCCATACACCATCAACCAGACGATGATGCGTGTGGAACTGCCGCAGCCCCTGAAGCCGGGCGAAACGTTTACTTTCCAGGTGGACTGGCATTATTATCTGGTTGATAGAATTAACATGGGCGGTCGTGGCGGCTACGAATATTTTGAAAAAGAAGACAACTACCTATTCACCATTACGCAATGGTATCCGCGTTTGTGCGTGTATAGCGATTTTGAGGGCTGGCAAAACAAGCAATTTACCGGCAGGGGTGAATTTGCACTTACCTTCGGAAATTTTGTCGTGAAAATGACCGTGCCGGATGACCACATCGTGGGTTCTACGGGCGAATGTCTGAATTATTCGACCGTGCTGACGCCCACGCAACTCAAGCGCTGGGAGCAGTCCAAAACGGCCGAAGAACCGTTGGAAATTGTGACATTGGAGGAAGCCAAGAAAAATGAAAAGTCCAAGCCTAAAGGCACTAAAACCTGGATTTACAAGGCAGACAACGTGCGCGATTTCGCCTGGACGTCGAGCCGCAAATTTATCTGGGATGCCTTGCCACATATCACTGAAGAAGGCAAGCGCGTCATGTGCATGAGCTATTACGGCAAGGAAGCGTATCCGGTATATAGCAAATATTCCACGAAAGTGGTAGCGCACACGCTGAAGACGTATTCTAAATATACCTTTCCGTACCCGTATCCAGTTGCTATCTCTGTGGAAGCTGCTAATGGCATGGAGTATCCAATGATTTGCTTCAACTACGGTCGCGCGGAAGAAGATGGCACGTACACCGAGCGTACGAAATATGGCGCGATTGGTGTGATCATTCACGAAGTGGGGCACAATTATTTTCCGATGATCGTAAACAGCGACGAGCGCCAGTGGACGTGGATGGACGAGGGTATCAACAGCTTCATGGATGAAATCACCATGCAGGAATTCGATAATGACCGCCGTCCGGGCTTCCAGAATATAACGAGTTATATGCGTTTGCCGGCAGATCAGCTCGAACCGATTATGACCAACAGCGAAAATATCGTACTTTTTGGTCCGAATGCCTATTCCAAACCGGCTGCCGGTTTGAATATACTGCGCGAAACCATCATGGGGCGCGAGCTGTTCGATTATGCTTTCAAGGAATACGCCAAGCGCTGGATGTTCAAGCACCCAACACCGGCAGACTTTTTCCGGACGATGGAAGATGCCAGCGGTGTTGATCTGGATTGGTTCTGGCGGGGCTGGTTCTATGGTATCGAGCCGGTGGATATTGCACTGGACAGCGTGAAGTGGTACAAGGTTGATCTGGAAAATAATCCGGAGCCGGTGGAGCGTAGTTTCCCGCGCCGGGCGAGTGAGCCGGAGCGCACGCTCACGCAGGAGCGCAACCGCGAGGCGGGCATCGAATTTGCCGTAGAGGAGGATCCTGATCTGCGCGATTTTTACGATACCTACAAACCCTGGGAAACCGAGGATTCGGTGCAAACTTCCAAAACAACGCTGTATGCTGAAACCCTTACGGGTAAAGAAAAAAGGGAGCGTTTTGGGGATAAAAACTACTACGAATTGACTTTCCGCAACAAAGGCGGTCTGGTGATGCCGGTCATCATCGAATGGACATTTGACGATGGCACCACCGAAATTGAGCGCATTCCAGTGGAAATCTGGCGCAAAAATGAGAACGAATTCACGAAAGTGTTTATGAAAGAAAAAGAAGTGACGGCGATCCGCATTGACCCGTACAAAGAAACGGCAGATATAGACGAAAGCAACAACAACTGGCCGGTGCGTGAGTTGCCCAACCGCTTCCAGGTGTTCAAGCAGCACAAAGGTGACGACCAGCCCAACCCGATGCAAAAAGCGATCAAGGAAGGGAAAATTATCAAGCCTTAGGTTGAGTTGAGCCCGATAATGCGGACATCAGTTTATCCCGAATATTTTTGATAGGACACAGATGCCACTGATTTAAATGGTTTGCACAGATCAATAAGTAAGCTGCATGATTCGTAGAAATCAGTTGAATCAGTGTACGAACCCTTCTTCGGGGAAATTCGGGATGAACTGTGTTTTTTTACGGGAATTTTTCCTGGCGTATGGGTGTTAATGAAGTTGCAGTAGAAAAATGGGAAAGAATCGAGAAAAAAAATTCTACATATTTTTACTTTCTGCAAAAAGTTATATCTTTGCAATCGCTTTTGCAAAACAGGTTCGGGGAAGCTGAGCCGGAGATAATTGAAAGTACTGTATTTTCTGCAAATATCAGCGGCAATTACCAACCAACACGCCAGCATAGCTCAGTTGGCCAGAGCAGCTGATTTGTAATCAGCGGGTCGGGGGTTCGAATCCCTCTGCTGGCTCCCTGGCATTGTGCAGTGGAGCTGTGCCATGCTGGAGCGTGGCAGAAAAAAAGAATTGATGACAATGGTACTGCAAAAATGTGCCTGCGGTCAGTTCTAAATTGGGGGTGCGCCGGAGTTGGAGAGCCGGGCCAGACTGTAAATCTGGTGTCTATGACTGAATAGGTTCGAATCCTATCACCCCCACACCTTATTATGCGGGAGTAGCTCAGTTGGTAGAGCATCAGCCTTCCAAGCTGAGGGTCGCGGGTTCGAATCTCGTCTCCCGCTCTATGCTGGATATTGGATGTTGGATATTTGATGTTGGGCAGAATGGAGATGCAGAAATGATGATCCAATTTCAAATAACCAATATTCCAACATCCTGTAACCAGCCAATGTAGCTCAGGGGTAGAGCACTTCCATGGTAAGGAAGGGGTCAAGGGTTCAATTCCCTTCATTGGCTCTGCTTTATTTGGATGATTTCAATTGTATTAACAAAAAATTTCATATTTAAAAATCATTACTGATGGCTAAGGGAACATTCGAAAGAACCAAGCCGCACGTCAATATCGGAACGATCGGCCACGTGGATCACGGTAAAACCACGCTAACGGCAGCTATTACTTACGTACTGTCTCAAGATGGTTTCGCCGAGAAAAAAGATTACGACTCTATTGATAATGCGCCTGAAGAAAAAGAAAGAGGTATTACCATTAATACCGCGCACGTGGAGTACGAAACTGGGAATCGTCACTACGCACACGTGGACTGTCCGGGTCACGCCGACTATGTGAAGAACATGGTAACGGGTGCAGCTCAGATGGACGGCGCTATTTTGGTGGTAGCAGCTACAGACGGTCCGATGCCGCAGACGCGCGAACACATCCTGTTGGCTCGTCAGGTAGGTGTACCGAACATCGTTGTTTTCATGAATAAGGTTGACCTTGTTGATGATGAGGAGATGTTGGAACTGGTGGATATGGAAGTCCGCGAATTGCTGACGCAGTACGAATATGATGGTGACAACGCAGCTATCGTTCAGGGTTCTGCATTGAAAGCTTTGGAAGATGATGCGGATGCAATCGGCAAGATCAAAGAATTGATGGCTGCCGTGGATGAGCACATTCCAGAGCCGGTTCGTGACGTGGATAAGGACTTCCTGATGCCGATCGAAGATGTTTTCTCTATCACGGGTCGTGGTACAGTTGCAACGGGGCGTATCGAGCGTGGTGTGATCAACGTTGGTGATCCGGTAGAAATTATCGGTATGATGGCAGATGACGAAAAGCCATTGACTTCAACGATCACTGGTGTGGAAATGTTCCGCAAGATTCTGGATCGCGGTGAAGCAGGTGATAACGCTGGTCTGTTGCTACGCGGTATCGAAAAGACGCAAATCAAGCGTGGCATGGTAATCTGCAAGCCGGGTTCTGTGAAGCCACACAAGAAGTTCAAGTGCGAGGTTTATGTACTGAGCAAGGAAGAAGGAGGTCGTCACACGCCATTCTTTAATGGATATCGTCCGCAATTCTACTTCCGTACAACAGACGTAACCGGTGATGTTAAATTGCCTGATGGCGTTGAAATGGTGATGCCTGGCGATAATGTTGCACTCGAAGTGGAACTAATCAACACGATCGCTATGGAAAAAGGTCTTCGTTTCGCTATTCGCGAAGGCGGCCGTACCGTAGGTGCTGGTCAGGTTACCGAAATTCTGGATTAATATTTTACTTCTGATATAGACGAATTTAGGAAGGATTAGGTGGGCCTCGGTTCCGCTTAATCCTTCTCATACACACGGGCGTAGCTCAATTGGTAGAGCGACGGTCTCCAAAACCGTAGGCTGCGGGTTCGATTCCTGCCGCCCGTGCATATTTATATGACAATGGAACGAATCAGACTGTATTTGATGGAAAGCTATAACGAGCTAGTGCACAAAGTGACTTGGCCGACTTGGGCCAATCTACAGAGCAGCACGGTTCTGGTGCTCGTTGCTTCCTTAATTTTTGCCTTAATTGTTCTGCTGATGGATGTCATTTCAAATGGACTTCTGACTCAGATATACGGATTAAATCCATAACACGAAAATTATGTCGGACGAGGGAAAGAATCTCCAGTCGTCGCAAGCAGAAACAACCGGCTCGACGGAGGAGAAAAAGTGGTATTCACTGCGGGTGATAAGCGGTAAGGAACGGAAAATAAAAGAACGGATTGAGTTCGAAGTTAAGCAATCCGAATGGGAGGATTTTATCACGCAGGTAATCGTTCCGACGGAAAAAATCTACAAAATCCGCAATGGTAAAAAGGTGATTTCTGAGCGCAACATTCTGCCGGGTTACATTCTTCTGGAGGCGTTGTCTTCCAAGTTGTCGCCGGAGGTCGTCCAGACGATTGCCAATATCCCTAACGTCATTCATTTTCTGGGTAAGAATACCCCCATACCGATGCGCGAAAGCGAAGCGAATCGGATGTTGGGTAAAGTGGATGAATCGCAGGGGGCTGGCGAAGCACTCGCAGAGCCGTTTATCGTTGGAGAAACCGTAAAAATCATCGATGGTCCGTTCAGTGAATTTGTGGGTGATATTCAAGAGGTAAATGAAGAAAAGAAAAAGCTAAAAGTAATCGTGAAGATTTTCGGTAGAGGTACAGAGGTGGAGTTGAACTTTATGCAAGTTGAAAAGCAAGGATAAAATAAATTGTTGGTTGATAATTGTTTATTGAACATTTTCCATTTTTTCAATTAACAATCAGCAATCAAGAAATCAACAATTTTCAGTGCGAGATTTGCGGCTTTAGTCCCGAAAACATGGGATGCTTCCCTAAAGCGCGTGATGGCAGCAGTAAGTTTTTTTAAAGCATTAGAAAGAAATGGCAAAGGAAATAGAAACTTATGTAAAATTGCAGGTTAGAGGCGGTCAGGCGAATCCTGCACCCCCTGTGGGGCCTGCTTTGGGTGCGAAAGGCTTGAATATCATGGAGTTCTGCAAGCGCTTCAATGCTGCAACCCAGGATAAGCAAGGCCAGCTGACACCGGTCGTCATTACGGTCTTCAAGGACAAATCGTTCGATTTTGTCATCAAGACACCACCTGCATCTATTCAACTAATGGAGGCGGCTAAAATCAAAAAAGGTTCGGCGGAATCCAACCGGATCAAGGTAGGCACGGTGACCTGGGATCAGGTGCGCGCTATTGCCGAAAACAAGATGCCGGATTTGAATGCTTTTAAGATTGAATCGGCGATGAAGATGGTTGCCGGAACGGCGCGGAGCATGGGCATTACGGTAAAAGGAACGCCACCCTGGGAAGCGGAAAATAGTGAAAATTAATAATTAGTAAATAAGCAGGGAGTTCCGCCGGATCGCCGGGACGTTGGTACCTCAAAAATTCACATTATGGCAAAAGTAGGAAAAAAGCGTGCGGTTGCTAATGAAAAAGTAGATCGCACGAAGTTCTATTCGCTGCGCGAGGCTTCGGAGCTTGTAAAAGAAGTGAACACTGCAGGGTTTGATGCATCCGTGGATGTACACGTGCGTCTTGGCGTCGATCCCCGTAAGGCGGATCAGGCAATTCGCGGTACGGTATCGCTACCACACGGCACCGGTAAGTCGAAAACAGTCATGGTACTTTGTACACCGGATAAAGTGGATGAAGCAATAGCGGCAGGCGCTGATTATGCGGGATTAGATGACTTGATCCAAAAAGTGCAGGGCGGCTGGACGGATGTGGACGTCGTTGTCGCGATGCCGCAAGTGATGGCACAGGTTGGTAAGATTGGTCGTATCCTCGGTCCGCGTGGTTTGATGCCGAACCCCAAATCGGGTACGGTAACGCAAGACGTAGCGGCGGCGGTAAAAGACGTAAAAGGCGGTAAAATTTCATTTCGGGTAGATAAAGCTGGTATTATCCATGCTTCCATCGGTCGCATTTCCTTTGATGCGGAAAAGCTGTCGGGCAATGCGCAGGAGTTTTTATCCACCATTGTAAAGCTGAAACCCTCGACGGCTAAAGGCACCTATATCAAGTCCGTCACCGTAGCAAGTACTATGAGTCCGGGTATCAAGGTGGATCCGAAATCAATCAGTAACTTTTCAAAAATTGACAATCAATGACCAAAGCAGAAAAAACAGCTACGATTGAGGTATTGAAGGAAAAGTTTGAGAATTCACCGTTTTTTTATATCACTGATTCTTCAAAACTTAATGTAGCACAGATAAATAAACTACGGAGAATATGCTTTGAAAAGGGCGTGGAAATGAAGGTGGTTAAAAACACCCTCGTCAGAAAGGCGCTGGAAGCTGCTCCGGAAGATAAAAACTATGAAGGCTTGTACGAGGCATTGCACGGACCAACCGCTCTGATGTTCACCGATTCGGCAAACGTGCCGGCACGTGTTATCAAGGAATTTCGTGGCGACAAGCTCGAAAAGCCGGCTATTAAAGCGGCATACATCGATACTGCCTTGTATATCGGCGACGATAAACTGGAGGAACTAAGCAAGCTGAAATCCAGAGATGAATTGCTGGGCGATTTGCTGGGCTTGCTCGGCGCTCCGGCGTCCAACCTGCTGGGTGCTCTTGGCTCGGGAGGTTCCAATATCATGGGCATACTCAAAGCGCTGGAAGAACGCGGCGAGTAAGTTTTTTTGATGGTTTAGAAATTGCTGAAATACAGAGCAATCGGGAATCATCAAATTACAATCAAATACGGCTTCCAAGTAATCGCACTATATAGTGTAACCTTATTATCAGAAATTAAAAAAAAATCATTCAAAATGGCAGATTTGAAAGCTATTGCAGAACAGTTGGCTAACCTCTCCATCAAAGATGTGGTGGAATTGACCAATATCATGGAAGAAGAATATGGTATCAAGCCGGCTGCTGCGGCCGTAGCGGTTGCTGCGGGTCCTGCTGGTGATGGAGGCGGAGCTGCTGAAGAAGAAAAAACAGAATTTGATGTTGTATTGACTTCAGCTGGTGCTTCAAAACTCAACGTAGTGAAAGGAGTGAAAAACCTGCTTGGTCTTGGCTTGAAAGAAGCTAAGGAAATGGTGGACGGCGCGCCGACTACGATCAAAGAAGGTGTACCAAAGGAAGAAGCAGAAGACATCAAGAAATCTTTGGAAGAAGCGGGTGCATCCGTTGAACTAAAGTAGCGTTTCTATTGTATTGCTAGGAGTTCCGTCGATCTGCACATTACATTCATGTACGGTCCCGATAAGCGGACTTTTAGTATCGAAAAAGGCTTAGCCAATTGCTCGCAACTGGCTAAGCCTATCGTCGTCTTAGATAATATTGCGACTTTTTGAACTTTTTGGTAGGATAACGGGTATATATATAACCATAAATAGACGGCGTGTTCGTAAAATGATACGTGCTACGTTGTCAAAACAAATATCTATCGCAAATGACGTCAAACGGTAAGGTAATCAACGCTGAAGAACAAAGAGTACGCTTTGGCAAAATCAAACTCCCTTCTCCGTATCCAGATTTGCTTGAAATTCAGTTAAAGTCCTTTCAGGAGTTTTTCCAACTGGAAACAACCCCCGAAAATCGTATGAACGAGGGGCTTTACAAGGTTTTCCAGGAGAACTTTCCCATCACGGATGCGAGAAGTATTTTTGTGCTTGAATTCCTCGACTACTACATCGATCCGCCCCGATACACTATTGAAGAGTGTATGCAGCGCGGTTTGACCTACAGTGTTCCACTGAAAGCAAAGTTGCGGCTGTCATGTAACGACGAAGAACACGTCGATTTCCAAACGATTGTTCAGGATGTGTTCCTGGGTAATATTCCCTACATGACACCAAAAGGCACATTCGTTATTAATGGAGCCGAACGGGTCATTGTGTCGCAATTGCACCGCTCGCCCGGCGTGTTTTTCGGGCAAAGCTTTCACCCGAATGGAACGAAAATCTATTCGGCGCGGGTGATTCCTTTCAAAGGTGCCTGGATGGAATTCGCAACCGATATCAATACGGTGATGTACGCTTACATCGATCGGAAAAAGAAGTTTCCGGTTACGACCTTGCTGCGTGCCATTGGCTTTGATACGGATAAAGCCATTCTTGATATTTTCGATCTGGCAGACGAAGTGCCCGCTACGCGCGAAGGCCTGGAAGAAGCCATCGGGCGAAAGCTGGCCGCACGTGTGTTGCGCAGTTGGACGGAAGATTTCGTGGATGAAGATACCGGTGAAGTGGTGACGATCGAGCGCAATGAGATTATTCTCGAACGCGACATCGTGCTGGATGAAGAAAACATCGAAGCTATTTTGCAGGCAGAAGTGGAAAACGTCATTCTTCAGAAGGAAGAAATTGATCAGGACTATTCCATTATCTACAATACATTGCAAAAAGACCCGACGAGTTCGGAAGTCGAAGCGGTGACGTATATCTATCGCCAATTGCGCGGTACGGATCCGCCCGATGAAGAAACGGCTCGCGGTATCATTGATAAATTGTTCTTCTCTGACAAGCGTTACAATCTCGGCGACGTAGGCCGCTACAAGATTAACCGCAAGTTGGAACTGGATATTGATGAGGACACGCTCGTTCTTACTAAAGAAGATATCATCGAGATTGTGACGTACCTCGTGAGCCTGATGAACCAGAAGGCAGAGGTCGATGACATTGACCACCTGAGTAACCGGCGGGTGCGTACAGTGGGCGAACAACTCTATGCTCAGTTTGGCGTGGGTCTTGCCCGCATGGCTCGCACCATTCGCGAGCGGATGAATGTGCGTGATAATGAGGTTTTCACCCCGATGGATTTGATCAACGCACGGACGCTGTCCTCCGTGATCAACTCTTTCTTTGGTACCAGCCAGTTGTCGCAGTTTCTCGATCAGACCAACCCTCTGTCGGAAATTACGCACAAGCGTCGTATCTCGGCCCTGGGTCCGGGCGGTTTGTCACGGGAGCGTGCGGGCTTTGAAGTACGGGACGTTCACTATTCGCACTATGGCCGCCTTTGTACGATTGAAACGCCGGAAGGTCCGAATATTGGTCTGATCTCTACGCTGTGCGTACACGCGAAGGTCAACAAAATGGGCTTCCTGGAAACTCCTTACCGAAAAGTAGAGGAAGGCATTGTGGATACTTCGGATGATGTGATTTACCTGTCGGCAGAGGGGGAGGATTTTAGTAAAATCGCTCAGGCGAATGCACCGATTAACGAGAAAGGTTCTTTTTTGAATGATCGTATCAAGTCACGTGAACACGGTGAATTTCCGGTATTGACACCGGAAGAACTGGAATACATGGACGTGGCGCCCAACCAGATCGTGGGTGTTTCTGCTTCGATGATCCCGTTCCTGGAAAATGACGATGCCAACCGCGCCCTGATGGGCTCGAACATGCAGCGCCAGGCAGTACCTCTGATCCGCCCCAGTTCGCCAATTGTTGGTACGGGACTGGAAGGAAAAGTTGCTCGAGACTCCCGCATGCTTATTAATGCAGAAGGCGATGGTGTTGTGGAATATGTAGATGCCAATGAAATTATCATTCGCTACGATCGCAATGATGAAGAGCGGCTGGTCTCTTTCGAGGATAGCCGCAAGCGCTACGTTCTGACGAAATTTTTACGGACGAACCAGGGCACTTGTATCAATCTGCGGCCTATTGTGCGTCGGGGCGACCGCGTGAAGAAAGGACAAATCCTTTGTGATGGTTATGCAACGGAAAAAGGCGAATTGGCACTTGGTCAGAACCTGAAGGTGGCATTCATGCCCTGGAAAGGTTACAACTTTGAGGATGCCATTGTGCTTTCAGAGCGCATAATTCGGGAAGATGTTTTTTCCTCCATTCACATTGAGCACTTCGAGATGGATGTGCGCGATACAAAACTGGGCGAAGAGGAACTGACGAATGATATTCCGAACGTGAGCGAAGATGCAACCAAGGATTTGGATGAGAACGGGATCATTCGCGTTGGTGCCTGGATCAAAGAAGGCGACATCATCATTGGTAAAATCACGCCGAAAGGGGAATCTGATCCGACGCCGGAAGAGAAGCTCCTGCGCGCGATCTTTGGTGACAAAGCCGGTGATGTGAAGGATGCTTCCATGAAAGCGCCGCCCTCTACCAATGGTATTGTGATCGATAAGCAGTTGTTTGCGCGTGCGAAAAAGGATAAAGTGCAGAAAGACGAGGAGAAAACAATGCTCGACAAGCTGGATGATCAGCACAAGGTCGCTATGAATGAGCTAAAGACGATCCTGATCGACAAGCTTTTGTTGCTGGTGAAAGATAAAATTTCGCAAGGCGTAAAAACCATCTACGGCGAATCGGCGATTCCGAAAGGTACCAAATTCACGCAGGAGGTACTGCGGGAACTGGATTATACCACCATTGACTACAGCAACTGGACGGATGATGCGCACACCAATGAATTGATCGCTCGCTTGCTGCACAATTACAGCATCAAGATGAATGAGGAGATCGGTCGCTACAAGCGTGAGAAGTTCAATATCAGCATTGGTGATGAGCTTCCGGCAGGTGTATTGAAGCTGGCGAAAGTCTATATGGCGAAGAAGCGCAAGCTGTCGGTAGGTGATAAACTTGCCGGTCGTCACGGTAACAAAGGTATCGTATCCAGAATTGTGCGCATGGAAGATATGCCATTTCTGGAAGACGGCACGCCGGTGGATATTGTATTGAACCCGCTGGGTGTACCTTCTCGTATGAACCTGGGGCAGATTTTCGAAACGGTTCTTGGTTGGGCTGGAGAGAAGCTGGGCATGAAGTTTGCGACGCCAATCTTCGACGGTGCAACACAGGAAGATATTCAGGTATATATTGATAAAGCCGGGCTGCCGGAATTGGGACAAACTTACCTGCATGACGGCGAAACGGGGGATCGTTTCCACCAGCAGGCTACGGTGGGTGTCATTTACATGCTGAAGTTGTCGCACATGGTGGATGACAAGATGCACGCACGTTCCATTGGTCCGTACTCGCTCATTACGCAGCAACCGCTGGGTGGTAAGGCGCAGTTTGGCGGTCAGCGTTTTGGGGAGATGGAGGTTTGGGCATTGGAAGCATTCGGTGCATCCAATATCCTGCAGGAATTGCTCACGATCAAGTCGGACGACATCAACGGTCGCGCCAAGGCTTACGAAGCAATTGTGAAGGGCGACAACCTACCCGAACCGAACATACCGGAATCCTTCAACGTTCTGGTACACGAGCTGAGAGGTCTGGCCCTGGATATTAAATTCGATTAAACTTTTGGAGGTTAGGCATTGGTACTATCCGTGCCTAATCTCCAATATCAAAAGTTAAAATATGCCATTTAAAAAGAGCAATCAAGTTCAAAGACAGGATTTCGACAGTATCACGATCAGTTTGTCTTCTCCGGATGAGATTCTGGAGCGCTCCTATGGTGAGGTGTTGAAGCCTGAAACAATTAACTATCGCTCATACAAGCCGGAGCGCGATGGCTTGTTTTGTGAGCGTATTTTCGGACCGGTAAAGGACTACGAATGCTACTGCGGCAAGTACAAGCGGATTCGCTACAAAGGCATTGTTTGCGATCGCTGTGGTGTGGAGGTAACGGAGAAAAAGGTACGTCGCGAGCGTATGGGGCATATCCGGCTGGTTGTACCAGTGGTACATATTTGGTTTTTCAAATCATTGCCGAATAAGATTGGCTACCTGTTGGGCTTGTCTTCCAAAAAACTGGAGTCGATTGTTTATTATGAGCGTTATCTGGTCATTCAGCCGGGACTGAAGGAAGCTGATGGTATTTCAACGGGTGATCTGCTGACAGAGGAGGAGTATCTTGAAATCATGGAGACGCTTCCACCGGACAATCAGATGCTAGACGAAATGGATCCCAATAAGTTTGTTGCAAAAATGGGTGCCGAATCCGTTCGCGATATGCTGATGCGGTTGGATCTGGATCAGTTGTCTTACGATCTTCGCCATCAGGCAGCGAATGAAACTTCCCAGCAGCGTAAGTCAGAAGCCCTGAAGCGCCTGCGCGTTGTGGAAGCTTTCCGCGATGGTTTGGAAAGAACCGGCAACCGCCCGGAATGGACGATCATTCAGTATTTGCCGGTCGTTCCGCCGGAACTGCGTCCACTGGTACCATTGGATGGTGGTCGCTTTGCAAGTTCAGACTTGAACGACCTGTATCGGCGCGTCATTATTCGCAATAATCGCTTGAAGCGCCTCTTGGAAATCAAAGCGCCGGAAGTAATTTTGCGAAATGAAAAGCGGATGCTGCAGGAAGCGGTCGATTCTTTGTTTGACAATTCGCGCAAATCCAATGCCGTAAAAGCAGAGGGTGGTCGCGCACTGAAGTCCCTGAGTGATATTCTGAAAGGTAAGCAAGGGCGCTTCCGTCAAAACCTGCTCGGCAAGCGCGTGGATTACTCCGGTCGTTCGGTGATTGTGGTAGGACCAACGCTGCAACTGCACGAGTGCGGCATTCCGAAAGGGATGGCGGCGGAGTTGTTCAAGCCATTTGTTATCAGAAAGTTGATCGAGCGTGGTATTGTAAAAACCGTGAAATCAGCTAAGAAATTAGTAGATAGAAAAGACCCCGTTATCTGGGAAATTCTTGAAAACATTTTGAAAGGTCACCCGGTCATGCTCAACCGGGCACCGACGCTGCACCGCTTGTCGATTCAGGCATTTCAGCCGAAGCTGATCGAAGGCAAGGCAATTCAGTTGCACCCGCTGGTGTGCGGCGCATTCAATGCCGATTTCGACGGCGACCAGATGGCGGTACACGTGCCCTTGAGCCAGGGCGCAATCCTGGAAGCGCAGGTGCTGATGTTGTCTTCACACAACATGCTCAACCCGCAGGACGGCTCGCCGATCACGCTGCCGTCGCAGGATATGGTTTTGGGCTTGTATTACATTACAAAAGAAAAGCGCTCTACCGATGAGGTGAAAGTGAAAGGCGAAGGTCGTACGTTCTATTCGCCGGAAGAGGTGCTGATCGCTTACAATGAGGATCAACTGGACCTGCATGCTTGTATCAAGATGCGGGCGATGGTTGAAAATGAAGAGGGTAAGTTGGTCAAAAAAGTGATTGATACGACAGCCGGACGCGTGCTTTTCAACGAAGCGGTGCCGAAAGGCGTACCATTTGTAAATCAACTGCTGACGAAAAAAAACCTGAAGAAAATTATCGGCGATGTGATTCGTCGGACAAATTTCCAGGTGACGGCGAATTTTCTCGATTCCATCAAGGATATGGGCTTCATGTGGGCATTCAAAGGTGGTTTGTCGTTCAACTTAGGCGACCTGATCACGCCGAGTATCAAGCAGAGTATGCTGGAAGAGGCACAAGCAGAGGTGGACGAAGTTTGGGATAACTACAATATGGGTTTGATTACCAATAATGAGCGTTATAACCAGATCATCGACAAGTGGACATATGCGGATAACCGCATCACGGAAACATTGATGAAAGAGTTGGCAGAGCACAAGCAAGGCTTCAACTCGGTGTATATGATGCTCGACTCCGGCGCCCGGGGTTCCAAGCAGCAGATTAAGCAGCTTTGCGGATTGCGCGGACTGATGGCAAAGCCGAGAAAATCCGGCGATACCGGTGGAGCGATTATCGAAAACCCAATTCTTGCCAACTTCGTGGATGGCTTGTCCGTACTGGAATACTTCATTTCCACGCACGGTGCGCGCAAGGGACTGGCAGATACAGCATTGAAAACGGCAGATGCCGGTTATTTGACGCGTCGTCTGGTAGATGTGGCTCAGGATGTCGTTATTCTGGAAGAAGATTGCGAAACATTGCGCGGTATTGAAACGACTGCTCTGAAAGACAACGAAAAGGTGATCGAGCCGCTGATTTCTCGGATTGAAGGTCGCTTTACGCTTTACGACATTACACATCCGGAGGATGAAGATCAGGTAATCCTGAAAGCAGGCGAATACATCGACGCCAAAATGGCGGAGTACATCGAAGAAATTGGCATAGAAACCGTAACGATTCGCTCGGTACTTACCTGCGATACGAAACGTGGTGTTTGCACGAAATGCTACGGTAAGAACCTGGCAACCGGCAGAATTGCAGAAAAGGGTGATGCGGTGGGGATCATCGCTGCCCAGTCCATCGGCGAACCGGGTACCCAGTTGACGCTGCGTACGTTCCACGTGGGGGGTATTGCTTCCGTATCGAAGACGGAATCAGAGATCATCTCGAAGCAGAAAGGTAAAGTCGAGTTTGATAATATTCGCGTGACACAGCACGAAGACGAACTCGGTAATAAAGTGAATACCGTTCTTTCCCGTACCGGTGAATTGCGTGTTGTCGATTTGGAAAGTGGTAAGCAATTGGCTTCGCACCACATACCTTACGGAGCAACACTCTTCGTAGCGGAGGGTGCGGAAGTGAAGCGTGGCGAAACCATTTGCGAATGGGATCCATTCAACGCGGTTATTGTATCTGAATTCGAGGGTATCGCAAAGTTTGAGGATATCGAAGAAGGCGTGACCTTCCGGATTGAGCGCGATGATCAAACGGGTTATGCCGAAAAGGTAATTATTGAACCGCGGAACAAGAAAAAGATTCCTATGATTAAAATTCTTTCGCCGGATGGTGAAGAATTGAAATCGTACAATATGCCGGTAGGCGCTTACATTTCCATCGAGGATAATCAGCAGATCAATGCCGGTCAGAAGGTAGCGAAGATTCCGCGTAAGCTTGGTAAAATCCAGGATATTACGGGCGGTTTGCCACGGGTGACGGAGCTCTTCGAAGCGCGCAACCCAACCAACCCGGCGGTTGTTTCGGAAATCGATGGTATTGTTTCCTTTGGTAAGATCAAGCGAGGCAATCGGGAAGTGATTGTAACGGCTCGCGACGAACAGAAGCGCAAGTACCTTATCGGATTGTCAAAGCACATCCTGGTACAGGACGGCGACTTTGTGCGTGCCGGCACGCCGCTATCTGATGGTGCCATCGCACCGCGAGATATTCTGAGCATCAAAGGTCCTTTTGCCGTGCAAACTTATCTGGTGAATGGCGTACAGGAAGTTTACCGTTCACAGGGTATCACGATCAATAACAAGCACATCGAGATCATTGTACGTCAGATGATGCGTCGTGTAATGATCGAAGATCCGGGGGATACGACCTTCCTGGAAGGCGAAGCGGTAGAAAAATACGACTTCATCGAGCAAAATGACTGGATTTTCGACAAGAAAGTGGTCACAGAGGCGGGTGATTCGAATAAACTGCGCCCGGGTCAGGTGGTAACACTGCGCCAATTGCGCGAAGAAAATTCCTTCCTGAAGCGCAATGATCGGAAAGTGGTGGAATATCGGGATGCCGTGGCCGCTACTTCCAGCTCGATGTTGCAAGGTATTACGCGTTCTTCCCTGGGTACGGATAGCTGGATTTCAGCGGCTTCGTTCCAGGAAACGACGAAAGTACTGAGCACGGCAGCTATTGCCGCGAAGCAGGACTTCCTGAACGGTCTGAAAGAGAACGTGATTGTTGGTAAGCGGATTCCGGCAGGTACGGGATTGCGCGAGTTCGATCAACTGTTTGTGGTTCACAAGGAAAAGCAAGCGGAGTACGAAGCACGCCAGCAGGCACGCCTTGAGGAAATTGAAGATTAATACGAACGAAGCAATTTTTGGAAAATAAAATTTTCCCCTTCGGGCTGCGGCTTGAAGGGGATTTTTTTTGCTTTGAAATCGGATCAGGAATGGCTCGAACCACTTACAGTCGCATTGCTGTAAAGCTTTGCATATTTGGCGATATACTTGCCGATGATATCGAACTCCAGGTTAATCCGGTCGCCAATCTGCATCGTCTTGAATGTGGTGTGCTCAAAAGTATAAGGAATAATCGCCACAGAGAAAATCTCTGCTTCCGGCTCAACGACCGTCAGGCTGACGCCATTGATGCAAATGGAGCCTTTGTCAACCAGCAGGTGCGCCTCGGTGGGTTGATATTTAAATCGAAAATACCAACTGCCGTCTAATACTTCGATGGCAACACACACACCCGTAGTATCGACGTGCCCTTGCACCATGTGACCGTCCAGGCGGGCATTCGCCAGCATGGCGCGTTCGAGGTTGACCAAATCGCCAACCTCCAGGTCGCCAAGATTAGAACGCTTCAACGTTTCTTCAATAGCAGTGACGGTGTGCGTGTCATTTTCCGCGTTTACAACGGTCAGGCAGACGCCATTGTGCGCTACGCTCTGGTCAATTTTCAGCTCGCTTGAAACGGGCGACGCAATCGTAAAATGTACATTACTGCCTTCCTTGCGGATAGATTTTACCTCGCCGGCAGCTTCTATAATTCCTGTGAACATAATATCGGTTTTACGGTATGTTGGTTTTACGGTGTAACGGTGTACGGATGATGAAATCCAAACCGATATACCGCAAACCAGATTACCTTTTACACCGATAGAAACCTTATTCTCCCCTTACCAGTTCAATCCAACCGCTCAATATTTCAGCTACGGGTACAATACCGTTCAGGCGACGTTCAAAAACGCGACAAGTGTAATAATAAACCCCATCGGCCAGTTCCTCTCCATTAAGATTCGTACCGTCCCAGTTGAGGTTCGGATCATTGGTTTCAAAAACGACCTGTCCCCAGCGGTTGAAAACCTTAAATTCCACCCTTTCGATAAAGCAGAACGGAAACGGCCGGAATGTATCATTTTGCCCGTCGCCGTTGGGGGTAAACGTATTTGGCAATTCGTAAAACGGACAATTATCGACGCAAACGACATTGCTCGGTTCACTTTCGTTTTGGTTGAAATCGAAAGCGGTGACGTAATAGCACCCGGCGAGCCCTGTTTCAGGCGTATGCTCATAGTCTATCCGGGCAGCTCCTTCTATGCTGGCAATCAATTGCGGTTGCGCATCTTCCCGTGGTGCAAAATAAATATTGTAACCGGCTACGTCGTCTGCTTCCGGGCAAATTTCCCATTGGAGCGTATTGAACAACACTTCCGCCTCGGTGCAGGCGATATTCTCGCCGCAGATATTGGTGACTGCCAGCGTTGGCGGGCAGGGCGGCACATCATCCATTGGAACGGCGCAATCTTCCTGCGAAAAGTTCAGGATCGGGTCAATGAGTCCGGCTACGCCATAAGAGCCAACGCTCAGAATTTTGTAGCAGTATTCTTCTCCATTGATAAGGCTTCGGTCGGTGTAATTCGACTGCGCGGTGATCGCCAGCGTATCGAATCCGCCCGAAGCATTTTGCCGCAGCACGATGTACTCAAAATTCTCCCAGGGGACCTCCTCCTGCCAGGAAAGATTGACTGCCCGGTCGGTGCCGATGGCGTTTAGGAAGACCGAAGACGCCGGATTCGTAGTGCCCAGTGGTTCGCTGATATTACCGGTGTAAAAGCGAATTTGATAGCTGTAAGCCGTACCGGCTGTATTCAGCCCTGTATCGACGAAGCAGGTATCATTGGCATTGGCAAAAAATTCGCTGACAAATTCTACACCGATAGGTTGGAATTCCGCATCAGCGGGGTTTAAGCCCGGCGCGCGGATTACCTCGTAGCGATAAGGGCCGGGATTGACCAGCGTGTCGAGGTCGGCAGCTCGTGGTTTTGACCAGCAGACCCGCATGTCGCCATTGTTTGCATCGGT
>CAZFBU010000045.1:0-1665 GCA_964517175.1 uncultured Saprospiraceae bacterium
AAGTGAGATATTGGGATATTCAGATATTTTTCTGCCTTACGGCGGATTGAGATATTTTGGGAATGATCGGATAGCCTGGGGTTGTCCGGTCATTTTCATTTTGGGTTGCGTGAGCGATGTGACGCAGCGGCGCGCAGCGACGGACAAGCCGACGAGTAGCGGCGGCGCAGGCTGAACGAAGTGAACTGCAAAACGTAGCGACGCCGCTCGCATCAGCCGTAGGTGAGGGCGCAGCCGAACCATACGGATGTGCGAAGTGGCGGCACGCCCAAAGAATATATTTTCTGGTTGGTAACTACTCGAATTCGCGATCAATTTGCCATATTTGTGGGAAATGCTCAATGTTGAATCGGTGAAAACAACTTCCATGAAAAAATTATTGCTCGCTCTGACGCTGGTCGCTTCCCTGGCGGTTGCTGCCCATTCTCAAAATGCTTATTACCACGCCAAAGCTTTCTACGCGCTCGATCTCAAGGAACTGGACACGCTGGATTTGTACAAAGACCTGCTCACCCTGCAGGCGGATCGCGATGACTGGCGCAATGTGCGGAGCTTTGTAACGGAGCCGCTGCGCTACATTGCCGAGGAACGCCCGAATTTCAATGCGCAGGTGGTGCAAAAACTGCAAAACCTCAAGCAGCAGTACCGGGTTATTCCTGCTGGTGGCGGGCGCTATCGGTACGAAAAGAAGCTGTCTTCGGTGTTTGATCTGGTGACGACGCCCCAGGGACCGCTGGAGGATGTAGCGGCGGGCCTGGTGGAAATTGTTTTTGGCAGCGGGCTTGGCGCAAATCTGGGTACGAATTTGGTGGGTGCAACCTCTTCGGTGCTGCTCAACCGCGCCGAATCGGAACTGACGCTGAGTTTTATGGCGCGGCTGAAAGAAGAATTTGAAAACCGCCCGTTTTTTATTTATTCTGATCCGAATGGGTTTCGGGAGGTAAAGGTGGATACTTTTTTTCTTAGAAATATATTTCCCAGTACGTATGCGTTAATTTCTGATTACGATCAGATTATTTCCATTAATCTCGGTCATTCGTTGCAAAATGCCTTTGAAGAAGACCTGAAATCATTTTACGGCAGTGCCTCCAAATACCTCGTGCCGGCGCACCTCAAGGATGATATTGTCAGCGAAGTATTTTCGGTGGTGTATTCCACCTTTCAGGATTTGAGCAAAGGCGAGCACCCGTCGGTCATTATTTCAACCCTGGCAGATCGCTTTGCAATGCCGGAAAGCTACGTGCCACGCAGCGCGGTGGATACTTTCCGTTTTGCCGTTCAGTTGCTGGAAGGCGCTGCCCAGAGCGTGCAGGATGTTTCGCCCAATCGGGTGTGGATAAAGCTGGACGACCTGAAAATGCTGAACATCCGGGAGCGGGAGTACTTCATTGCATTATTTTACCTGGAAAATCGTTCGGTGCTGCGGAAGTTGGGCGTTTCCGGCTCGCGCTTTCAGTTGGGCGAGCGCTCGGCGGATTTTGCGCGCTTGCAGCAACTGATCTTCCAGAACCTGTCGTTTCTGGAGCAGGTGGAGAATAAAATTGCCGATCTGCGGCTCATCAACGCGATGCGCACCGTGCGCGACCCCGGCGTGGAGGCCCGCCAGGCATTGGCCGTTATCAGCAATTCGGAGCGCGACCGGCTGCGCGCTTTTGAGGAATATGC
>CAZFBU010000045.1:1765-16729 GCA_964517175.1 uncultured Saprospiraceae bacterium
TGACGTTGGCAGCGGACGTCGTTTTTGCCGATTCGGCGGATCGCGTCCGGCAAATACTGGATGACGTACTCCTGCCGGTGGGCAGTTATCGGGTGAAGCGTTATTCGAGCAGCAGCATTTACATCTCGGCGCTGGTGGGCGCGAGCGGTGGTGCGGAATGGCTCGACAATCCGGCGGTTGATCAGAAATGGGCGATGCAGATCAGCCCGTTTTCTCCAATCGGGATCGACTTCAGCTGGGGCTCCCGCAAGCTGGCGAAGGGATCGTCTTACACCACGCGGGGCTCGTCGAATGGCGTTTTTCTCTCCATTCTGGATATCGGGGCGATCACGAGTTACCGTTTTCAGATGGCTGGCGAGGAAGGTAGTTTATCTTCCAAAAACCTGCCGACGATCAAGTTGGAGCAGTTGCTTTCGCCGGGAATGTTTTATACGCATGGCTTCCGCAATTCGCCCATCACCTGGGGACTGGGGGCGCAGCTAACGCCCCGGCTTCGGGATATTGTTGATGCCAAAGACATCACCATTGATCGGGCGAATGCCTTCCGTTTTTCGACGTTCATCGCTGTGGATTTGCCGTTGTTTACCATTTCTTCCAAAAATGACAAATTGCCTAAGTTTGATGGCGTGGCCGCTCAGCAGCAATTCGAGGTGATGATGCTGCAACGCGAGATCGACGAGCTGTCGCGGCAGATGTTCCGCTCTTCTTCGACCATCGAGCGCAACCAACTGGAGCGGGAACTCAAGCAAAAAGAAAAACGGCTGAAGAAATTGGGCGGGAAATAGAAAGTTTTTACTTTTGCGTATGTAAATCAGAATATGAAGCAATTAGCCGGAATATTGGCGCTGTTGATATTTACAGTCTCGTTGTCACCCTGCGCGGATAGCGCCTGTGAAGCGGAGCACGAGGCTTGTGAAGAGACGGAACATTCCGGCGAGCACGATGCGCATCCTGATTTTTGCTCTCCCTTTTGTATTTGTTCTTGCTGTGCGAATGTCTTCGCGGTCGATTCAAGAACAATTGCTTCCATCCATAGTCAATTTCCAATTCTAAATATAAACGTTCCCACGTTACAGGAAATGGAATTGGTCGATTTTCACTGGCAACCTCCACGCGTTTGATGTCACTTTTTTTTATGCAAAAGCCCTGACACGGGCAGGTTTCTATTTTTTGATTAAGTAACAATCAAATAATAACATCTGGCTTTGTAGCTGTTCTTTTAAGCCCATTCTTCGTTAAAAAGCCTCGACTTAGCGCTGCTATGCCTACGTTTTTTGCCTCGACTGTGCTTAAAACTCCTGGCTACAAATCGAAGACTTATTATTTGCTCATTACTAAAAATTAACAGGTATGCAAATGATAAAATTTGTAATGCCACTGGTGGTATTATTACAACTATCCATTGTGACTTTTGGGCAGCATTCTATCCGGATCATAGTGAAAGATGCGGATCATGATGAAGTATTAATCGGCGCCAGTGTGCAATTAAATAACACAAATATAGGCACGACGACGGACGAGAATGGCCTCGCTGTTCTGGAGAATATTCCGGATGGCAGACAAACCCTGATCATATCGTATTTAGGTTACGAAAAAACAAAACTGGACATCGTTTTTCCCGCGGAGGAAGAGCTGATTGAGGTCTTGTTGGAGCACGATCATGAAGAATTGGAAGAGGTGCTGGTTTCTACAACGCGCAGCAGCCGAACAATCGAAAATTTGCCCACGCGCATTGAGACGATCGCCGGTGAAGAGCTCGCCGAAAAGGGCAACATGAATGCTTCCAACATCTCGATGTTGTTGCGCGAGAGCACGGGCATTCAGGTGCAGCAAACTTCCGCAACTTCAGCCAATATGAATTTCCGCATTCAGGGACTGGACGGGCGCTACACGCAGTTGTTGCAGGATGGGCTGCCACTTTATTCCGGCTTCTCCGGCGGTTTGAGTATCATGCAAATACCTCCCTTAAATCTTCAGCGCGTTGAGATCGTGAAAGGGAGTAGTTCTACGCTTTACGGTGGCGGGGCGATTGCGGGCATTATCAATCTGATCACCAAAGAACCGAGCGAAGAGCGGGATTTGAGTGTAATGGTGAATGGCATCAGTACCGGCGGGCTCGATCTGAATGGCTTTTACACGCAGCGCTTCGGCAAGATTGGGATGTCGTTATTTAGTTCTTATCATATACAAGAAGCTTTTGATCCGAATGACGATAATTTCTCGGATATTCCGCGCCAGCGGCGGGTAAATTTAAACCCGAAGCTGTATTTCTACCCTGATGAGCGAACGGCGTTAAGCCTGGGCGTGAATGCCACGATTGAAGAGCGTCAGGGTGGCGATATGGAAGCCATTGCGGATGGGCCGAGCGAATCCTTTCCCTATTTGGAAGATAACCAGACATCGAGATTGACGTCGCAGTTTGAGTTCCGTCGTCAACTGCAGGAAAATGGGAGTGTTTACGTTAAAAACAGTTTCAATTTTTTTGATCGGGAAGTTATTGTGCCGGATTATCAGTTTTCCGGCAATCAGGTTTCCAGCTTTACCGAACTGGGATATACGTACCAAAATGATGCGACGGAGTGGGTTGCCGGTTTGAACCTGTGGACGGATCAGTTTGAGGAAGATCGCTTTGAAGCGGATACCGACCTGCGCGATTACAACTTCACCACGATCGGAGGATTTGTGCAAAACATCTGGAGCATCAATGAAGCATTGACGCTGGAGTCCGGCCTTCGCACGGATTATCAGGATGAGTTCGGTTGGTTTGTGCTGCCGCGTGCGTCTTTGCTTTGGAAAGCGAATGAACAGATTTCCATGCGTTTGGGCGGTGGTTTGGGCTACAAAACGCCGACCATTTTCCTGGAAGAAAGCGAGCGCAATATTTTCCGGAATGTGCGTCCGATTGATGTCCGCAATACCGAAGCAGAAACTTCACAGGGCGTAAACTGGGATATCAACTACAGCACCGCACTGGGCGAAGATTGGACGTTTTCGATCAATCAATTGTTTTTCTACACCCGCTTGGAAAATCCTCTGATCCCCAACGCGGATAGCTTGTCGGCGAATGTCATTGCCTACGAGAGCGCAGCGGGGTATCTGGACAGCCGCGGCTCGGAAACGAATGTGAAATTGAGCTACAAGGATTTCAAACTGTTTTCCTTCTACGCACTGATTGATGCCCGCCAACGCTTCAACGGACTCAATCGCCCCGTTCCGCTCACCGCCAGGCATCGCGCAGGCTTCATTTTGATGTGGGAAAAGCACGGCAATTTCCGGATCGGTTACGAGGCATATTTTACGGGTGGACAAGAGCTTAGCGATGGTACATCGCCTCGAAGTTTTTGGATAACCGGTTTGATGAGCGAAAAGCAATTTGGAAAATTCAGTGTTTTCCTCAATTTTGAAAACTTTACCGATACACGTCAGAGCCGGTGGGAGCCGATGGTTTTTGGTACGCGGCAAAACCCGCGTTTCGTCGAAGAAATCTGGGGACCAACGGAAGGAAGATGGATCAATGGCGGCATAAAAGTACAGTTGTAAAATGATGGAGGATTTTTAGAAAAAATTCACGTCTATACAGACGTTTCGGGTACGGGTTTTCGTTGTGACAGGCGGAAACTCGTATTTTTATTTTTAAAATCTGTGACGAATTCCTATTTTTTGCATTCTGAGAAAAGGATGTACTTCTGTTGAAAAATAAGCGATTACAAATTGTCAAATTTCAAATTGCAGGAACCAATGCGCCAATCCATAACACTCTTCATCTCTGTTATTCTTTTAATTCTTTTGTTTTCGATCGTCGGATTCAGCCAGCGTATAGACCGGGCAGCGGAGAAGCTGGAAAATTATCGCCGGGAAAACTGGCCGCCCGTGCGAGCACATTCCCGCGTATCGCTGGGGTATGCTTTGCAGCAAAAATTTAAGCTGCACGCGCAGTATTGCGGTTTCGACGTGCCGAGTGGCAGGCGCGACTACGTACCGAGCGATATCAACAAATTTTTGGGGAGCCGCACTTTGCGTACCAAAGTAGAAACGGCAAATATCCGGGGTGGCGGGTTGTTGTATTATATTTTTCACGATTCGGATTTGCTGCAGCCGTTTGATGTCGTGCAATATGTACCGTCCAAAGTGCTGAAAATTGCCGATCTGACTGAAGAGTTTGCCATTAATCCCGATGTTAATTTTGACACTTACATCCTGACTAAAACCTGCGGCGGCTACCTGAAGTCGGCGCTCGATGCAGGCATTGAGCCGCCCTACGCAGCATTTCGGGCTGCCCTGGAAACCGACAGCCGGCGCGAATCGCAGATCATGGCTTTGTCGGGTTCATTCGTCTCGCCCCTGAAGCTGGTGCTGGATGCAAACAACGACCAGACGGTGGAAGCGTTGATGAAAATCTGGAAATTCTACATGGACAATCCGGACTACGTCGGGCGGGCTTATTACCTGAAAGAATTTGAAGGCGTGATGATTCGCCATATTGCTTCGACGGAAGAAAACCGTGCCATCGAAATGGAGGCGGGCATCAATCTGAATGGCTTGCTGCCCGGTCGGCTGAAAACGCAGTTTGGCGCCGGCGCAACGACGAATGCTGCCTTCTCTGGCACGGATTGGGAGACCGTTATTTACGCCGATTACGAGGAGAAAAATATGCGACGGGAAGACCTGTTTACCCCGCTGCCTTCGCCCGAATACATCCGGCATTATTTTGAGAATATTCAGCCGGCTTTCCAGAAATCAAGGGATTTTCCGGTGATGACCGAGGGGATTACCCACAAACATTTTCTGACATTGGAGGGCATACCGGAGAATATGACGCAAAACTTCTGGGAGATTGAGTCGGTGAAGCCCGGCGTTTACGAAGGCTATCCAAACCTGGAGGCGGTGTATTTTGAGGAGGGCAACATCTCCGGCTGCCGCTTCACCATCAGCGGGCGTCCGTTGGGCGATAATTTCCGGGGCACAGAAGTTACGCGCCCCAGTCGCCTGCCTCTGTCTTACACCATTCGCAGCCGCTATCCGATAGACGGCGAATACCTGCGGCTGTACGTGAATGAAGAAATCCAGACCAGTGCGCATCCGGTGGCGGCGATTGGTGCTGGCGAATTTGACCTGACGAAGAAAGAAGACCGGAAGTTTGCTTTCCAATGGAAATTTGAGATCGATATTGAAGATACTTACAATCCGGTGGATTTTAAGGATTTGCCTTACATCGGAAACCTCACGGTGCGCCGCAGTGATCGAAACCTGAATGTACGGCTGGCAAAAATTGACGCCGATCCGCAGCGCAAACGCTTTTACATCACCTTAGAGACCTACGATACCTATGCACTGGATAAGATTGATGATGTGAATATGATACCCTACAATATGTCGCTGGATGTGCACCTCAACAGCAAAATATCCGGCAACACTTCGGTGCGACCGATCAAGGGGATTTTGTACTTCCCAAGCATCAAGCCCGATCCGCCAAAGGAAGACATCATTGCACCCCTGCAACTGGAAAACCGGGAAGACGGGCTGCTGATACCGGTGATTAAGACGGGTGAGAAGAATGGAGAAGACGGGAAAAATTAAAAAACGGCGATTGCGCAAAATGTAAGCTGCCTGCCGTAAGTTTGCCGGGAAATTGCGGGGCATGTTTTCACGATTAACACCACATCAAACGGGCATTCTGGGCATACTGGCGGCGGCGGTACTCTGGAGTACGGCGGGTTTGTTTATCAAGCTGCTGCCTTTCGAGCCGCTCACGATCTTGTTTTACCGGGCGGTGTGTGCGGTGTTGCTGTTCGGTTTTTTATTTGGAAAATCTGTATTTCAGTTAAATCTCAACACCCTGATCGTCAGTGCTTTTTACATGGGTCTGATGATGACTTTCGTCTTTTCAACCAAAATGACCACCGCAGCAAATGCCATCTTTTTGCAATACACCTCACCGGTTTATATTTTGTTATTGGAGCCGATTTTGTTCAACATTCCACTCAAACGCATCAACATCATAACCATTATCGTCTGTATGGCAGGTATGACGCTGTTTTTCATCGGCGACCTGGAAGTGGGCAGCATGGCGGGCAATGTCGTCGCCCTGTTCTCCGGCATTTGCATGGCAGGTATGATGCTGGCACAACGCAAAAACGCACCCAAACGGCACGAAGCCGCAATTTTCTGGGGCAACTTTCTGATGATTTTCATCACCTTTCCGGCTTATCTTCAATCACCACCGCCTAATATGACCGAATGGAGTATGTTGTTATTTCTGGGCTTTGTGCAGATCGGCATGGGGTACGTATTCTTTACTTATGGACTGAAGCGAGTACTGGCTATCGAAAGCGCGCTGATTGCCATGCTGGAACCGGTTATCAATCCCATTTGGGTATTTCTGGGTTATGGCGAGGTACCGTCGTTGCTGGCGATGGTTGGAGGCGCAATCATCATTGCCATGCTCGTGGTGAGAACCATTGTTGTCGAGCGGCGGCGGTTTCGTTGGCAACGCAACAAGGCTTAGAAATGGCTTAAAAAAAATAATTTGTGCAAGCTTAATTTCATACTATCTCATTTTTTTCCTATCTTGCTAAGGACTTTGAATCATTAACAAGTTGCAATGTGCAAAAAAATATTGCTCATAGAGGATACCGCAGAAATTCGGGAAAATATAATAGAACTGCTCGAATTGCATCAGTACAACATCATCGCTGCCGAGGATGGGCAGCAGGGGCACGACTTTGTCTTTGAGCACAAGCCGGATGTCATTGTCTGTGATGTAAAAATGCCGAAAATGAACGGCTTTGAACTTATCAGCGTATTGCATCAGGATGAGCAGACGCGCCTCATACCCTTCATCTTCATATCGGCTTCCGCTCAGAAATCTGATTTGGAACAGGGTAAACACGTTGGTGCTTTTGCTTACCTGACCAAACCATTTACCGCCGAAGATTTGATTACAACTATTGAAATGGCTTGTCAATCCTCGAAAATCTCATTCGAGAACAGATCATAGGCCCGGATATCCTCTATCACCTTGCCGCTCGTATCCGTGAGTATTTTTTCCCGTTGCAACCAGTGCACAAAGTCTTCCCATACCTTATTTTTCATGACGCCCCACTTGCCCTGGTCGTTGAAGTAATACTGAGCAATGAAAACCTGGCTCTGTTCCACCAGGGAATGGTCGGACAAACTCGGATGTTTGGAACCTTCGATGAGCATTTTCGCCGCTTCCAGCGGATTGTTTTTTGCAAATTTGAAACCTTTGGCAGTCGCTTTGATAAACTTGCGCAGCTTTTTCTTTTTAGCAAAATCCTCATGGACCGCAATGACGGGACTGTAGCCGTAAGGAATGCCGAAGTCTTGCAGTTGGAAAACATTCAGGTCAATGCCTTTAGTACGAGCTTCCACGCCCTCCCAGGGCAGGAAAATCCAGGTTGCGTCAGCGGTACCGGCGAGGAGGGTGTTCCAGATGCCCAGTCGCTCGGGATAGATGAGATGGATGTCGCCTTTGCCACCGTCGTTTTTGATAAGCTGCTGTACGATGCGATCTTCGAAGCGAGCCTTGTAAGAGGCGTAAGTTTTACCGTCGAGTTGTGCGGGGCGCTCAATGCCACTCGACCGCAAAGTCACAATCGCGCTGGCGTCTTTCGCCAGAATGGTCGCCACTGCGAGCAGAGGCACGGGCTCTGCCTTCGTCCGGAGACTGATGACGCTTTCCGAAGGGACGATCGCTACTTCTGCCTCGCCCCGTTCCAGCCGTTTAGCCGGCGAAGTGCTGTAATGATCCTGGTCGGGCGTGATGAACTCAACCTCCAGATTGGCATCTTCGTACAGCCCCAGTTGCTGAGCGGCATAAAAGCCAGTATGTATGGTGTTTGGCGTCCAGTCGAGCGCAAGTCGAATGCGTTTTGCCATTATTTCCGGGATTCCTTTATCGCTTATACACCTTTGCCGGTACAATAGTTCACACAAAAAATAAATTGTGTAAACCAATGACGAAATGGCAGGAAATTATGTTTTTTTGATCTCAAAATCCCAGGTAATTTTGGCTGTTTTTTCGAGAATGCGCGCTACGGAGCAGTATTTGTCCATGGAGAGTGCGACTGCTTTTTGTACTTTGCCTTCATCCAAATCGCCAAAAAGCTGGTAGTGTACGTGCACATGCGTGAAAAGAGAAGGCACCTGGTCGGCTTCGCGTTCGCCGGTGATGGTTAGTTTGATGTCTGCTAACGGCTGGCGCTGTTTGCGCAAAAAATTGATGACGTCGATCGCGCTACAACTACCCAGGCTGGAAAGCAGCATCTGCATGGGGCGCATGCCTTTGCCACTGCCGCCAATACGCTCCGCTCCGTCCGATTCAACCGTATTGCCGCTTTCATTGGTCGCTTGCAGGTGAAAGGCATCATCCAGCCGTTTGATCTCGATTTGCATGGTGGTGATTTTTGCCAATGAAAACCATCGAAGGATATTTTTGGTTGTCCAAATTTTTTTTAACAAAATTTTAAACGGACTGCCTTTGCGGAAATGATAAATTCAGTTTTCAAAATAAAATTATTTTTTTATAAATTTAAAAAAAATTTAAATTTAAAAATATTTTTTTCGTAAAATTTAATTTTAAAAAACAAGAGGAGTAGTCTATCGAAAGCCATCTGCTTTTTAGCTGAATTTATGAATATATGAAAAATCCTTGTTTGTTTTTTTGTGAAAGTGGGCATACCTTTGCAATATCAATCTGATATTTTTTGAACGATTGATTTTATACCGAAGGGTGGAGAGACAGGCTCTGTGAAACCCTGGCAACCTGATGAAATTGTTAATTCTTAACTGATAATTTACAATTATCAATCAGCAATTACCAATTCATAGATGGTGCCAATTCCTGCCAATTTATTTGGAAATATAAAATCACAACCACATGTCAAACGCAATATTTCGCACCATTTTCTTTTCAGATCACATCGATTTTCTTTCCGCGGTGATTCGTCGCGCTCCTGTTTCCACGATGTACGGTTGTTGTTGCTGATTTGCCTGGCGGCATATTGGCTGATTCAATGCTAATGCACGCTGCGTTTGTGGCTGCTTTTTAGCCTTGAAATGGTCGATTCTGCCGAGCATGTTGGATTTGTATAAAACCATATTTAAATTATAAATTTTATCAAGATGTCTAACAATTTGAAATTCGAAACTTTACAATTACACGCCGGACAAGAAGAAGTGGAATCTACAACTCGATCGCGGGCCGTGCCGATTTACCAAACTACTTCCTATACCTTCAAAGACTCGGAGCATGGCGCAAATCTCTTTGCCCTGAAGGAGTTTGGCAACATTTACACCCGCATTATGAATCCGACGACGGATATTTTTGAAAAGCGCATCGCAGCCCTGGAAGGCGGCGTAGCTGCCCTGGCGGTCGGCTCCGGCCAGGCGGCGCAATTTATCGCGTTGAACAACATCCTGACCGTCGGCGATAATTTCGTGACCACGTCCAATCTGTACGGCGGTACGTACAATCAGTTCAAGGTTGCATTCAAGCGCCTGGGGATCGAAGCGCGCTTCACCGAGGGGGAAACACGAGCCGATTACGAGAATCTGATCGACAAAAATACGAAAGCCATTTACGCGGAGACCATCGGCAATCCAAGCTTCAATGTGCCTGATTTTGAGGCGCTTGCAGCGCTCGCTCGCGAGTACGATATTCCGCTGATCGTCGATAATACCTTTGGCGCAGGCGGCTACCTGTTTCGTCCATTGGAGCACGGCGCGAACGTCGTTGTGCAGTCGGCAACCAAGTGGATTGGCGGGCACGGCACCTCCATCGGCGGCGTGATCGTGGATGGGGGCAATTATAACTGGGGCAACGGCAAATTTCCGCAATTTACCGAGCCATCGGAAGGTTATCACGGCTTGGTTTTCTGGGATGTATTCGGCACGGATGGTCCGTTTGGCAATATCGCTTTCGCGATCCGGGCGCGGGTAGAAGGCTTGCGCGACTTCGGTCCGGCGCTGAGTCCGTTCAATTCTTTCCTGCTGTTGCAGGGCGTGGAAACGTTGTCCCTCCGCGTGCAACGCACGGTTGACAATGCGCTGGAACTCGCCAAGTGGCTGGAAGCGCATCCCAAAGTGGAGAGTGTGAGTTATCCGGGGCTGCCGAGTAGTCCGTCGTATGAGCGGGCGAAGAAGTACCTGCGCAATGGCTTTGGCGGGGTGCTGTCTTTCAAGATCAAAGGCACCAAAGCGCACGCGACGACGTTTGTCGATAGCTTGCAACTGATAAGCCATCTGGCGAATGTCGGCGACGCCAAAACGCTCATCATTCAACCTTCCGCAACGACGCACCAGCAACTCAGCGAAGCCGAGCAAACTGCTGCCGGCGTGACGCCAACACTGCTGCGCATTTCGGCAGGCATTGAGCATATCGACGACATCAAAGCGGATCTGGAGCAGGCTTTCGCCAAAATTCCAGCAACAGAACCTGAATTAGTTTAAAAGGACGTTATTCGGTTATTTGTTGTCCGGCTTTATCCGGATGACAAATAACGAATAACAAATTAATAAATATTGCATGCTTTGAAATTTCTCAAACATACATCATCATTCCAACTGGAAAGCGGCGCGACGCTTCCGGAACTGGATATTGCCTATGAAACCTACGGCGAACTCAATGCAGCCAAGGATAACGTCATCTGGATTTGTCATGCCCTGACGGCAAATGCGGACGCTGCGGATTGGTGGGACGGGCTGGTGGGCAAGGGCAAGCTTTTTGATCCGGCAAAATATTTCATCGTTAGCGCTAATATCCTGGGTTCCTGCTACGGCACGACCGGACCCACCAGCCCGAATCCGGCAACGGGTAAGCCTTATGGCAAAGACTTTCCGCTGGTGACCATTCGCGATATGGTGGCAGCGCACCAACTTCTGCAGGCACACCTGGGCATTACAAGTATAAAACTGGGCATCGGCGGCTCCATGGGCGGGCAGCAGTTGCTCGAATGGGCGATCATCGATCCCGATTTATTTGAATATATCGTGCCGCTGGCAACCAACGCACAGCATTCACCCTGGGGCATTGCATTCAATGAAGCCCAGCGCATGGCGATCGAGGCTGACCCCACCATTTACGACAATACGCCTGATGCTGGCAAGCGCGGTATCGAAGCAGCCCGGGCGATTGCGATGTTGTCGTACCGGCATTACCAAACCTATCAGCGTACCCAAATGGAGGAAAACGACGAGAAAATTGAAGATTTTCGGGCGAGTTCTTACCAGCGTTATCAGGGGTTGAAATTGCACAAACGCTTTCATGTGCTTTCCTACCTGGCGCTGAGCAAAGCGATGGACAGTCACAATGTCGGGCGCGGGCGCGGCGGCGTGGCGCAAGCCCTGCAACAGATTAAAGCAAAAACACTGGCCATTGGTATTCAGTCGGATATTTTGTTTCCGGTGCAGGAGCAGGAGCGCATTGCTCGCGAAGTACCGAATGGGCGGCTGGAAGTGATTCCCAGCAATTATGGGCACGACGGGTTTTTGATCGAAAGCGAAGCCATTGCTAAATTGGTGCGCCCTTTGCTCAACGGAAAGTGGCGCTCGGGTGTTATTAAAAAAGAAAACAATGTTTCCTTGCACATGCCGGTCGCACTTCCAGGTACGGAAAAGTTCTGAAAGCAATATTTGGATATGTAAAGCTATGAAAATTAACCGTTTCGTAGAATTGAGCACTATTATTTTTCGTATAAAATTGGAAAAAGTACCACATCGTGATATTTCCAAATAACAAATAACGTCGAAGCATCCCTTCTGGACAAATAAAAAATAAAAAAACATCCATTTCATTAACCAAAACAAAATAACTATGTCAATCAGATTAGGCGATATTGCTCCTAACTTTAAGGCACAAACCACCGAAGGCGAGATCGATTTTTACGATTGGATGGGCGACGGATGGGCGGTGTTGTATTCTCACCCGGCAGATTTCACTCCGGTTTGTACCACGGAACTCGGGCGCACGGCTGCCCTGAAAGAAGAATTTTTGAAGCGCAACACAAAAGTGATCGCGCTGAGCGTCGATCCGCTGGGTTCGCACAAAGAGTGGGTAAAAGACATTGAAGAAACGCAAAACGTGACGATGAACTTTCCGATCATTGCCGATGAAAATCGGAAGGTCGCGGAACTGTACGACATGATTCACCCGAATGCGACCGAAAAATTTACGGTGCGCTCGGTGTTTATCATTGACCCGAACAAGAAAGTTCGCTTGACGCTGACTTATCCGCCGTCAACCGGGCGCAACTTCCACGAGATACTGCGCGTGCTGGATTCGCTGCAATTGACGGACAATTACAGCGTTGCGACGCCGGTTGATTGGGAAGAAGGTCAGGATGTTGTGATTTCTCCATCTATATCGGATGACGATATTCCGGCAAAATTCCCGAAAGGACACACGAAGATTAAGCCGTATTTGCGCACCACGCCGCAGCCAAATTTGTAAAGGCCTGCATTTTGGGCAGCCGTTCTTGGTCGAACTGTTTGCCGCTGCTTTCAGATAGGGCAAAATTCTGTCAAATTGCTTTCTCGATTGAATTCGGGAGAGCAATTTTTTTATCTTTGGAATCGGATCAAAATTTAGAACATAAAATGACCTACGAAAATCTGTTGATTGAAGAAGATAATGGCATCCTCTTGGTAACGATTAATCGTCCACAGGCGCTCAACGCACTGAATACCAAAACGATGCTGGAGTTACGGCAGTTTTTTGGCGAAGACGCGCCGAACCGCCCGGGCGTGAAGGGCATCATTATCACCGGGGCAGGGGAGAAGTCCTTTGTAGCGGGCGCGGACATCAAAGAGTTTCTGGCACTCGAGGCAGCGGGCGGGCAGGAAATGGCGCAGCGCGGGCAGGATATTTTCTTTTTGATTGAAAGATTCGATAAGCCGGTAGTGGCGGCGGTCAATGGCTTCGCACTGGGTGGCGGCTGCGAATTGGCGATGGCTTGCCATCTGCGCATAGCGGGCGAGCGGGCGAGTTTCGGTCAGCCGGAAGTAAATCTGGGCATCATACCCGGCTACGGCGGTACGCAGCGGCTGGTGCAGTACATCGGCAAAACGAAAGCGATGGAATTGCTGATGACGGCGGACATCATCAAGGCAGAGGAGGCGCATCGCCTGGGTTTGGTAAATTACGTCGTGCCTCCGGGCGAAGAAGTAGCAAAAGCAAGAAAACTGTTGGAGAAAATTGCAACGAAGGGACCGATCGCCATTGCCAAAATCATCGAAACCGTGAATGCCTTTTTTGATGAAAAGCAGGATGGCTTCGCGCAGGAGGTGAAAGCATTTGGCGAAACAACCAATACGGCTGATTTCCGCGAAGGCGCGGCAGCGTTTATTGAGAAGCGTCCGGCGAATTTTAAGGGGGCGTAGGTTTGAATCCTAAAATAACAGGAATGGATATGAAGAATATTTTGTTGTCGCTTGTTGTATTGATTTTAGCCGGGTGCACTGTACCTCGGGGA
Organism: uncultured Saprospiraceae bacterium; assembly: GCA_964517175.1. Taxonomy (GTDB): domain Bacteria; phylum Bacteroidota; class Bacteroidia; order Chitinophagales; family Saprospiraceae; genus JADJNW01. Next base: position 15,256 of record CAZFBU010000045.1, read on the forward strand.
GCGATTAATTTCGCGGAGCGCACCAGCGTGGATGGCAGAGTCACGCGCACTGGTATTATCGAATGTTTTGAAGAGGGACTGAGCTATGATAATGGCATGCCGGTTTATTGCGAGGCGTCGGCTGTGATGAAGATCGGAGATGAATTGCTTATCGGCATCGACAAACCCGTGCCGGGCGAAGCCCTTTCGCCGGTATTCACGCTGCCTATCCGCGCGCTGGATGAAAAAGAGATTACGAAAACGCAGTTGAGCTACGTACTTGAAGCTCCTTTCCGGGAAGCGTCAAAAATTGAGGCTTTTGCCAATGCCGGCGATAGTCTGTTTTTTTGCACAACGGCTTTTGATCGCATCCGGGATACGCCGGAATGGGATTCTTACAATGCTTTGCTAACCTGGGAATCGGCAGACTACAGCGACCTCGGCTACGTGCTGCCAGAGCAAAACGGCGATGTAATCAGCTCGAAACTGGTGCGCTTTTCTCTGCAAAAAGCGTTGGCCAATGCGCAATTTCCGGACGGGCCGCCTTACTTTAAAGTGGAAGGACTGGTCATTTTGCCCGGTGATCGCTTGATTTTTGGCGTGCGCGAAATGGGGGAAAGCTACCAGAAATTTGACTATACCTTTATACTCGTGGAAACTACTTTCAAGCGCAGCTCTTTCGGCATCATGCCCGAGGCAAATTTCCGGAAGATTTACGAATTCAAACCGGAGGCAAACAACCGCTTACTTGGTTTGTCAGATTTGACGTATCAGCCTTCCAGCAATAGCCTGATTGCGCTGACCAGCTTTGAAGGGACGGGAGATGAAGCTACCAAAGACATGTTCTCGTACTTGTGGGTTTTACCCCTGAACAAACTGGCGCAAAATTCACCTCCCATACCGGTACTGACAAATGGTCAGCCATTGGAAATACCACACAAAGGCGAAGGGCTTGTAATGTTAGACGATCGCACGGCTTTTGTGCTGCACGATGAAGATCGCAAAATGAGCCAGGTAGAAACAGGCGGCAAAACCATCGAGAAAAAACCCAACCAGGCGGTATTTTCCATTGTAAAATTGCGCTAACCTTACATGATCGATACTTCCTGTTCGTAGGCTTTCAGTTGTTTGCGAACTTTCTCAACGGCATTGCGCAGCGCTTCTTCCATGTTTTTGGAACGCTCGGTGGCACGCAGCACGCGGCGCATCATGTAAACCTTTACTTCTACAGTAACGCTTCCGGATTTGGATTGCTCTTCTTCCAGTTCCTGTAAATACACTTCGGCAGCGCGAATGCGATCAAAAAAACGCTGTAATCTTCTGACTCGCTGGTCAATTTTGGCTTGGAATTCTTCGTTCACCTGAAAAGGCGAATGTACACGGATTGTCATAATAATATAGGTTTTATGGTTAGGAAAATTGGACTATACATTGTCACCCTTATACAAATGTCAAATTGCATAAGATGCTTATAATGAGTCATTTGTTGACTCGC
>CAZFBU010000045.1:16829-27014 GCA_964517175.1 uncultured Saprospiraceae bacterium
TCGGCGCTGGCGTCCGCATAAAGCGTATGCCCCGGGGGCACGTACATGCGTATTTCCACCGTTTCTCCTTTCGGAGCATTTTTGCCGCGGTTTTCCTCTTCTTTCAAAAACACTTCCGTCGTTTGGATGCGATCAAAGTAGTTGTTCAGTTTGCCAACTTTTTCGTCAATCAATGCCTGCAAATTGTCACTGATGCTAAAAGGCGCGTTCACTCGTATCGTCATATTTTTCGTTTTAATTTCAAACAGTATAAATGCGTAAGTTGTGCTTACAAAGAAAAGCTATCGAAACACTTTTCCCAATGATATTTATCATTTGCCAATGGGATAAAAATCATCCGCTTTCAAAATGGTGTCCCCAAAAATGAATTTGCTAAAAGTAAATTTAAATTGCCCGCACGCCCAAATATGCAAACTTTACTTTTGAGCAATTCTGGTTGAACGAATAATGCTGTCAATATGGTTCTATAAATAAAACGAAGCTTCCAAAAAAATAGTTTACTAACTTTGCGTTTGCATGAAAAAGGGATTTCTCATAATTGGGTGTTTATTTTCTCTACTGCCGTTGCTGGCACAAGACCTGAGCGGCGTCTGGGAAGGGCAAGCCGGTGATTACACCTACCGCATTCGCATCAGCCAGAAAGATCGCTCCATTGCCGGTACCTCCTGGTCGCGCTCGGCGGATGGCACGGCGGAGGCGAAGTTTTTGCTCACGGGGCTTTGGCAGGAAGATCAGTTGGTGCTGCAGGAAATCGAACAACTGGAGCCAAAGAACGGTGGCTGGTGTCTGAAATACATGCTTCTGACATTGCAGCAGGAAAACGGCTACGATGTGTTGAACGGCACCTGGCGTGCCGACCGCTGCCAGCCGGGTACAATTTCCCTGCGGCGTCCGAGTGAAACCAGAATTGTCACGGTAGAAGAAGAAATTCCCTTCTCGTGGGCGGGGCGCTGGAGTGGTCATCTCTCACAATCCGATCGGGATTATGGCTTTTTTTATGAACTGAACCTCAACGCGGATGGCTCGGGCCAGTCCTACATCGTTTCGGAAGATAACGGCGGCAGCGCTTTTCACGATCTCACCTGGGCGTTTGCCGAGGCCGACAGCACTTTTACGCTCACAGAATCCGCCGTTGCCGAGAAAACAGACCTCCGCTGGAAATGGTGCATCAAATCAGCAACTTTTACCTTAAAACGAGACACCAATCGCTACTACCTGGAGGGCAACTGGGAAGGCTATCTCGAAGGCTATACCCCGGAAACGGGCGCTTGTGCGCCGGGCAGGGCGTACCTGGAAAAGCCCGTCATAACCCAACAGGTTCAGCAAATCGAAGCACAACAAGTCCAATCCTACAACATCGATATGGAGAACGAGCGCGAAGTGCGGGTCTCACGGGTTATTGAAGTACGCAAACCGGATGTTCGCATCAAAGTGTGGGATAGCGGCATTGTGGATGGCGATGTGATTACCTTATTTTTGAATGGCGAACGCATCCTCGACAAGTACCGCGTCCGGAAATCGCCCTACGGCATTCCAGTGCAACTGAATCAGGAAAACAACTTTCTGATCTTGCACGCGGAAGATCTGGGTAGCATTCCGCCCAATACCATTGCCGTTTCCGTAGATGACGGCGAAAAAGAGCAACGCATTGTGCTCAGTTCCGACCTGAAAACGAGTGGCGCAGTGCTGGTCAAGCAGTTTAAAATAGAGTGATACCCCGTAATTTTACCGCCTGGCTTGTCGCAACCGATTGAAAATAAAGCCAATGAAGCCAAATGCCAGGGTGGGAATCACCAGATTATCCGGCTTGGGAATATTATAAACGCCGGTTTCGCGCAATATCCACAGCGCACCGAAGATCATCATTAGTCCGTAAGCCACCCAGGTAATCGTAGGAATCAGGTTTTTCATGCTATCGAAAATATGGTCAAAAAAATAGGCGGCAAACGGTCAGATGCCTGCCGCCGTCGTATTTTATGATCGCAATACTGCCTGCTCCAATGCTTCCAGCCCGATGGGATGGGCGAAGTAGCTGATGTGATCGCAGCCCGTGCTGATTTGCCGGGGCGGCGTTTGCCAGCGATCCATGTTTGGAATGCCGTAAATGCTATTCACCGAAACGGCAATGTCGTTTGGCTCTTTGAATAAAAAGTCATCGAGAATTCCATAGTAACCGGAGCCGTGGCGGAAGCGTTCGAGCACTCGGCGAAGGATATTTTTGTGCGCCTCCGCCAGATCGGCAGGCAACGGATATAGCTTCGTGTTGCCGGCGACGATGGTGTAGGGGATGCCCGGATCGGTGCCGTCGTTGAGTTCCTGGAGGAATGGCGAATCGTCCGGGTCCATTTGCTGGAGTGTTTTGAACATTTTTCCGGCAAATTTGCCCAGCAAGTTCAAGGTTAGAATGTAAGGTTGCAGGAATGCCGCGCCATTCACCGCTTGGGTGAGCAGGGCCGTCGAAAGCTGATACACATCCGACCAGGGCGAACCGGCATTGGGCGTACCGACCTGTATCAGGTGATTGACCACCGCATTGCCACCTTCTTTTTCGATAAACCAACGCGACACCAAACCACCCATCGAGTGGGCAATGATCGTCAAATCCTTGTCGTGATTGGCTTCCAGCCCCACGCCCGCCAGTCGTTTTTTCAGCCCTCTTGCCGTTTGCTGAATTTCGGTATTCAGGTTTTCATAATCGAATGTCAGCACCAGATCGTAAGGGTTCTGGAAAGAATCTTCTCCCTTGTAAGCTCGAATGCGGTGCAGCATCTGCGGCATATCGGTGGTATCGCCGATAATTCCGTGAATAAACAGGGCAATGTTTTCGGCTTTGGCAACCGCTTCGCGGATATTTTTCACATCGGTATCATACGTAAAAGATTCGCCGGTTTCATCGAATTTGGCAATGGCCAGTTGCGGATAGTTGTAGTCAAAACCGAGTTTGTTGAATACCACTTTCTGGAAGAAAATTTTGACCGAACCGAACAAGCTCCGCGTACCGGTTTCGGTTTCATCCGGCAAGCTCTCGATGCGTATCTCCCCGGATTCATCGGCATATCCCAGCGGATAGTACAGTCCGGTCTGCGGATCAAATCCCATCGGAATTACCATTTCATCTTTGCTTCCCTGACCCGGCACGCGCACCTTGAGTGGGTTATCGGCATTTACGGCTTCCCGCCCTTGCACTTCGTACAATTCCAGCACGCTCAGCCCCGGAGAGTTGTGATTGCCCGGGGTAAACTCGTAGGGTTGGCTGGAAATGTCGCCGCTGCGCATGGCCGCCGGCGTGAAAGTCAGTTCCGGGTACTGCTCCGAGCTGGAAAGCGAACGCTCGGCTTCGCTCAGCGTACCCAATGCGATGGCTGCCGACAAGCCCCGGGGCGCTGTTACTTTCACGTTTTCAACGACATCAATGGTTTCCTCCGCTCGGAGCGAGCGCTGTTCCATCGGGCGCACCACGAGCAGTTCGATGTCGCGCGTCGTCCAATCCGGCTCTTCCGGGGTGCTGCCCGATTTTCTGCCGGCGCGCTTGGTTGCCAGATCCTGCAGGTTAAAATCAAGCTCCAGACCTTCCTGATTGTAGTTGTCGGTTCTCAGATACTGATCGGTGCTGATGAGCAGTTTGAAATATTCCTTTGCTTCGGTAATGCCCCAGGAGTGGTAGCTGTCGTCAATGGATAGTGGAATCGTGAGATAGGTATTGCCTTCAAAAACATCCTGCAGCCAGGCATCTTCGCCCGGTTGCAGTTCCTGATAAGGCATGAAGCGATTGCTGATCTCGAAATTGTCCATGATGTTCATAGCGCTGAAAAAGAGCGGTCGTTTGCTCTTGTTGCGCACGCGCATGCGAATGGCGGGCGGTTTCCACTCGCCTTCAGCGCCTTTTTCGTAGCGGAGGATGGTTCGCTCGCGCCAGTTCACCCGTTCCGCCGGTGCGTTATCTTCTTCATTGCCCGGTTCGGTGATGCGGTACAATTCGATTTCGATGTCTTTATCTTTAATGCTGGTTTTCGGATTGGACAACTGGAGCAGATTGTGCCAATTGGCAACCTTTTCTGCGTGGCTGAGAAATGCCATCGCACTGGCATCGGAGTAGTCCTCCACCCGCCTGAATACCGGTCGCTCATCGTCGGGCAGTGTGAGCCGGAAGGTGCGATCCATGCAGCGAATCCAGTAATCGGCTTCTTCCGCATCTTTTACAATTTCAAAAACAGCAGATGGATACTTTTTAGCAATATTGTTCAGCACGCGTTTGCCGTCGTTGCTGGCGTTCGGGGCATACGCAATTTTCATTTTCGGGAAATCCAGCGCCCGGGGCACTGCTTTGTACGATTGGTTCGTATCGCGCCCTTCCATGCCCGCCACTTCTGATTGGTTGGGCATGACTTTAGTTAATGTTACCTGCGAACCATCTTCCAGTTCTACCGTGCCGCCCTGTGCCGGAATGCCCTGCACCGAACCGGCATTCATCAGCCATTTGCCCTTGCTGTACTGGATGAGGTAAGTCTGCGCAGCTGGCGGAATAACGCCGCCGAGGAAGCGCTGGTTTTTATCGCCGGGGTTGGTGGTGATGAGCTGCGGAAACTGGTCGCGTACCTTGTTGCCGATGCGGATATGCAGAATTTGCTGCAACTCGGCGTAGGAAATATTGCCGCCGGATTGTTCGAGCGCCTGCACGAGGTTGTAGGTGAAAATCCCGCGTGTTTTTCCGTCAATCTTTGTTTCTTTTGCCGTTTCCTGCTCCTTGCAGGCAGATAGCTGCACATAGCGCCCGCGCGGCGGACTGGCAAAAGCGCCACCTGGCTGCTGATCTATTTTGTAATTCTGATAGCCGAAATATTCCTGAAAACGGGTAGGGTAGGGGGTAGCGCGGGTTTGCCGAACGGTCATCGTCGCATCGCGGGTAATGGTTCCCGAATTGCAGCAGTCAAAAATGGCGATAAAATGCTGCTCCTTTTGGTGTGTTGCCTGCCAGATGAGATAAGAAATTTCCTTGTCCATCAGGTCTTTAGCGCCGGTTCGGCTGTCGTAGCACACCAGCGTTTCGTTCATGCCATCGGGGTCGAGGTGGTAAAATTCGCGGGGCGAAGGCGCCTGCGAACCGTGCCCGCTGAAGTAAAACAGACAGATATCGTCCTTTTTTGCTTTTTCAAAATGCGAAAAAGCGTCAATGATGCCTTGTTTGGTTGCTTCGGTATCGGTCATTGTTTTGATATTCAGCTGGACATCCTGCTGGCTGGCAAACTGGCGTTCGAGGTATTCTTTCATGGCGTCGCGGTCGTTGACGCAGCCATTGAGCGGCGGCACCGGGCGCTGGTAGCGGTCAATGGCGACCATCAGCGCGTACAGCGTCTTTTGTTTGGGTTTCGATTGATCCATCTGGGATTGCGTTTTTGTGTTAAGATTGGTGTCTGTATTGTTGGATGAAAACAGATTTTTGAAAAAATCAATAATCGCTTGGATGAGCTTACTCATGGTTTCCGGTGTTTTAATTTTGTTTTGGCAAACAATATAGGCAGAAGAAATTGTACCTGGAACAAAATAATGGACTTTTCAATTGTTTAGCGCGATCGACCAAAGGTTTGCACCCAATAAGTGCCGGCACGCGCGCCGCCCATTTCCGTATAATTGGCATTCATCATGTTTTTGCAATGCCCCCGACTGTTGATCCAACCCCTCACGGCAGCTTCTATGTTGGAATATCCGTAGGAAATATTCTCGGCGATGGCGCTCCAATGGTAGCCCGCTGCTTCAATGCGATCCGACAGGCTACTGCCATTCGACCCGGTGTGGCTGAAGTGCCGGTTTCGCTCCATGTCGTTGGCGTGATTTTGCGCGGCAATTGCCAGTTTATCGTTCCAGGTGATCGGCGCCACCGGCGGCATATACGTCGAACCACAGCGACAGCCCTCGGTGCGATATTGATTGACAATTCTAACGAAATCTTCCTGAAACTGGTTGCCGATCGTGGTTTCCTCTTCGGCGGGAAAGCAATGCAAACAGGCGAATCCCACAAAAAGAGCAGCGAACAAATGTATCCTTTTCATAATCACTTTTCTAAAAATCGCTCAATGGTGTCGGAAAATTGTGTAGGTATCAATCAAAATATACCAATGCCGACAAATTCAAAATTTTTCTTATCAATGGCACATCCTTTGTTCAAATTTGACGTTCTTAGCGGGTAAGAGCGTTGCGGATTGTTTTATTTTTGATTTTGATCAAATAACGATTGACAATTAGCAACCAATAATTTACGAATATCAATCAACCATCACCAGAACTCCATGCTTCATGGCTTCCTACAATTACCTCTTTCGCGGCGGCGAAACAATCGAACTGGAAAAAGAACCCGAATTCTTTACGGCTATCGTGCCCCATCTTACCATGATGGAAAACCTGCAAAAAGCGGAATCCGTACAGCAGGTGCGGCACGTTTTTCACCATGTTTATAAAGTGCAAACCCCACTAGGTGAGCAGGAGGATGTGATGCAACGCTTTCGTACCGACGCCCGGACGCCCGGCATCTGCCACCATGCGTACCACCCGGTGGGCGATGCCTCAACGCGCTATTACATTACCGACCAGTTGGTGGTAGCTTTTAATCCAGGGATTTCCAACTCAAAAATCGAGGAAATACTGGAGCAGCACGGGTTGAGATTTGTGCGGAATTTCGATCATCAGGAATCATCTGTTTGTCTTTTGCAGGTAACAAAATCAGCCGGCAAAAACCCGGTCAAAGTGAGCGAAGACCTGCACGACCGGCCGGAGGTAGCCTACGCCGAACCCAACCTGGTGAATCGCTTCGAGCATTTTTACATGCCGCAGGATTCGCTTTTTCAGAAGCAATGGCACCTCCGGAGTATGCAGGGCGTAGAACTGCGTCCCGATGCGCACATCAATGCTACCGGCGCGTGGCGTACCACCCGGGGCAGCCGCGATATTGTGATTGCGGTGATTGACGATGGTTTTGACCTCACGCACCCGGATTTGTCCGGCCCGAATAAAGTCGTTTTTCCCAAAGATTTTGTCGATTCCGATAATTCGCCTATGCCCGGGCGGTTTGATTTTCACGGCACGCCTTGCGCCGGTTTGGCTATTGGCGAGGAAAATGGAGCGGGGATTGTAGGTGTCGCTCCGGGCTGTAGTTTTTTACCGATTCGTTTTGGCTTGACCGCCGATGATAATTTGCTGTACGAAATTTTTGAGTACGCCGGAAAACGCGCGGATGTGATATCCAATAGCTGGGGCCCGGTACCGGTTTATGCGCCCATTCCTTCCCTTTTGAAGACGCAACTGAATCAACTGAGCATCAGTGGTGGCCCGCGTGGCAAAGGCTGTCTGATCTTTTTTGCCGCCGGCAATTACAATGCGCCGGTCTATGCAACGGGCGTAGATAGCTTCGTGTGGCGGCATCCTACGCAGGGGCTGAAAGAAACGCGGGGCGCTATCCTGAACGGGCACGCTGCCAGCCCGGACGTGCTCACCATATCTGCTTCTACCAGCCAAAACCGAAAGGCGGCTTACAGCAACTGGGGCAAGCAAATTGATTTGTGTGCGCCCAGCAACAACGCCCATCCCATTGATCCGCAGGTGCGGCAGCCGGGACTGGGTATCTGGACATCGGACAATGATAATTTCGGACAGCGGTTTACGGGGGAATTCGGCGGTACTTCGGCTTCCTGCCCCATTGCGGCGGGGGTAGCCGGGCTGGTGTGGTCGGCAAATCCGGAGTTGACGGCCCTGCAGGTGCGGCAGATTTTGCTGGAAACGGCAGATAAAATCGTTGATAATGGCGCTGATCCCGTAATGAAGCAACGCAAAGGAACCTACGATACCAATGGGCATTCCGAGTGGTTTGGGTATGGAAAAGTCAATGCCTTCAAGGCAGTGCAGCGCGCGTTAGAAACGCAACCGGATAAAGAGAAAGAAAAGCCCACGGAATATCTGACCGCAGGGATTCACATTGTCGGGGCGATGGTGAATCCGGAGGGAACCGATCGGGACAATGAAATGCTGGCGCTGTTCAATGGCACCGATCAGGCGGTTGACTTATCCGGCTGGGAAATTCGCAACCGGCGGGGTCAATCAGAGCGTATTGACGATCTGACCATCAATCCTGGCTTTACCAATATTGTCTTTTTGAAGAAAGTGCTGTTGCCCAATCTGGGCGGCGACATCCATCTGTTCAATCCCGATGGCGTGGAAGTGCATAAGGTGAGTTACACGCTGATACAGGGATTGCGCCCCGGTTGGTGGGTTCGGTTTTAGAGCGTGTTTAAAATTCGTTTTTGAAGTCGAAAATGCTCAGATTTGGGTTCTCGCGATATCTTTTTGTCGCCTAATTGCTTTATATCTTTACGTCGTACATGAGATCCCTTCGGGACTGACCAAAGTATGCGCCAAAGGCACGACTATGTCGAAATTTATACATGCCCTTAACGAAAAAAGGATATCATTCATAAATTAGGCTTGTAGATTTCGTCTTTTAAGTTTGAATGAAATGTTCGATTTTACGTTATTTTACAATTGAAATGGAGGAAAAATTTGAAAAGCAAAGATAGCAGCCAATATGTTGAAAGATACTTTGAATCGAGAGTTGGCAAGTTGGGTTGAGCTATACGCAAAGGATTTGTATCATTTTGCATGGCAAAAAGTATCGGATGTTACGCTCGCCGAAGACCTCGTACAGGATACCTTTCTGGCTGCTGCCGAAAAAATAGAAACATTTGAAGGTAAAAGCCATCCCCGCACCTGGCTGATTGGCATCCTGAAAAATAAAATTGCCGATCATTACCGCAAAACCTTGCGGCAGGCACCTACCCTGATCTTAGCACCCGAAGATTTGGCAAGCTTTTTCGGCGCCAACGACCGATGGAAAAAAGACAACCGCCCACAGCCCTGGGGCGAACAGGAAGAATTGATGGATAATCATGCTTTTGTTCTCGTTTTGGAAGGCTGTATGGACAAACTTTCTGTAACAATGAATGCCTGCATCCGCCTGAAATTTTTGGCAGAAAAAAAAGCAGAAGAAATTTGTCAGGAATTGGGCATTTCTACGACTAATTACTGGCAGTTGTTGCATCGCGCAAAATTACAACTCCGGGATTGCCTGGAAAAACTGTGGTTTCGGGCTTCTTGAGCGGACGTAATTGCCAGCTTGAAACAAGATTTATTATTCATCAACTTTTTTTGACTATGCTAAAAAAAATTGGTAATGGTAACTATGGCTGGGGGTTGAATGATGCGAAGTGATCTTTTATTACACTGGCAGTGAATGTCATACAAAATTAACACAAACAAATGAAAATCCCTTTCACATTATCGTGCAAAGCGGCTACGGCGCTGATGGAGAAAAAATATACATCAGGACTTACTTTCAGGGAAAAATTACAGCTTTGGATGCACACTGCGCTATGCGATGCTTGTCGTCGGTATGAAAAACAAAGCCTTTACATTGAGCAACTGCTAAATAAGTACTTAGGTAAAAATAAGGAATCCGATGCAATGCCGCCTCGCCAAAGCGATGATCTGGAAGCCAAAATTCTTCAGAAGCTAAAAGAACGCTGAAAGAACGAGCAAATGGCGCGGGTGCTTTTTTAGTGCGTCGGCTGTTCTATCCGGTGACAAAAGTGCGGTGAATAAGTCGCCGCAGATTTTTGCTTTCGCCAAAGGTATGCTTGCCCCGCAGGAACATCCGCACGGTGTTGAAGTGATTAATGCGGTAAGTATATTCGCCATGTTGCCATTTCAGGGTAAACGGACAGATGTTGAAAATATCGCGTTGCCGGATATTGGTAAATACCGCTTCTAACCGTTCTACCTCACCCAACGCCAGCAACGGAATGAGCAGGCTCCCCGTCGAAGCACCTACAAAAATCTGATAATCATGCTCTTGCAACAGGTGTTTGGCAATACCTCCCGCGAATGCGTCCTTGCTACCACCCCCGGATATGACGAGCGCTCTTTTCACATTTTTATCATTTTCCATAGCGAAGCTTTTATTATCAATAACGGCTTTGTAGCGTCTTTTGCTGGTCAAAAAGCTTAGAATTATCTGATAAGTAAGAATTTATACATATAAAACGGCATTTTATAAAAAATTACCGGTTGAAAGTGTCAGGATTTTACCATTTGGGCGACTAATAGGCAGATAATAAAAATAACACCAATGTCGCAAAGCCATTC
>CAZFBU010000046.1:0-8910 GCA_964517175.1 uncultured Saprospiraceae bacterium
ATGTGCCCCAGCGCCCAGGTGCCGGAATACAGCCCCATGTATTCGCCCCGCGTAGTCGGCGTGGAGCGTTCGAGCGCGAACACGCTGGCAAAGGGCATCCAGAGGATTTCTCCGAAGGTGATGATTACAATAAAAACCACGGCAATGCCTGCCCAAAGCGCCGACATTTCCAGTGCGAAAAACGATAGCCCAATCAGGATCATTCCCCAGGCTATCACACGCAGCTTGCTACGCATCCGCGCTTCGATGATATAAATCAAGGGCATTTCTATAATGGCGATAATCAAGCCATTAATTGCCATCATCGCGCCGATCATCCCCTCATTCATGCCGAGTTCTTGCTTGAAAAATACCGGAATGGTGGAAAACAATTGCATAAACACCATCGAACCGAGCATGGTCAACAGAGAAAAAACAAGAAACGGGCGGTCGCGATAAGCGGACTGTTTTACCGGAATCGGAGCGGTTCCTTCTGCGGTAACAGACGGTGGTTCAACGGGTTCGCTTTTTTGCTGCAACGCCAAACGCAGAAAAATCGCTGCCGACATGCAGGTGATACCATCCGCCCAGAACAGCCATTTGAAGCCGTACCAGACGGCGAGTGCGCCGCCCACTGCCGGTCCGATGGAAAAGCCGAGGTTGATCGCCAGGCGTATCAGCGAAAGCGAGCGCGTTCGGTTCGCGGGCTTGCTGTAAACGGCAATGGAGGCGTGGTTGGCCGGGCGGAAAGTCTCGGCGATGGTACTCAACACAAAAACGGTCACCCCCACTTCGGTAATGGTTTCCATTTCTGCGAGTACTAAAAACATAGCGCCGCTGAGGAACAGCGCCCAAAACTGAATCCAATAGTAGCCGAATTTGTCCGTCAGTTTGCCGCCGAGGAAATTGCCCAGCACCGAGCCGGCACCAAAACACGCCATGACCCAGCCCGCCTGCTGAAGTGTAAAATCGAGGCTCGCCGTCAGGTAAACCGTCATAAATGGAATGACCATCGTACCGCTGCGGTTGATGAACGTGACCAACGCCAGCAACCAGATGTCGCGGGACAAGCCGCTGAAGGAATCGCGGTACAGTTTAAGGGTGCGATGTAACATAACAGATTACATTTTCATTTGAGAATCGAGTGATGACCTCGTAACAATCAGAGAGTGAAAAAAAGTTCTGCCACTTGCGCGAATTTGATGAGAATTGCAAATTTTATTTTGTTGCTGAAATTCAAGTTGACTGGAGATATGAAAAAGCACCCGGATTACGTTTACGAAAGCGAATCAACAAAAACAAAGCGATGCGTATTGGAAAAATGATTTTCACTTTTGGAATTTTCACTTGTTTGCTGTTGGCAGGACTTCCGCAGCAAGCGCAAGCCCAATCCAGGCGAAATGAATCGAAAGAGTCGGTCCGGGAGGAAAAGAGTGGTTTGAAGTCAATTTTCAAAAAAGAAAACCCATCGGAAACGGAAGTAAAGAACGAGCGAAAAACCTTGAATTTTCTGCATAAAGACGCGAAAAAGGAAGTGAAAGCTACCAAAAAAGAGCGCAAAGCCGCCGAAAAACGCGAACGCGCCGCCCGCGCCCGTGCCGAAGCCATCCAAGCCGAAAAGCGCGCCGCCCGCCTCGAGCGCCAGGCTCAAAAGGCGAATGCAAAGGCAGAGAAGGCGAGGGGGAAGGCATCTTCCGGGAGTAATTTGTAGGTTGGTTCCCGAAGCTCTTCAAAAAGCTCCGGGAAACCATGCCCTGCTACTCCCCCCTCACTGGCATTCGCGTATCTTTCAAATGCGGCACCGGGCGCGGGATGAGGAACAACTCCTCCTGGCGGCTGTCGATGTAGCGTACGGTTTCGCCATCGAAAAATGCGTTCTCTTCCATTTTCATCAGAAAATTCCAGGTTTCCTCATAAATCCGGGCATTCAATTCAATGGAGTATGCCGTGTTTGGATACATCAGCGCATCGCCGGTGAAAGGCACGCCCTCCTGGGCGTCCCACATACCGATGGTTACACCGGCGGCATGTCCGTGCATCCCGATGGGGTGGGTATAAATGGTCGGGTACAGTCCTTCGGCTTTGGCTTTCGAGAGCGCATCCGCCAGGATGGCATTGCCCGTTCTTCCGGTTTTGAATTCATTGGTAAGAATATCCATCAGGCGCAGGGCATCGCGGTGTGCCGCCTGCAGGTGTTTTGGCGCTTCGGTCTCGCCGGGACGAAGAATGTAAGCATTTTCCTGGCAGTCGGTATTCATGGTCAGGTAGGTAATGCCAAAATCGCAATGCAGCAAGTCGCCGGGCATAATCACGCTTTCGCCCGGGCGGGATGCGAACGTGGACTGGCTGCTGCCCGAGGGGCGCTGCACATCCACCGAAGGGTGAAACCAGGTCTTCAGCCCCAGTTCTCCGGCTCGTTGGCGTAGCCACCACACTACATCTTCGGTGGTCGTTACACCGGGTTGAATGACTTCCTCCGAAAAAGCTTCGGCAATGATGGCGTGGGTAATGCGCATGGCTTGCTCGAAGAGCACCATTTCTGCTTCGGTGCGCGTTTCCAGCCAGCGTACGATAAGGTTTTCCGCCGAAACGATGCGATTTTTGTAATCATCATCCAGGTATTTCATCAGCATATCGTAGTGATGAGCCGAAAGTCCGTCGGCGTGACCATAATGCTCGGCTTTGTTGATGGCGATTTTTTTCGGATTCCGTTCCTCGATGATCTCTTTGAGGCGCGCCCACTGGTCGGGCTGACGCGTAGGGTTCCAGGCGCTCTGGAAAATATCGCCCGCGGCATAACGCGCTACGGACAACCCCTCCAGTTCTTCGCCATTGTCATAAATGACCAGCATCGTGGTGCGTCGCGCCGACAGCCAGGTAGAGGGCAGCATTCGTTCCAGCACGGTATCTTCGTTGTATTCCCGGCAAATCAGCAGCCACATGTCGATGCCTTCCGCACGCATCAGTCCGGGCAATATCGTCTTGAAACGCTCTTCAAAAAGGCGGTCTTCCACCTCAGCCTGCTCGCGCAGGGAGAGTACGTGCGGCAGTTGTGCCTGTAGCGAAAAGCTTAACAAAAGCAAAAAGAATAGCGTTGTGTTTTTCATCATCTGTTTTTTATTTTGCAAGATATGGAAAATGTGTTTACAGATAAGACAGCCCCGGGCGCTAGTTCCATCCCAATCAACTGCGAATAATATTTCCATAAGCCAATTTTTCAAATATCTTTGCAGGCAACAACCCATAACCAGCATCCAACAATATGAAAAAAATACTCGTGACCGGCGGCGGCGGCTACATTGGTAGTCATACCATTGTGGATTTAGTAGCAAATGGCTTCGACGTTATTTCCATCGACAATTTTTCCAATGCCAAGCCACAAGCGCTCCAGGGCGTCCAGGCGATCATCGGCAAGCCGGTCAAAAACTACGACATCAACCTTTGCGATCTGGAAGCGACGCGCCGGGTTTTTGCTGAAAACCCAGATTTGGCGGGCGTTATTCATTTTGCCGCTTTTGCCCTGGTGGGCGAATCGGTGGAGCAGCCAATCCGCTACTACCGCAACAATCTGTACAGCCTGTTGAATATACTGGATTGCATGCAGATGTACGATGTCCCGAATCTCATTTTTTCTTCGTCCTGCTCGGTTTATGGCAATCCCGATGATTTGCCCGTTACCGAGGATACGCCGATGGGGGAAGCCGAATCGCCTTATGCCCGCACGAAGCAAATGGGCGAGCACATTATCCAGGATGTCGTGGGCAATAGCGCCGGTTTGCAAAGCATCATTTTGCGCTATTTCAACCCTGCCGGTTCGCACGCGAGCGCCCGCATTGGCGAAGACCCACTGCACCCGTCCACCCACCTCATTCCCATCATCATGGAAGTGGCCGTTGGCAAACGCCCGGCGATGAAGGTGTTTGGCAACGACTATGACACGCGCGACGGCTCCTGCGTGCGCGATTACATTCACATTATGGATTTGGCGCATGCGCATACGCTGGCGATGCAACATCTTTTGAATCAACAAAATAGTGCAAAAGTGGAGACATTCAACCTGGGCATTGGCGAAGGCGTTACCGTGCTGGAAGCCATTCAAGCCTTTGAGCGCGTGACCGGACAAAAGCTCCATTACAGCATTGCACCGCGCCGTCCCGGCGATGTGGCCGCGATCTATGCCAATAACGATAAAGCCAGGCAAACCCTGAACTGGCAGGCACAATACGACATCAATGACATCATGCGCACGGCCTGGGACTGGGAGCAATCTCATAAATTTGAACAATTTAGCTAGTGCGACCAGTCCAAATTATTTGACAGTAGTTATCTCGCTTTGTCCATGCGATCATTGCAGCTTAGCTGATTGTCAATAATTTATGACTTGAGCCACTGGTGCGAGCAGCCGGAATTATCTGACCACCCTTTGTGCTGTCATGCTGGTCAATCGATGTCTGGCTAATGGTTAACCATCTAAAACTTGAGATACCTGATGAAACTCGAACTATTCAGACTTGCTGCCCTTTTTCTCAAGCTCGGGGTCACGGCGTTTGGCGGCCCTGCGGCTCATATCGGTATGATGGAGCAGGAGATCGTCACTAAACGCCAATGGCTCAGCCGCGAGCATTTTCTGGATCTCGTAGGCGCTACGAACCTCATCCCGGGTCCTAACTCTACGGAAATGACGATGCACATCGGCTACGAGCGCGGAGGTGTAGCCGGACTATTTGTAGCCGGCATTTGCTTCATTTTGCCTGCGGCGGTTATCACGCTTGTTTTTGCTTACTTGTACGTCGCTTATGGTTCCGTACCTGCCGTCGAGCCTTTTCTGATCGGTATCCAGGCCGCGGTGGTCGCTATTATTCTGCAAGCGGTTTACAAACTTGGACAAAAAGCCCTCAAAAGCTGGCAATTGGGACTCATCGGCACAACGCTGCTGGTCGCTTCTCTGCTCGGGGCTGGCGAAATATGGATGGTACTGGCAGGGGGCGGTTTGGCATTACTATGGTTTGGCGGCAAGCAATTATTTGCAAGAGCGACAGGCTTTCTTCCGGTTTTGCTCTGGCAGGCGAATACCGCCGTGCAAAGCGACATCAGCCTGAACAGGCTGTTTTTCGTTTTCCTCAAGATCGGTGCGGTGTTGTTTGGCAGTGGCTATGTGCTGATTGCCTACCTCGAGGATGAACTCGTTCGTAAATTGGGCTGGCTCACACAATCCGAATTGCTGGATGCTATTGCTATCGGGCAATTTACACCGGGACCGGTGCTGACCACTGCCACCTTCATCGGCTACCAGATACACGGTTGGAGTGGAGCCGTTGTTGCCACCATGGGCATTTTTTTGCCCTCTTTTCTCTTCGTCTGGGTGCTCAATCCACTAGTGCCCCGCATGCGGCAAAGCAAATTCCTCGCTCACTTCCTCGATGGTGTGAATATTGGCGCAGTAGCAGTCATGCTGGCGGTTTGTTTGCAATTCAGCTACAACCTCATTGGCGATTGGCGGCAGGTAATCATTGGCTTGGCGGGCGTTTTTGTCGTATTTTACTTTCCAAAGCTGAGCAGCTTTTGGGTAATTCTGGGGGGCGCATTCCTGGGGTGGGGGCTTTTCCAGCTTTAGCATGAAAGACATTTGATAAGGTGGGCTTCCGATCCGACATTTTTTTTAAAAATGCTATTAAATTCAGGAATGTGCAGCATTTTTGGAAAACTATCTTTTGAATTGATGTCTAATTGTAAAAAATTTTGCAACATGAAACTTAAATTTGCTAACACCTGGAGCATTGTACTCATCGCTCTGACCCTATTCTTCTCCCCGGCATTCGCCCAACAGGACGACGCCAAATCGCCACCGGATAAGCTCTCCGAGCAGTTTCACGGCATGAAGTGGCGCAATATAGGTCCTTTCCGGGGCGGACGAAGCGTGGCCGCTACGGGCGTTGTGGGTAATCCAAACTTATACTACATGGGCAGCACCGGCGGTGGTGTCTGGAAAACGGAAAACGGCGGAGAAAGCTGGACGAACATCTCCGATGGCTACTTCAAGACCGGATCGGTCGGCGCTATTGCCGTATCAGAATTCGACCCGAACGTCATTTACGTAGGCATGGGCGAGCACGCCGTTCGTGGTGTGATGACTTCGCCAGGCGACGGCGTGTACAAATCCGTAGATGCCGGCAAAACCTGGACGCACATTGGCTTGCCGGAGTCGCGACACATTGCACGCATTCAGATTCATCCGAAAAATCCGGATATTGTTTTCGTGGCAGTGCAGGGACCCGTGCACGGCAAGAGCAAGGAACGTGGCGTATATAAAAGTACTGACGGCGGCAAAACCTGGCAAAACGTCCTGTTTGTCAATGAAAATACCGGCGCCAGTGAAGTGAGTATGGATATGAACAACCCGCGCATTTTGTATGCTTCTACCTGGGATCACATCCGCCTGCCCTGGAAAGCAGTAAGCGGTGGGGAGGGTTCTGCATTGTATAAATCTACCGACATGGGCGAAACCTGGACGAAAATGACCGACGGACTGCCGGCGGAGATGGGTAAAACGGCCGTAGCGGTTTCCCGCGCGAACCCCAACGTCGTATATGCCAATATCGAAGCGGAAAATACCAAAGGCGGCGTCTATCGCTCCGACAATGGCGGCGAAACCTGGCGACAGGTGGGCAGCGACCGCAGAACGATTACCCGTGCCTGGTATTACATCGAAATATTCCCCGACCCGACTGATCCGGAAACGGTGTATGTGCTCAATGCCGGTATGATGAAATCGACGGATGGCGGGCGAACGTATTCGCAAATTAGCGTCGGACATGGCGACACGCACAATCTATGGATAAATCCGGACGATAACCAAAATATGATTTTATCAGATGATGGCGGTTCTGAAATTACCTACAACGGCGGACAGAACTGGTCCACCCTCAACAACCAGCCGACGGCACAATTTTATCGTGTTATCACCGACAACCAGTTTCCTTACAATGTATATGCCGGACAGCAGGACAACTCTTCCGTAAAAATTGCCAGTCGCTCATTTGGTGGTGGCATCACGGAGAGCAACTGGGAGTCTTCTGCCGGTTGTGAAAGCGCCTTCCTGGCATTCGACCCCAACAACCCGGAACTGGTATATGGCGGTTGCTACCAGGGCTATATTGAGGTAATAAATCACACGACCAAGGAAACCAAAGACATTATGGCGTATCCGCGCATTGGTCTGGGTACCGATCCGGTAGCGCAAAAATACCGATTCAACTGGAACGCGCCAATCGTGGCGCAGCCGCAGAACCCGAGTGTTATCTATCATGCCGGTAATAAAGTACTGCGCACGGAAGACGGTGGACTTTCCTGGACGGAAATAAGCCCCGACCTGACCCGCAATGAGCAGGAAAAACAAGGACAAGGCGGTGGGCCATACACCAGCGAAGGTGCCGGTGGTGAGATTTACAACACCATTTCTTACCTCATCGCTTCGCCGCATCAGGCAGGGGTGCTGTGGGCAGGCAGTGACGACGGGCTTGTGCACCTCACACGCGATGAAGGCAAAAACTGGACCAACGTAACCCCTCCGGGCATCGGCGAAGCGCTGATTAACGCCATCGAGGTGTCTCCGCACAATCCGGCAGCAGCCTACGTAGTGGCTACGAAGTATAAGTTTGATGATCCTACCCCGATGATTTATTATACCAAAGACTGGGGTAAAAGCTGGACGAAAATTACCAATGGCATTGACGCCAAGTCCTTTGCCCGGGTGGTACGCGAAGACCTCGAAAAACCGGGACTGCTGTACGCCGGTACCGAGCGGGGATTGTACATTTCATTCAACAATGGTCAGCTTTGGCAGCCATTTCAGTTGAACCTGCCAACGGCACCAATTGCGGATTTGACGATCAGAAATAATGATCTGGTAGCCGCTACCATTGGCCGCGCCTTCTGGATACTGGACGATCTCGGACCCATACAGCAGAGCATGGGCAAACTGGGCAATGAAGTGGTCGCTTTCGCACCGAAAGAAACTTTTCTGGTTTCCGGTGGTGGTGGCTGGGGCAGAGGCAGCCGTGCCGTCGGTGAAAATCCGCCAAACGGGGTGATGTTCTATTATTATTTGCCGAAAGATATGACAGAGGCCGAACTTACCATGCAAATCATTGACAAAAATGACAACATTGTGCGCACATACAGCAATATGAAGGACAAAAACTTCAAAAGCTGGACAGGCGGACCGTCTGCTGATCCGACATTCGATGCGAAAAAGGGGGTAAATCGTTTCGTATGGGACTTGCGCCGCGAAACAAGCCCCGGCGTGGAGGGTGTCTTCGTCACGGGCAGCTATGCAGGTAGCCGCATCGGACCGAGCGATTTTAAAATCCGTTTTATCACACCGGAAAAAACCGTAGAGCAACCGGCGCCAGTGTTGAAGGATCCGCGTCTGACGCACATCACGCAAGCTGACTACGATGCGCAGCAGCAAGTGCTGGCGCAAATTGATCGCTCTGTTGCCGAGATTCATACCGCTGTTAGCGAAATGCGCGACGTGAAAAAGCAGATATCCACTTTGAGTGCTTCGTTGAACGACATGGACGGTGCCGATGAACTGGTGACGCTGAGCAACGAGATCATCAAGAAAATTACCGCCTGGGAGGAAGAACTCATTCAGCCGAAGCAGAAGATTTTCCAGGATGTAATCAACTTCCCGAATAAGCTGAGCGCTGAATTGATGAACCTGCGCAATCGCACCGATCAGCACGATCCGCGCGTGACCGGGGGTACGAAAGTGCGCGTTCAGGATTTAATGGAGGAATGGAAAGAGCACCAGTCCACTATGACGGAAATCGTGGAAGGTGACGTAGAAAAGTTCAACAAGATGTATCGGGAAAAAGCGCTGCCGGCAATCAGCATTCCGAAAGTAGCCAAACCGTAATTTGTTGAAAA
>CAZFBU010000046.1:9010-26573 GCA_964517175.1 uncultured Saprospiraceae bacterium
CACCGCAATGTAGAGCGTGTGCAAAATTTGCGCCGGAAAGAAACTGCGCAGCAGGTCCGGCCGATTAAAAAAGCGGCAAGCCGTTTGCAGCAACTGAAAGTCGAAAAAGTTTTTGATGGCAAATTGCAATATAAAAAGCCAGAACATCGCCACGCCAACAAAAGGCATAAGCAGGAAACTCAACAGGATGTTGCTACAGAAAAAAAATACCAGCGCCAGCACCAGCGTAATTTGCCATTCGCGATAAGCGCCGGATTTGGTAGCCCAACGGAGGCGCTGCTGCAGAAAAGCGCGCCAGGTCGGCTTTGCCTCGGTGAAGACCGTTGCACCCGGATGCTTCAGAAAATGAACGCCATCGGGATAGCGGTTTGCCACTTTCTGCGCAAAAAACATATCATCGCCCGAAGCCAGGTGATCGTTGCCGTCGAAGCCTGCCAATTCGGCAAAAACCGATTTCGGATACGCCAGATTTGCGCCATTGCTCAGCCGCATGGTGCGCCCGTGAATGCCTGCGCCGGTGAGCACCATGGTGCCGGCGTAGTCGAGCGACTGAAAGCGCTCGAGCAGGTTGCGCTCGCGATGAAAATTGACCGGCGCGGCGATCAGTTTTGCCTGCTTTTCCTGGTAAAGTGAAGCGATAAGTTGGAGCCAGTTGAGTTGCGCGGTGCAATCCGCATCGGTCGTAACGATGAGTTCATTTTTTGCCTCTGCAACTCCAATGGCAATTGCTTTCTTTTTGTAGGAGTTGAGCGGTTTATCCGGGACAAAATCTGCTAGTTTTAACAATCGAATGTTGGAGAAATCTGCTTGCAAATTTGCGACAAGCGCCGCCGTATCGTCCGTAGAATGATCGTCAATGACCACAATTTCCAGTAAAATTTGTGGATAATTTTGTTGCAAAACAGAATGCAAACAAAGCGTGATATTGCGGGCTTCATTTCTTGCGGGAATGACCACCGAAATGCTGGTAGTCGGAAGAAAATCCTGCGGCACATTCCAAATGGGCAGTTCACGCCAGCTTTGCAGTGCTCTGGTGATGATGTAAGCATAGCTGAGCGCCAAAAAAAAGGAGAGCGCGGTATAAATCCAGAAAATGCTCAATGTTCCGTTGTCAATGAAGTAATTTATTCAAAAAACTGGTCGTAGCGATCCTCTCTTTTCTCCTTGCGTTCGGGGTCTCTTTTTTCCATGCGGGGCAGTTCCAGCGTTTCGTCCGAGAGGTCTTCAAACTCGATATATTCCCCCTCGCGCGTGTGCTGTTGCATTTGTTCTGCCTGTTTGATGCGGCGTTTGAGCAGCGCTTTTCCCAGCAGGAAAATGCCAACAAACGGATAGAACAGCGCCGACAACGCGATGGCGCCAATGCCCACCAGAGTGTTGCGCCTGGTCAGTGAAATCAACCATTTTACGTAGCCGACGATCACTTTGTAATCAATGATGGCGGCAGCAATCAGAATAAGCGGCGCAATAAAGTACAAAATGCGTATAATGAAACGGGCGACGAAAAAAAGCGCCAGGAGCGCCAGCACCATCACGACGATGCCGACAATGGAATTGAACGGATTTTTATTGTTATCGAAACGGTATTCCCGATGTTGCATAATCATATAGTTTTCGATGGATAGAACGCCTTTATACGGTGGCAAATTCTATCGGTGGATGTTTTTACATTCAACTGCTTAAAATACTCAAAAGTTGTAAAATCGCCAAAACCTTAGACAAAAGCCGCAAAAATAACCACGAGCAGACGTTAATATGTCGTTAACACATTTTACCCCATTGTTTTTCCAGAATAATCGGGTTATTTTTGGCATAAAATTCCTGGAATATGAAAATTTTCACGTGGTGCTTGATCTGGCTGCTGAGTGCGGCGCAAGGGTTTGCACAAGAACAAAAAAACGTAACCTTAACCTGCGAGATGACCGCCTGTGCCCAAGCGCCGGGGCTTTACCGCTTCAACGGGGCGCAGTTTGTAAAGCTTCAGATTGGCGAAGCGACGGATGAACAAACTTATACATTCAGCGTGCCTCGCAACGATTTTCCGCAATTTTACTACATGGGCGACGGACGAAACATGCAGTATGTCCTGCTGGGTACCGAACCGGAAGTAAAGCTGCAGGGTACCTGCTCCGATTTTAAAAACCTTACTATTCTGGATTCTCCGGTCAATCAGGGGTACAACGACGTCAAAGCGCAGCTTACGGCATTCAAAGTCGAAACGAATAACCTGATGCGCAAAGTTCGTTTCTTCGAGCAGCGGGCCGAGGGAGAAGAAGAACTGGCACAGCATCTGGAGGCGCTGCGAACCATTGATGCGGCTAAAGTTGCGTTGCTCGATTCACTCAATACGCACGCTCCTTTTCTCGGCAAGATTGCAGCAATGGATACGTATTTGTCTTACGAACTGGCAGAGAACAAGGACAAGTACTTGAATGAGGTGGATTATTTCGCCCGGGAGTTTTACCAATTTGTCGATTTTCAGAATGAAGCCTACGACAACTCGCCCTGGGTGTATGAGTCTTTCCGCAACTTTGCCAATACCCTGGCCAGCGTAGGGCTGACGCATACGGCATTCGCCCGGTACATGGACAGAACCCTGAATCGGATCCCCCGGGGATCCGGCGCCCATCTGATGGCGCTCAGTGGTGTGGTGACGATGCTGCGGCAAAAAAATCACGGTAGTTATGCTTATTACGCCGAGCAGTTTATTCAGGAATATCGGGACGAATTGCCCGAGGCAACATTTGAATTGCACGCACACGTACAGAGCGTAAAAGACCTGCAAATAGGCGGTGAAGCACCGGATTTCACACAACAAACACCAGAAGGTGAAAGTTTGAGCCTCAGCGACTTGCGTGGAAAAGTAGTCTTGCTCGACTTCTGGGCAAGCTGGTGCGGCCCCTGCCGCCGCGAAAACCCCAACGTGGTGAAAGTTTACGAAAAATATAAAGACAAAGGCTTCGAAATTCTGGGTATCAGCCTCGACCGCGACCGCGACCGCTGGCTACAGGCGATCAAGCAGGATGGACTGACCTGGAAGCACGTGAGCGACCTGAAATACTGGAGCAACGCCGTGGCAAAGCAGTACAATGTGCGCGCTATTCCGCATACTATTTTGGTCGATGCCGAAGGTAAAATCATTGCCCGCAACCTTCGGGGCGCGCAATTGGAGCAGGCCCTGGCGGAGATGTTTGAATAGCTGTAACTTGCCTGAGACATAAACACAGCGTACGTTGATTTCGACGTGGTCTTTCATTTTTCAATACTGCTGCGGCTTGTACGGACGGGCATTGTAGTCGTTCAAAACCTGCATTTTCAGCTCGCGGATGGCCATCGCTTTGTCATAACTGTCTGACTCGATACCGGTATCCAGATAGTGCGTGAGCGCCCGGTGGCAAAGGGAGCAGCGCCCCTCCAGCGAGACATCGCCGATGTGATTGAGCCAATACGCCTCTGCCTGCATCCGGCGCATGGCGCGGCAGTTAGGGCAGAAAGTTTCCACCTCCCCCGATTTCTTCTCGCCAAGAATCACTTCCAAATCTTCTTTTGTTATTTCAATTTCGAGTCGCAAATCCACGGCTTTTTCAATTTTTTTGGACTATCTTTAAATCAGCACATTTCAATTTTTACAAAACAAAATCGCCGCAATATGTTTAAAAAATGGTTGCCATTTCTCGTTGGTTTTACACTGATTTTGCCTTTGGCGCAAAGCCAGACAACACTGCAACAAGGCATGATGATCACTACTTCTGCGACGATTCAGCCTGGCGAATATCAGTTGTACTCCAGCGATCTTGAGTCGCCCGTCATCACCATTTCCGGCGAAAATATCACGATTGATTTCAACAACGCCACGCTCAACGGCAGGCAAGCCGGGCAAATGCCGGATGAATTTGCTGGGCTGGGCATTCTGGTGAAAAACGGCAAAAATATTACGATCAAAAACCTGAACGCGCGGGGCTTTAAAATTGCATTACTCGCTGAAAATGTGGAAGATATGCAGATTATCAACAGCGATTTCAGCTACAATTACCGCATGCGCCTGTACAGCATCCGCGAGCGGGAAAATTTTCAGGACTGGCTGAGCTATCACAATAACGAATCGGACGAGTGGTTCCGTTACGGCGCGGGCGTTTATCTGAAAAACTGCGACCGGGCATTGGTGAAAAATGTGCACATCACCCAGAATCAAAATGCGCTGCTGATGACCAACTGCAACGATGGCTTGTTTTACAATAATACTTTCCGCTTCAATTCGGGCCTGGGCATCGGTATGTACCGCTCCAGCCGCAACCGAATTATGCATAATGATCTGAATTTCAACATTCGCGGGCACAGCGAGGGCTTTTACAATCGCGGGCAGGACTCGGCGGGCATACTTGTCTATGAGCAGAGCAACGACAATATTTTCGCCTACAATACTGCCACGCATTCCGGCGATGGCTTTTTCCTCTGGGCAGGCAACGAGACCATGGACAGCGGCGAGGGCGGCTGCAATGGCAATTTTTTGTACAAAAACGATTTTTCCTACGCACCAACCAACGGCATCGAGGTCACTTTCAGCAGCAACATCATCGTCAGCAATCGGCTGGTAGGCTGTCGCTATGGCATTTGGGGCGGCTACAGTTGGAAAACCTGGATGTTCAATAATTTTATCAAAGACAACGACTACGGCATTGCGGTGGAGCACGGACAGGAGAATGTCATCCGTGATAACGTGTTCATTCACAATAACATCGGCGTTCAGCTTTGGCAGCGCCCTATGCAACCGGTGGGCTGGGGCTACGCCGAAAAGCGCGACGTGACGAGCCGCGATTACGACATCGGGCGCAATATTTTTCACCAAAATACCGTGCCGCTGGAAATTTCCGGCAGTAAAAAAATTGCGATCAATGACGACAATGCTTTCCATGCGTTTGAAAAATTGCTGGTCGCCAAATCGCCAAACGAAGCGGTCACTTTCGTGAAAAACGACATTTACCAGGGTAATGACTGGCAGGATGCAGAGATATTCCGTGCATTTAATCGAACGCAAGTGGCAACGAATTTTGATCAGAACGACGTTCCCTCCGATGTTCCCGAAATGCTTGCTAATATCAACGTGGAACTGCCCGAGCCTCTACGCGACGGCAACGCCGTCTGGTCGCGCCCGGATCGCCGCATCGGCAGGCAGCACATGCGCATCAACGAGTGGGGACCGTACAATTACGAATATCCGGAACTCTGGCTGGAAAGCATCGAGGATGATCGCTACACCTTCGCGCTGCTGGGTCCGGCGGGCGATTGGCGGGTGAAAACGGTGCAAGGGCTGGAGCTGGATTTGAAAATCGAAGATGGAAAAGTTTTCGGCAAACGTGTAAAAGGCGAAGATTTGATTCAACTGGACATGACCTATACCGGTCCGCTTTTTACCAATCAATTGGGTGAAATTATTCCCGCAGGCGAAGCAATAAATGTGCGTTTCTCGCGCTATGAAAAAGAATTCGATTGGAAAGTAAAGTGGTACGCTTACGATGAAGCGACCGATCCGGTGAGCAATTACAAGGCTTTCAAGCATTTGCAACAGCAAAAACCGCTGCACCGCGAAAAGTCAAAGGGCTTGAAGTACGTCTGGTGGCGCGCTCCCCACGAGGATGTACCGGCGGATAAATTTGCGACTTTCGCGGAGACCAAAATCAACATACCGGAAGGCAAGTACCGCATTATTCTGACCAGTGATGATGGTGTGAAACTCTTTTTGGATGGAAAATTGCTCGTCGATCGCTGGGATGTGCATGAATCCATTGTTGACGACATTGAGGTAGAACTGAACGGTAAGCACAAGTTTAAAATCGAGCATTTTGACGCGAGCGGACTGGCCAATCTGGATTTCCGAATGGAGCCGGTGATCGAATAGCGCCCGGTGCGCGTGTCCGAAAATCAGCTCCGGGCTGAACTTTTTGCACCCAAAGCCATTCCAATATATTGAACAACTTATCTTTAACATGGCTATCATCATGCGCATCGCTGGCATTCTGGTCTCTTTATTTCTGGTCGCCTCGCTGACGTTCACCGGTTGCATGACGTTTCGGGAGACGGACATCAGCACGACCGCGTATTTTGATAAAAAAGACCGGGAGGTCAGTATTCACTATCTCTCGCTCGAAGATCGTGCGGTGCGGTTCATCGAGACAAACGCCAGCCCGAAAGCGGAGCTGCCGCTAGTCGTTTTTGTGCATGGCGCGCCGGGTTCGTCGAAAGATTTTCAGAAATACCTGACCGATAGCTTGTTGCGCACGAAAGCGCACATGGTACTGCTCGACCGCCCGGGCTACGGCTATTCCGGTTATGGCATCGCCGAGCCATCCATTGCCAGGCAGGCAGCGGCAGTCAAAGCCATTCTGAATTATTACAACACGCAAGATGCCATTCTCGTTGGGCACTCCTACGGCGGGTCAATTGTGGGCAAAGTAGCCATGGATGCACCGGAAAAGTTGAGCGCGATTATGCTGCTGGCGCCGGTGATCGACCCGGATTCGGAGCGCATTTTTTGGTATGCAAATTTTGCCCGATGGCGCGCCACACGCTGGCTACTGTCGAAAGCGCTACGCGTAGCTGGTGCCGAAAAGTTTGCTCATCCGGATGAACTGCGTAAAATCGAGGATGATTGGGATGAAATCAATATTCCGGTGGTGCACATTCACGGCAAAAAAGATAAGCATCTGGCGCCTTACGGCAATGTGGAATTTAGTCGAAATCGTATCAGCACGGACATTTTGAACTTAATTGTACTGGAAAAGGCCGGACATCTAATCCCCTGGACGGATTATGATGTTGTAAAAAGTGAATTAGTTAAACTTTTAAAAAAACATTGATACCATGAAAAAGCAAGCGATATGGCGCGGTAAGGTCATTGCCGAAAGCGACGATCTGGTGCGAATTGAAGGGAATTACTACTTCCCGGAATCATCCCTGAAAAAAGAATATTTTAAGCCGAGCGACTACCAAACTGTTTGCCCCTGGAAGGGAACGGCGTCCTACTATTCCATTGAGGTAGATGGCGAAACTAATGAATCGGCAGTCTGGTACTACCCGGAGCCTAAAGACGCGGCAAAAGCAATCAAAGACCGCGTGGCGTTTTGGCGTGGCGTGGATGTCGTTGATGCGGAATAATTAACATTTTACTTTATATAATGACTGTTCTTACAACAACCAAAACAGACACGAAACTGCTGCAACAGTACCTGAAAGTACGTCGGCAGAGCGAAGCAATTTGTAACCCATTACAGCCAGAAGACTTTGTGGTTCAACCGGTTACCGATGTGAGTCCGCCAAAATGGCATCTGGGACACATGACCTGGTTTTTTGAGAATTTTGTGCTCGTTGAAAATTATAAAGATTACCAGATTTTTGACGAACGGCTCAATTACATTTTCAACAGCTATTATGAAAGCCAGGGACCGCGCATCCTGCGAAGCAATCGCGGCAACATCACCCGCCCCGGCGTAGAGACCATTTTTGAATATCGGCGCTATGTTGACAAACACATGGAGCAACTGCTGCAAACGCCGCTGAGCCGGGAAGTGCAGGACTTCATCACCATTGGCTTGCACCACGAGCAGCAGCATCAGGAATTGTTGATGACCGATATCAAGTATATCTTGGGTACCAACCCGATGTTTCCAGCTTATTTGAAGTCGGAAGTCGGAAGTCGGAAGTCGGAAGTCGGCGAAGCGGGCTGGCTAAATATCAACGAAGGTATTTACGAAATTGGCTACCAGGGCGATGATTTTTGTTTTGATAATGAGCTGGGTGTGCATAAGGTTTTTCTGCATGATTTTGCCATTCAGGATAGGCTGGTTACCAATGGCGAGTATCTCGAATTCATGCAGGCTGGCGGCTACGAGCGCTTCGAATACTGGCTTTCCGAAGGCTGGGAATGGGCGAAGCAACTGGAAGTGAAAGCGCCGCTTTATTGGTATGAAAAAGACGGGCAATGGTTTCAATATACACTTGGCGGCTTGCGCGAAGTGGACCCAAACGAGCCGGTGACACACGTGAGCTACTTCGAGGCGGATGCTTTTGCGCGCGGGCGTGGGCTGCGTTTGCCAACAGAATTTGAGTGGGAAGTTGCCTGCAAAAAGCTATGTGATCCTATCCCGGAGGATGGAAATTTCCTGGAATCCGGCTACCACCACCCGATCGCGCAGCAACACGAAAACGACGCGCAAATGCTCGGCAATGTCTGGGAATGGACGGGCAGTGCGTATTTGCCCTACCCGGATTATCCGCGACTGAAGGGCGCTTTGGGCGAATATAACGGCAAGTTCATGGTCAACCAGATGGTACTGCGCGGCGGCTCCTGCGCTACGCCAAAGTCCCACATTCGACTGACGTACCGCAACTTCTTCCAAACCGATAAACGCTGGCAATTTACCGGATTCCGATTAGCGAAATAGACCAGTTGTTGGTTCAAATAAAAAATAACCATGTCACAATCATCCGTTCAAAACCAAGTGGAATCATCTTTCGCAAAAGATATACTGGCTGGCTTGCAGGCTACACCTAAAAAGCTGTCTTCCAAATACTTCTACGACGAGCAGGGCGACAAGCTTTTTCAGGCGATCATGCAGATGCCGGATTATTACCTTACTTATTGCGAATACGAAATCTTTGATACGCACCGACAAGCCATTTTAAAACGGATTGGCGACGAGCCGTTTGACCTGATCGAGCTGGGCGCGGGCGATGGCTACAAAACCAAAGTTCTGCTGCGGCATTTTTTATTCAAAGATGCTGATTTTACTTACCGTCCGATTGACATTTCGGAAAATGTACTGCTGGAACTGGAAAATGACCTGAAGAGCAATTTGCCGGAGTTGGAGGTGGAATGTTTGCCGGGGGATTATTTTAGAATGCTGGAAAAACTGAGCGCTTCGAGCAAACGCAAAAAGGTGATCCTGTTCATTGGCGCGAATATCGGCAACCTCACGCGCGAGCGCGCAGCGGACTTCCTGAGCCAACTTCAACAAAGCATGAACAAAGGCGATCTGCTGCTGTTGGGGATCGACCTGAAAAAAGACCCGCAAACCATTCTCAACGCCTACAACGACCCGGAAGGCATAACGGCAGCGTTCAACCTGAACCTATTGCAGCGTATGAATCGCGAACTGGGAGCTAATTTTGATGTGGATGCCTTCAAACATTGGGAAACCTACAATCCCGTCACTGGTGAAACCAAGAGTTATATCGTCAGTAAGAAAAAGCAAAGCGTGGAATTACTGGACACGGTCGTCCACTTTGATGCCTGGGAAGCCATTGACGTGGAGCTTTCGCAAAAGTACAGCGTTCGGGAAATCGAAATGCTGGCACAGCAGTCCGGCTTTAAAGTCATCGAGCATTTTTTTGACAAGCGGCATTACTTCGCCGATACCCTCTGGCAAAAGTAATTACGGGTTCATTTTTGCAAAAATAAGCCCCGCAATGGTTGCCTGCAGTAGTCCGTACGCGAACCAACTCAGCACCATGACCAGCG
This sequence comes from uncultured Saprospiraceae bacterium, assembly GCA_964517175.1. Lineage (GTDB taxonomy): Bacteria > Bacteroidota > Bacteroidia > Chitinophagales > Saprospiraceae > JADJNW01. The sequence continues at coordinate 18,525 of CAZFBU010000046.1, forward strand.
ATACATGAATGGCGCTGAAGGTAATCCACATGGATGGCAGCGTAGCGATGACGCCATACACCAGCCCCATTTCTATACCCCGGATGAGCAGGGTGCCTTTGAACATGTCTTTGAAGCGATCCCAAAACCAGGCCAGCGCAAAGCTCAGTACAAAAGGATGCGCGAAAAACAACAGCGCCCGGTCGTTGCCCGGCCAGAATATCGGGTCGTAGTAGGCTTCCACGAGTTGTGGGAAGAAGTTGATCGTAAAATATAAGACAACATAACTGAGCATCAGTAGTGTAATTCCCGAAAGGAATCCGGAGGCGAGTATCTTTTTCATATCCATGTTTTTTGTTTGTTTCGCAATGGGCAGCGGCGGTTTGGCATATCCCGGAAGTTTCCTAAACGATTTCGTTATCGTCCCAATTGCGCTTTTTGCCCACTTGCTCCTGCTCCATTTCTTTCAAATCCAGCTTCTCGTCGGCTTCTTCTGCTGAGTAATGGCGCATCTTTTGGCGAAGTTTTTGCATTTCTTTCTCCAGCTCGGCATCCTCCCAGTCTTTGGTCAGAATATTGGTGCCGGGCAAACCAAAGACCGAGAAGTAGTGAATAAAAAGACCGATACTCCAGGGTAGCAAAGGGAAAAAGAACCATAATTCGTCATCTCCATCCGCCATGGTGACCATGTTGATGATGAAAAAGAAAATGCCGACGGAGATAAACACCGCCAGATGCGAATAAAACCCTTTTTTCTTTTTTACCTGCTGGTAGGCGCGTTTCCGAATGTAATCTTCCATGCTGCTCATTGTTTCAAGTTCTGAAAACTAAGTGAAGATAACAAGAAAAAACGAAATATGCGACAGATAATCAGACGGACCGCATTAAATTGCAGACGGGAAATAGGTAAAAATCACTTCAAAATCGTTGCCATGCCAGCCCAAAAATAAATAGCGGCCCGCTGTACATATTGCGCCTTTCTTCAAACCAGCTACCGAAGTTTTCGTAATCAAAAGTCAGGCTCCAACCGCGCCATACCTGCCAGCTTGCTCCCAGGTGGAACTGATTGAACGTAGTGCCATCGCCCCGCGTAAAGTCGCCGATGGGACCCTCCCGATTGCCAACGAGCGACTGACCGCGCATGGCGGCATTGACCCAGAGGGCATCGCCAAAGCGATAGCCAATCTCCAGCCCGTAGCGAAGCTGATCCTGAAAGTTTAGACCCTGATAAGCCGTTCGTTTATTGTATTGTACAAAACCCTGAATATAAGCCGGTTCGGGGTCGAGGGAATGAGAAATCGCCAGTGTTGCCAGGTAATTCCACTCCCCGTCGCCGGTGGGCAGAATGAACTGCTGAGTCGGGTCTTGCTGATCCTGGGCAATCAGATCAGCGTTGCCGATGGGAATTTCCGTTGCCAGCCCCAGCGACGCTGCGAAAGGTACCGGCAGGGCGTATTTGACTTCGATCATCGGGTCGCCGGTGCCACTTACCCAGTCGGTCGTGCCGTAGCGATTGGCGCGCCAGGGTGCCCAATTGAGTGTAGCCGCGAAGCCAGGCACAACACCATATTCGGCGTACAGAAATACATTTTGCTGACTAAATTCCTGTACCCCGGGTACGACGAAGCCCGAAGTATCATAGTAAACCGTAGAGCTGAAAGTTGAAAAACTGCCCTTGATGTAAAAGTCGCCCGGTTCGCGAACCCAGCCGCTCTGCGCCCACAGCCCCGGCAGCCAACTGAGCAGAAAGATGAAAATCGTAAAGCTTCGCCGCATATTTTGATAATATTTTGCTATAATTACGCAAATAGCGCCACAAAATTGTGGTTACATTTACCAAAAGGCCGCAAAGTGTAAAGGCGGAGACACACGGGTACTTTTCTGCTTTGCTATCCGTTTTACAAAATTTTCATCGCCTTTCCGGGATGCTACATGTTTTAAAGACTTGTAGTAGGCTTTTATAAAAATTTGACAATCAGTTGTTTATTTGGTTTTAAAAAAAGCATATAAAGGATTCATCCAATTATTTAAATTCAAAAAAAGCGTATATTCAACCGCAAAGAAAGCTTGGTTATGAAACGCATGGCATGGATATTCATCTTGTATTTCTCCGGCTTCTCAACGGCTTTCGCCCAAATTTACGAAGCCGTAGATGAAGTCGTACCGGTGCTCAAGCAGCAAACGTTCTACCTGAACAGCACCACTCGCATTGGCGGCAAGCCCCGCAACGCGATCAAAGTTACTTTGCCGGAAGGCACGCAGGAGTGGTATTACGTATTTACGACTTCCAAGCGCGAAAACAGCGGCGAGGAGTTAAAACTCTACAAGCAGGTCGCGGATTTTGTCGGGAAGGGTTTGCTGAAAACCAACGTCATCGGCATGGCTACCAGCGCTGCGTATCGCATCGTGCGTCCCACAGGCGCGGGCGTGGTGGATGTATATCTGACCGATGCCGCCGGGCGGGATCAGTTTTTTGAAACTTCGTGGAATGTTTACAAATATGACAAACCGGAAAACCTCATCGAAGATGGTTCGCGGGAGAATACGCGCGACGCCACGCTCGTACTCAAAGGTGCAAAAGCGAATGAAATTTACATTTGCTTCAAAAACCCAAGCTCGGTTGAAGGCATTTACGTGACGCTGGAGGCGGTGGCGCTGGTATCGCAGCAGGCATACGTGGACGAGTGGTCGGCGGAGCGCAAGGACGAGGTGTTCCAATTTTGTGCGGATGCCCTGCGCTATCAGCCGGATGCGGTGCCGGAGGTGTGCGATTGCTATCGGGGCAAAGTCGTGACGCGCTACAAGCCAAGCCAGGTGCGCGACATGAGCAATCAGGAGCGCGATGCCCTGAGCAATGCTTTTCTGGAAGAGTGCATGATGCTCGGTGGTTACACAGACCTGCGCGACCGAATTCGCATCAAAAATCTGGAAGCGGAGATACAGGGGCTGGAAGCTGTGAAGGATTATTCGACGCTGGCGCTGCGCTACCGGGAATTGCTGGAGCTTGGCGAAAATAAAGCGGAGGTGTTCTATGGCTTGAGCCGGAATTTACTGCTCACCGAACAATTCGCGGAAGCGAAAACGACGATCACTAAAGGCTTGAGTCAATATCCAAAGGAAACGTCGCTCTGGCTGAATCTGGCGCATCACCATTTGCTCACTGGCAATGTTGCCGAAGCCAAAGACCTCTACCAGCAGTACCGCGGCGAGCGGGTCGCCCGGAAATTGCGCTGGGAAGATGCGGTTGCAGAGGACTTCCAGGCGTTTGAACGACAGGGGGTTAGCGCGGAATTCGGGCAGATCAAAACGCTGCTGGGAAATTAGATTCCCTTCGGAATCTTGATCTCGTACGTTTTGCCAGAGCGATTTGTCAATTTGGAATCCAGCATCCAGGGGTTATAGACTTTCAGCATGCGGTAGGTCGTGCCGTGCTCTTGGGCGAAGTCGCCGAGGTTCGGTATGGAACTATTCACTTCCACAATTTTATAGTCGGTCAGCGGTTTGTAGCCTTCGCCTTCTTCCAGATAGAAACCAAATTTCTCCGGATTTTTCAGAATTTCCTTAATCGCCACCAGCCGGAAAATATAGCGGTCGGTTTCCTGATTGAGGTTTAAATCGTAAAAATTATTGGCGCGCTGTACTTCCATTTCCTTTTTCAGGCGCGGGCCGCCCATGTTGTAAGCCGCTGCCGAGAGCGTCCAATTGCCGAATTGCTTGTAGTAATCCCGCAGGTATTTGCAGGCGGCTTCGGTCGCTTTTTCGATGTGGTAGCGCTCATCCACTTCGCTATTGATTTCCAGACCGTAATATTCAGCCGTACTTTTCATAAATTGCCAGATGCCCTTTGCGCCCGCTGGCGAGGTGGCGTTGCGCAGGCTGCTTTCGGCAACCGCCAGGTATTTGAAGTCGTCTGGCATGTCGTTTTGCATCAGAATCTTCTCGATGATCGGGAAATATTTATACGTACTTTTGATATGCTGCAATGTTGTAGAATGCCAGTACGTGTTGGTAAGTAGCTCACGATCGAGGCGCTCGCGCACGTCGAAGTTGTTCATGGGCAGGGCTTCACCGGCGAAGTCGAACGGCTTATCCAGGCTCACCGACTGGATGACCTGCGGAAGTTTATCTTCCACGGGTTTTTCCGGTTGTTCTTCTGTGCCAGAGTAGTAGGATGCGAAAAAAATGATCGTCAGGAAAGATGCCAACGCCAGGATGTAATACTGCACTGCTTTTTGCATGGTCGCCTTGTTTTTTGTTCTTCCGGATAAATATAAGTTTTCTTGCGCAGTGATTTGGTTGGCGGATTGTTAAAATTTCGATTTTACGTCAAATCGAACAAATTTCCCACGCCCGGCACGCGCGAAATGTTAAAACCTTCGGCGTAATCAAAACCGGCACTACGACCGTAAGAGCGAGCCTTCGCGTAAAGGAATTCCATGAAATCTTCGCCGGAGATAGGCGTCTGGAGTTCGTTTTCGTATTCTGTGGCATCAGGCAAAGAAAACTGTGAACGAAAGGCTTTCACCAATTCCATTTTCTGTTCGATGTAATTGGAAATATCAACGACGAAGTCCGGCGTCAGGTTATAATCCTGAATGTAGTGATACAAGGCATTCGGGCGCCAGCGATCCTGGATTTTGCCTTCCTCATCCCGGGTTTCAATTTTCACCAAACCGGAGTAAAAGCAAGCATCGGCGATGAGCCTGGCCGCTTTGCCGTGGTCTGGGTGGCGGTCGCTGAGGGCATTGGCCAGTACAATTTCCGGCTGACACCAGCGGATTACCTGGATGATTTTTTTTAGATTTTCCTGATCGTACGTAAAAAAACCATCTGCCATGCCGAGGTTTTTGCGAAAAGCAGCGCCCATAAGTCTGGCTGCCGCCGCCGCTTCGCGATCGCGAATTTCTGCGGTGCCACGGGTGCCGAGTTCGCCTCGCGTGAGATCGAGCAACCCAACTGTTTTGCCCAAGTGAAGGTGACGGAGCAGCGTACCGCTACAACTCAGTTCCACATCATCGGGATGCACGCCAATTGCCAGAATGTCTATTTTCATGTTCGGTCGTTGAATCTATATGATAAAGCGATAAAGTTAAGCAATAAACAGGAAAGACCGGTTCAATGTTTAAACAATAAAAATTTAAACAAGATAACCCTGAAAACTGCGTAGTTGTTACAACAGTTTTTGAATGGCGCGCTTCACCCGGAAGGATTTCGGGCTGATGAAGCTCCAGAAGTGGTGCTGCAGCTTGCCGTCGCGGTCGATGATATATTTGTGGAAATTCCAGAAAGGAGCGAGATTGGTTTTGCCATTGCGGCGCTTGTCGGCGAGAAACTGAAAAAGGGCATCGGCGCGATTGCCTTTTACGTGAATTTTATCAAAAATGGGAAAGGACGTGTTGTACGTATCCACACAAAAATGCTCGATATTGCTGCCGTTCAGTGGCTCCTGCTGGCCAAAATCATTCGACGGGAAAGCCAGCACTTCAAAACCCTGATCGCGATATTCCTGATAGATTTTTTCCAAAGCCTGGAGTTGCGGTGTAAAGGCACATTGCGAAGCGGTATTGACGATCAGCAGCACTTTCCCTTCATATTGGGATAATTCGATGGGATTACCGGCGAGGTCATTTACAGTAAATGGATAAACCGTATGCGGTGCAACAGTAGTATTCATGGGCATCATTCATTTCAGATTTAAATAAACCCATAACGACTTAGGAGAGAAATGGTTCACTGCAATTATCGGCCCCGCTGAACGAGCTTTGGGCTTTTGGTGGTGTTGGATTGGAGGTCAAGGGTTTGTCGGTAAACATTGCGCATCTGATCGAAATAAGTGATTTCCACATTAAAATCGACGTTGATTTTCTCATCGGCGGTCGCTTCCAGCAGAATGCTATATACTTTGCCACGCCCGAGTTCGTGCCCGGCGAAGGCATTTTTTACGATGATATCGCGGCGGTCGCGCACAAAAAGGGACGTGAGCGTTGCTACTTCGCCATTGTTTTTGATTTTGAGAAAAGCGTCTCTACCCAACGGCGATATTTGGAAAGACTCCAGTGCAAGCAAGGGTTTGACCTGCTCCCGCTTTTTCTTGCGGCGTCCGGAGAGAATAAAAGGGAGGGATACGAGCAGCAGCAGAATTCCGATGAGCACGCCCCAATGCACGGGCGTGAAAGATTGCGTGAGATTTTGCATTTCTGCCAGGAAGGTTTCCATAATGTGAAGTTGGGTGTAGCTTTCAATCAGTGGCTAATTTAGCAAATTATCACCTTGTAAAGAAAGTTATTCCTGAAAATTTCAATTGCCTTTTTGCAAGGTGGTGAGCAGCCAGCGCTCGCCGGGCTGACGCGTAAAAACGGCAGCGCGATCATTCGGACGTCCGAGGTATTTGCCATAGACGAAGCCTTCTTTGCCATCAGCTAATTTTACTTTCACCCAGGGGTGCGTCTCCCCGCTGATGGTTTCTGTTTTGTCTGAATATTCGAGCACCTGAACGATGTCATAGGAAATTGTTTTCAAAATGCGACTATTCAAATCAGGTGTTTCGCGCATGCGCACACCCTCGCCGGTGATGGCGCCAAAAATCTCCGCTTCGTAGCTATCCGGAAAAGTCGCCACGTAATAGGGCGCGGTGAACCGCTGGCGATCAGCGCTGAAGCCACCACCCTGCGCCAGAGTGTTTTCCAGCACCTGCCAGAGTTCGGAGTTGCCTTGCTGGCTATCCAGCTTCCAGTATTCGACGAATGCCGCCAGGGTATTTTCATCCGGAGCATCGCTTTTTACATCTTCAGCGACTAATTCCAGCAAACCAAACTTATTTTTCTGAGCGATAATTCCAAACAAATGATCGCGAAAAACAAAGAAACTGGTGTCGGTTTGTCCGGCATCAATGGGATACAATTTGCCGACTTCAACGATTTGCTCGGCTGGTAAGAGGTCAGGTCCGTGAAAAACAATTTGCTCATAAACCTGGCGCAGCGAGTCGCGATTCAGTGGCTCCGGCATGCCCGTGTTGGTGTCATTGGCATTGTTGCTGTTGCAAGCCAAAAGTAAAAATGTGCAGATGATGAAAAGTAAAGTCGGTCGCATGTTGTAAAGTTGGTTTGGGTAGAAATATAGCAATTTTTTGGGAAAAGCATTTCAAAAATGCGTTGAAATCACTCTTCTTCCGGCAGGTCATCGAGGATGTCTTCCTGAGTGGTTTCGATGGCTGTTTTCACTTGCCAGACGGCGCTGCGCGCCCCCAAAAAGCCCATCAATGCAACGATCCAGAAGAAAGGGTAGCCCATTTTAATCGCCGAAACAAAAGATGAATCCTCCCCGAAGCCGGGCAATAAACGCACGGTAGCCAGGCTGAGCGGAATGGTCATTACGATTCCGATCGCCACATAAAATCCGTGGGAAAGACGTACGCGCCGCAGCAACTTCAGCGTCACCAGGTGAATGGAAAAGGAGATGAGCAACACCACCAGCACGAGCAACCCGACAAAAATGTAGAAATTGAAATACCCGTACAATTGGGTGTGAATGCTGAACAAAATGGTTTTGGAGAGAAAGAAAGCGATCAGCGTTGCCGGGTAAATTTCTAATATTGCCTGTCCGAGTTCCAGCCAGGGCGTCCGATGGATAATGCGAAACGGAATGGCGTAGGCGACAACCGCCAAGAGTGCAATAAAAAAAACCGAGTAGTGCAGGTGCGATAGCCACGCCAGACTCTCCCAGCCGACGATCTGGGTCAACTCACCGAGCCAGAGCGCATTGGACAAGATCGCCAGCGCAATCGGAAAAAGGGTTAATGGGAGCCAGTTGTGTCGAATTCGGGTTGCTTCTTGCATGACAATGTAGAAACGCAAAAAAAGTGGAAAACTTGTATGAAGGGGAAAACCATACCTGCGTTTGACTGAAAAACACGAGTCATCCCGAATTTTAAAAATGCCCCGTTAGGGGCAAAATACCTGCCTGCCGGCAGGCAGGTGGGTAGATATTTGCAAAGAACACGTCTTAGCGTGCCATCGGTACGCGTTATAAAGCATACCTATCCCATCGGGATGCCTTTGGCGCGGCATGCAA
>CAZFBU010000047.1:0-1997 GCA_964517175.1 uncultured Saprospiraceae bacterium
CGTAAAACGAATAACCCGCTTTACGTAGCAAATATACCTGAAACGCATACGGCATCTGACTTAGAAGTACCTTTTGGCGAGACTTATAGTGTGTATGAAGTGCCTGTAAGTGGCTGGATTTCTGCTGCCGGAACCGGAACCGGTTTTGAGCGCGTAGCGGGCTTTGATGCCAGCGCTTTACCAAATGCTTTGGTTTACGAACTCGCCAATGATGTGTACAGCACGGATATTCAGGGCAAGCTGGCTAAGTTTGGCTTGCACACGGTCGTGAATGAAGAGGGCAGCCTGACCGGCGACTGCGAATCGGGACAGTTCTGGCTGAAAAACTATGGTTTGATTGCGCTGGGGGACTTGAATGCGGTCAATCACATCGAATTGAATGGATTCATCGGCGGTAATTTGAATATAACCGGCGCTTTGGATATTGGTAGTTTGTTGACAAACAGCAATTTCGGTATCGATAAAAGTCGAAATGCCATTGAAGTCGTCGGGACAGTCGCGAATGGCAGCATCATTAAGCTCCTCAATTACAGCGGTGCATTCGGACCTTCGAATACCATCGTCGCGCCAATGAGCGGCATTCAATGGATGGTGAACGGCAGAATGGTCGAAGTACAAAATGGAGGCGCTGCCCTCACAGTCGATTATTCGCTGGCGGCAAAGGCTGCCCAGATCAAAGCTGACCTGAAAGCAGCATCCGATAAGCTGAGCCAGGCAACCGCAAACAATACGGTTGGCGGCACGGTAAACAATCGCGTTTTTGATGCCGCAAATGTAGATGGAAATGGCGTAGCTGTTTTCAACCTGCCGGATGCGAGTGTTTTCAGCGCGTCATCTATTGCCTTTGCCAATTCGGGCGGTGCAAGCACCATCATCATCAATGTGCCGGGCACCACGATCAATTCTACGGCAAATATCGGCGGCTCCAGCGATGAAGATATTATTATCTGGAATTTCTACGAAGCGACCAGCTTGAGCTTTAATGGCTCGGTGACAGGTTCTATCTTAGCGCCAATGGCGGATATTACCGTTGGTACGAATGTGGACGGCGTGATCGTTGGTCAGGATATTTCAATCGGCTCCCAATCGCACGATCCGTTCTTCGCTGGGGATTTCTCTTTCCTTTGCTCAAACTGCCAGATCGACGCGCAATTCTCCCAAGCCTGCGATGGCAGCGATGCGGTAATTATTACGGTCCTGGCAACGGGGGCGCCTTCCGGACAATACCTCGTGAAAGATGGCGCGACGACCGTGGCTGGTCCGGCGAATAATGGCACGACGGTGCAGTTTGCTGGCAGCGAGGGTACGCAATATACGGTGGTGGATAATGTGGATGCGAATTGTTCGACCACATTTACTACCAGCACACAAATTACAGGCTGCGACGATGAAGAAACCTGCCCGACCGCGACTTTCTTCGATATGGCGGAACTGGGCTTCACTGGCGCTGATCTGATCGGCGATAATGGCAATTTCAACGCCATCATTGGCGGCAATTTTACAACCAATGGCACAGGTGATACTGAAGGACGACTGGCAGTTGGAGGTAACTTCAGCAATACCGGTGCCGGACTTTACACCATTGGTGAAATCAGTGGTTCGGGTGCTTCGCGCGCCTCCATTGGCACGGACAACCTCGTCGTAGTGGGCGACATCGACGGTTCGGTGGGTCTCAGGGGCAATGTGGTATATGGCGGCACAGGCTCCGGCATTTCCTTCATCGCAGGCACGGATAACACCGGCATCCAAAGACAAGTAAACGACGTCGCCAATAACGTGCTGGATATTCCAGCCGCGATCAGCTACTTCCAGGGCAAAAGCATGGCGCTTGCTACTTGCACTGGCGGCACAGAGGGCACGGTAAACATAGACGAATTTTCATCATATGCTGAAATTACGCTTGATGGTCTAAATGCAACAGGTGTCGTGTATTTTGATATACCGAGTACGCCTAATGTTACTACGGCTTATAATTTCATTAACGTTAGCAACGCCAG
>CAZFBU010000047.1:2097-18856 GCA_964517175.1 uncultured Saprospiraceae bacterium
GCCATTATGGGCAGTGTGCTGGCGCCCAATGCTGATGCGACGCTTTCGGGCGGCGGCATCAACGGGCAGGTGGTTTTTGGTGGCAATGTAACGGTGAGTGGCGGCTTCGAATTCCACAACTTCTGTTACAATGCCGATATTGATATGGCTTGCAGCCTATTCTACGATTTTGGTGATTTACCGAATAATTACCCACAGGCAAGGGCTGAGGTGGAAGATAATAACAACGATGGCACGCCAGATGGCGCGAATTCCGTTTGGGCGGGTACGATTGTAGATACAGAAGGCGCTCAGAATTTCAGTGCCAACGCCGACGGCGACGATCAAAACGGTTCTGATGATGAAGATGGGCTAACGCTTCCTACCTTCACGCCCGGGCAGACTTCTACCGTCACTATTTCCCTCAATAGTGCTGCTAACAATACTGAAGTATATTACGGGCTCTGGTTCGATTATAATTGCGATGGCGATTTCACCGATTCCGGCGATCAATTTTTTAGCGGCAGTAAGACCGTAGCAACCGGCGGAAACCCGGAAACGGAAAACATCTCCGTCACCCCGCCCCTGAGCGCTACCGGCGACTACAAGGTGCGCCTAATCGTAAGCGACGATCCGATCAGCTCGAATGATGTTGGCAATACTTTTGATAACGGCGAAGTTGAAGACTACAAAGGCACGATGCTTTGCGATATGTCCCTCACCGACCTTACCGTGAGTACTTGCTCAAACAACAGTTACACCCTCACCTTCGATGTGGAATGGGTAGGCGCACCAACGACCGGCGACTTCGAGGTCATCGTTTACGAAAATGACGTACCCGGCTCACCTCAGACCGTTACCAGAACCAATTTCAATGCAGCGGGTACGCAGATGATTGACATCAATGCCGCTTGCGACGCCGAGATCAACAAGATTGAGGTTCGATTCAAAGATCAAGCCACTTGCAGCGCTCTGGCTGTCTTCCCGGCTGAGCCAATTGATCCCCAAGGGTACATCTACTGCGTAGGTACCGGCGAAATCATTACCGGCGGCACGATCTCCGTGACCCCGCCTCCTGGTGGTAGTGCAGTCATTTATTCGGACGGTTCCAATGGGTTTTATGATTTCTTCACCGATGGAACCCCCGGTGTTTATACCATCACTTACAATCCTCCAATGGGCTACAGCCTGACCGGAACGCCCGGTGATCGCGTGGGCGATACGGACGACGTGCTCGATCCGATGGCTGGCTCGGAGGATAACCCGATGGGGCAGTCGCCGCTGGTACTGGGTTCGGGAGATGCGGACAATAATGGCTTCCTCGATGATTTTAGCTTGCAGAATAATCCGTTCTTCCTGGAGGTACGTATTGTGAATGGCACGCCCGCCGTGATGAACAACAACATTCCGCTCAATTGTCCGACGGTGATTACGTCGGAGTGTATAAGTGTAGAAGAGCCCAATTTTGAAAGTGTCCGTACAGCGAAGAGAGATAAGGATGATGGTAACACTTTATCCATTACAAAACCTAACAATGTTGCAAATGGAGACTTGCTACTAGCCGTAATTGCTACAGATGGTGAAAAAACAGTCACGGCACCAACAAATAGCAATCCGTGGATGCTGTTTAATGAAGGCAGTTCTAATGGAGGTAATAACGATGGCACCTCATTGGCTATATTTTACAAAATTGCTGATGCCTCGGATGTAAGCGCAAGTAACTATACATTCACTGCTTCTGCAAATGCTCAGATGGCGGGCGCTATTTTACGTTACTCTAATGTGGATACTTCAGATCCAATAAATAGTGTTTTTGGAGTTGCTAATGCTCCCGCTGAATCAAATATGCCTACTGCGCCTGATGTTACTTCTCCAATCAATTTACCGAAAGTCTTGCGAGTTTTTGCATCTGATGATGATGAGTTACCTGTCACTCATCCTTCGGGACATAACGATATTGTTGAGTTGGAAAGTAGGACTGGGCAAGGTAATTCATTTCCTGATAGAGTAACACTTGGTATTGCGGAGAAAAACACACAGCAAGGCATTGGTTCAACAGGGGATGGCAAATTTACAATTAGTGATAGCGAACAATGGCGGGCTATAACTATTTTGATAAATCCTGCTCCTGGAAGTGGTAATGCCCCTTCCTTCGCCACCCCAACCTCCGCAGTCGGCTCCTGCAGGCAAGGCGTCCCGCAAGAGGATGCGACCATCACCCTGGAAAACATCATGAACGCCGATAGAATTGACATCAGTTCGCCAGGAGCGACCAGCTACGATGGCGATGACTATGCTGATGCAGAATCGCTCGATAGCAACCCGGAGTTTACCTTCTCCGGCTTGATGCATTCTACGCAGTACATCATCCGCCTGTTCAATGGCGACGACAACTGCTACACCGATGTCACTATTACAACGTCCTTCATCGAATGCAGCCCGGCGCTCTGCGAAGAGGGGATTATTATTGATTTTGATACAGCTCCAGGGAATGTAGTCTTAAACGCGGGTACGGAGATTGGCGGTGATGGCACTCAACCATATGAGAATTTGTTTGGCACAAATATGGGTATGACATTTGAATCGGGTAATCCTAATGATAAGCCTTTGACACTCTACAATTCAGAGCCACCCGTAGGCAATGATATTGATTTGGAACGAGTCGTTCCAAATGGTAACGGCACCTGGGCATTCGGCAATATTCCGAATGAAAATCTACGCAACTTGCTGATTATCAACCAAACCAGTGATCCTGGTATTCCCGATGATAACCAACAGGGTGGCATGATTCTATCGACTTCTACGATGTACCTTTCGGAGTTTTCCTTTGATATTGTAGATTATGGCGATAACTCCAATCAGCCGCTACCGGATAAGATTATTTTTCAAAACATGGAAACGGGTGAATCCGCACAGATTGATTTAGACGATTTTGCTGCAAATGCCAATACAATGTGGTCTTTACCCGGTGTCGTTTACGGCGAACGCTCTGCTAATCGCATTACTGGTATCACTGCGCAAAAACTGGGTATCTCGGCCTTCAACAAGATTACCTTCCAGACGGATGATTCCTTCGGCATTGGTACGATTTGTGTGAAAAAAGCCCGTACAGACTTCGGGGATTTACCTGATAATTATCCGGTCGCTACTGCCATTTTAGGTCCAGATGCCAACAATGATGGAAAACCAGAAGGGAAAGCTGACGGAACAACTGGTGGCGCCGTTTGGGCGGGCTCTATCGTAGATGCTGAGGCAACGCAGAACTTTAGCCTTGATGCAACGGGTGATGACACGGTTGGTTCAGATGATGAAGATGGTTTGAGTAACCTGCCAGCAGAGATTTTTGTCGATCAGCCGGCACAGCTTTCTATCGTGCTCAACAGCAACCAGAACGGTACCAACATGTACTACGGGCTGTGGTTCGATTGGAATGGAGACGGCGACTTCACCGATATGGATGATGCTTTCTTTACGAATGCAGCAGCTATCGTATATAACGGCTCTCCGGTAGATGCCCTGATCTCTTTCACACCACCAGTGGGTGCGGTTTCTGATTATGCGGTCCGTCTGATCGTGAGTGATATGCCGATTACAAGCTCTGATTTCGACGCTACCATCACGAATGGTGAAGTGGAGGATTATAGCAAGCCGGTTAAAGTTCCCGTTGAATTACTCGATTTCTCTGCCACGCCGGTGGATAACGAGCGCGTACTACTGAAATGGAGCACCGCTACGGAAACCAACAACGCGTATTTCTCCGTACAACGGAGTAGAGATGGTATCAAATGGACGACGGAAATCGGGCGGGTAAAAGGCGCCGGCAACTCGCTGGAGACCCTGCACTACTCCTACTGGGACGAAGCGCCGCTGACCGGTATCAATTACTACCGCCTGCAGCAGTTTGATCTCGATGGACAGTTTGAATACCACAAGGTCGTCACTGCACGCATAGAAGGCAAAGTAAGCGAGCGCGAGTTGGTCGTATATCCGACGGTTTCCAAAACACAAGTAAATATCGCATTGGGCGAACAAATAGCAGCGGATGAAGAATTGTATGTGGTTGACCTGACCGGGCGCGTGGTACTCCGGCGCACGCTGCAGGCAGGCACAGAACTTTATACGCTCGACATCAGCGAACTGACATCCGGGCACTTCATCGTGATGGTTCGCTCTGCCACTGCGACAAGAATAGGTAAGTTTGTGAAGGGGTAAAGATTTGCTCCGAATTAGTATAAGGGTACAGGTATGGGTTCCTGTATCCTTTTTTTGTTTTTGCACAAAATCTTTGTGCAGGTTTGATTAGCCGGATACAATCAAATATTATCCTTCCACACATTTTTCCTATCTTTCCCGGTAGAATTTAATTTTGAACAAGAATGAAAAAACAGATCGCATTAATCATGTTTACTGCATGCTTTATTTTTGGCTACAGCCAAACGAAGCCCGCGTATTTGCTCTATGATGCAAAAGGCAAAAAAGTATCCTACGATAAGATGATGAAAAAACTGGCAAAAGCGGATATGGTCATGTTTGGCGAATTGCACAACAATCCGATCTGCCACTGGCTGCAGTACGAGGTAACCGCCGAGCTGCGGGAATCGCGCGATTTGATCCTGGGCGCGGAGATGTTTGAAGCGGATAATCAGGAGGCATTAAATCAATACCTGGCGGGTGAGATCGACGCCAAAGGCTTGGATACACTGGCGCGCCTGTGGGGCAATTACAAAACCGATTACGCGCCGCTGGTGGAAATTGCGAAGCAACATAACCTGACGTTCGTGGCCACCAACGTTCCCAGAAGATATGCCAATTTGGTCTATCGACAAGGCTTCGAAGCGCTCGATCAGCTGACGGACGAAGAGAAAAGCTGGATGGCGCCGCTGCCGATTGCGTACGACGCGAACCTTCCGGGCTACAAAAATATGCTCGATATGATGGGCGGGCACGGTGGCGAAAATCTGCCAAAAGCACAAGCGATCAAAGACGCGACGATGGCGTATTTTACGCTGAAATACTACCAGCCGGGCTCGCTTTTTATTCATTACAATGGTGCGTACCATTCGCAGAATTACGAAGGTATCCTCTGGTATTTGCAGCGCGAAAAGCCCGACCTTAATTATGTAACCATTCACACCGTATTGCAGGAAGACATCTCCAAACTGGAGGAAGAGCATAAAAATTCCGCTGATTTTATCATCTGCGTGGATAAGGATATGACGACGACATATTAGGAATTGATGATTGTTTATTTTTAATTGTTTGAATCCAAATAATGGGAATGGTCGAGCACCAAACAACGCGCTGGTACATTCTGCCGATCATTGTACTGTCGCAATTTGCGGGCACGTCGCTCTGGTTTGCCGGCAATGCCGTGATCGCAGATCTGCAACTGAAGCTTGGCCTGCAGGCGGCGGCGCTGGGGCATATCACCTCGGCGGTGCAGTTTGGGTTTATCCTGGGTACGTTGGTGTTTGCGGTTCTTACCATCTCCGATCGATTTTCGCCGTCGCGGGTGTTTTTCGTCTGCGCCATTGCCGGCGCGGCGGCGAATCTGGCGGTTTATCTCTTCGCCTCGGGTTTTTACGCGCTGATGGCGTTTCGGGTGCTGACCGGTTTTTTTCTGGCAGGCATTTATCCGGTGGGCATGAAAATTGCTTCTGACCACCACGCGCAGGGCTTGGGCAAATCGCTGGGCTATCTGGTGGGCGCGCTGGTGCTGGGTACGGCTTTTCCGCACTTGCTGCGGCGCTTTACAGCCGGGCTTTCCTGGGAATATGTGTTCATTTTTACATCCATTTTTGCGAGCATTGGTGGCGTGCTGGTGTTGCTCTTCATTCCCGACGGACCTTATCATAAGCGCAGCGCCAAACCTGATTTTTCTGCCTTTTTCAAAGTATTCCAAAAGCCGGATTTCCGGGCGGCTGCCTTCGGCTACTTCGGCCACATGTGGGAACTGTACACTTTTTGGGCGTTTGTGCCGGTCATGCTGGCGGTTTACAACCAAATGCACCCGGCGGAGGTCGGCGTCTCGCTCTGGTCGTTTTTTATCATTGCCATCGGCGGATTGGCTTGCGTGATTGGCGGCTACCTTTCGCTGCGAGTGGGCAGCGCGCGCGTGGCGTTTTCGGCATTGCTGGGCTCGGGACTGTGTTGTCTGCTATCACCGCTGGCGTTTGCGTTGCCGGAGGCTATGTTTTTGATTTTCTTATTGTTATGGGGCATGTTTGTCATCACCGATTCGCCGCAGTTTTCGACACTGGTCGCGCAACGAGCGGATAAAGCAGTAGTCGGCACCGCTTTAACCATCGTCAATTCCATCGGTTTCGCGATCACCATCGTAAGCATTCAGGTGACCAATAGCCTCGTTTCGGTGGTCGCGCCCCGCTATTTATACCTCATTTTGCTGATCGGGCCGCTGTTTGGTCTGTGGGCGATGTACAGCCAGGTGAGAAGATGAGCAGGTTGTAAGCTTGGCTTGTACGCTGATCCGCAAAAATTCGTTTTTCAGCTAATTACAATTTCAACTTATAATGACGTATCGACCAGTGCTTTAAAAATTGATTCCCAATTATTTACGGTTTTCCCCCGAAGGGACGCCCTCGGCGAAATTTCCGACTTCCGATTTCCGACTTCCGACTTCCAAATTGGTATTAATACTGATTTCCCACTTAACATCGTATTCCGCCCTGCAACGTTTGCCGCATTTACCTGTCTTTCCTCGCAAAACAATCATGTACGTTTGTTGCGCATTCGCACACCGACTGTATCAAAACCGCACACTTTTTGAAAAATGGAGAAAGATAAATGTTGATTTTCAATTGGTTATGGTTTTGGCACGTTCTTTTCAATGGTATTTAGCAGGATGAAATTTACAAAACAAAACGTACGATAGTGGACAGGAAAATAGAAAAGAAATTCTGGACGACAAAGCGCATACTTACTTACTTGGGCATTGTGGGCATTCTTGCGCTGATGTGGTTCGCTTACCAGCAGACGTCGGGCAAGCCCCGGTTGAATGTGCAGGCGGAGCGGATAACGGTAAGCGAAGTGCGCCGGGGCGTATTTAAGGAATTTATTCCGGTGAATGGTGTTGTAATGCCTATTACGACGATTTATCTGGACGCACTGCAAGGCGGGAGAGTGGAAGAAAAATACGTCGAAGACGGGGCGATTTTGCGCGAAAACCAGCCGATTATCAAACTTACCAATACGGATTTGGAACTCGATCTGGTGAATCGCGAAACAGCCGTTTATGATTTGATTACCAACATGCAGTTTACCAGAAACCAGGCTGAGCAGCAAACCATTCGCCTGCAAAACCAACTCGCGGAAGTGGATAACGCCTTATCAGAAACCAAACGCCTTTACGATTTGAATAAAGATTTGTACGAAGAAGGTGTTATTTCCGAGCAGGAGTTCCGGCAGTCGAAAATTGCTTACGATTATCAGGTGCGCCGAAAGGAACTGACCGAGCGCCAGATGTATCAGGATTCTATTACCGTCTCGCAGCAGATCAGGCAGATGGAGGAATCCATCAAACGCACCCAGACCGCGCTGGAGATCATGCGCCGCAAGGAAGAAGACCTGACGGTGAAAGCGCCGGTGGCCGGGCAATTGACTTCCCTCGATGCCGAGTACGGGCAGTCGATCACGCCGGGTACGCGCATCGGGCAGATCGACGTATTGAGTGGCTTTAAAGTGCAGGTCAGCATTGATGAGCACTATATTTCAAGAGTATTCACTGGTTTGCGCGGTGAGTTCACCCTCAGTGGCACAACTTACGAACTGGAAGTGAAGAAAATCTACTCACAGGTAACAAATGGTCGTTTTCAGGTGGATATGGAATTCGCGGGCGATGTGCCGGAGGGCATCCGGCGCGGACAGACGCTGCAAATACGCCTGGCGCTGAGCGACGAAACGACCGCCCTGCTGCTACCGCGTGGCGGATTTTATCAACAAACCGGTGGCAACTGGATTTTCAAAGTGGATAATGCCGGCGACAAAGCGTATCGCGTGGATGTTCAACTAGGACGCCAGAATCCTGATTTTTACGAAGTACTTGGCGGACTGACGGAAGGCGACCGCGTGGTGACTTCCAGCTACGAAAATTACGGCAATATGGAAGAGCTGGTGATAAGAGGAGCGGACGCGGGCAATCTGTCCAGCAGTAAATAATTCGCTAAAATTTTGTAACCAGATATGCGTTTTTGCAGTCTAAAAAATTAATAAAACCATGAATCACTATTTCAAACTGCTCTTGCTTCTGGTGATAAGACTGATTGTTGAATTGTTTTTTCATAATTGAAGTGTGGGATAGTGGAAACCATGCCACTATTCCTTTTTTTGAGCATCATCTTTTTCTTAGAACATCAAATTAAACGAAATATAATATGTCAGCTTTGATCGAAATTAAAGACCTGGAAAAGGTTTACCGCACCTCAGAGGTGGAAACGATGGCGCTGAATAAGGTTGCCTTATCGGTAAAATCAGGCGAGTTTGTAGCCATCATGGGCCCTTCCGGCTGCGGGAAATCCACGTTGCTCAATATCCTCGGTTTGATCGATGAGCCGGACGGCGGCAGCTACCTTTTTGACGGAACGGAAGTAGCCAGCTTCAACGAGCGCCGTCGGGCGCAATTGCGCAAAAACAACATCGGCTTTGTTTTCCAGAGCTTTAATCTGATTGACGAGCTTACTGTATTTGAAAATGTCGAGCTGCCGCTGCTCTACATCGGTGTGAAGGCATCCGAACGCAAGGAACGCGTAGAAGCCGTGCTGGAAAAAATGCAGATTATGCACCGCCGAAATCACTTCCCACAGCAGTTGTCGGGCGGTCAGCAGCAGCGCGTAGCCGTGGCGCGTGCCGTCGTGAACAAACCCAAAATCATCCTGGCAGACGAACCCACCGGTAACCTCGATTCCAGCAATGGCAACGAAGTGATGGAGCTACTCACCGAACTCAATGAGCAAGGCACGACCATCGTAATGGTAACGCACTCCGAGCACGATGCGAAGTTTGCTTCCCGCGTGGTGCGCATGCTCGATGGGCAGGTGGTAACAGAAAATATACTGACGTAAATATCGGGCTCTTGTGAGCGCATCACCCGTAATTTTGTAAAATCACCCGACTTTGTACAAACGGAGGATGAAACGGATCATCCTCCGGTTTTTTTCTGGCTATCGTTTATCTATTTCGATCACCATGCCCACCGCATTTTTGCTGTCGCTGGCCGTTGCATCGAAAGCTACAGTCTTACCGGCGGTAAAGTTCACGCTGGTAATGCGCTGGCTGGCGAGTGCTTCCTGAAGCTTGTCGGCGTAGGTACGCTGGCGGCTGCTGGTGATGGCGCGGTTCAGGGCATTGTAATCCAGTTCTTTTTTAGAAACGACAATCGCAATGAAATCTTTGCTGCCGATTTCATCCGGCGTCATCGAATAATCCTTCGGAAACAAGCGCGTGCCCGTGATACCGCAATAGGGCGAATGCTTCTCGGTATATGGAAAAAGCACATAGCTCGTGCCGTCAGTTTCCTGCCCGAATACATAGGTATAACACTCGATGGAATTGGCGAAAAGCACCTTGAATTTATCCCCCTTGCTCATTGGGCGCACCGTTTGGAAAGTGAAGTCGTCTTTCTTTTTCAAGGCAATAATACCCTGGCTGGCGACGTCCAGCAAGCCGAATTCCACCTGCATCTTGTTGGCGTCTGCCTGATTGGCACTCCCGACCGGATACAAGCCATAAGCTTCGCGCGTGAAGTGCTCGAAGTCGCGATAGCGCACCCAGGCAATGCCGTCGTTGCCCCAATTTTGCCCCCAGCTATTCATAATCTGAAAAGCGCCACCCTCCTTGTTGTCGTCATAGCCGATCAGGCACATCGCGTGCCCGCCGTAGCCGCGCATGCTGTAATCACTTTGATTCGGATACCACATATCCTGTCCGACCATCCGGCTCATAAACGTACCACCCACCATCATACCGATGACGACCGGAGCACCCTGCGCGAGGTTTTGCTTGATGGCTAAAATATCGGGTTTGTACTCATTGGCACCCAGTGTCAGGCGGTTGTAGCCTTTGATGCGAAACTGCTGTCCCATTTGAATCGTGCGCCCGTCGGGAGCGCGGGAGCAGTCGCGTTCGTCATAGCGGAATTGGTTAAACGGCACAGCGCCATTTTGCGACATGGCTTGCATGGCGTCGAGCATATAAGCCCCCTGGCAGCCGCGCAGTGCGATTTGATTGTACAAATACGCCGGACTAAATGCGAGTTGATCCGGCGATTGTTCGGTGGCGCTGGCTTGCAGAATCGTGCGTGCCGCGTAGGCGCTGGCCCAGCCCACGCAGGAGCCTTGCTGCCCCTGATGCCTGCGGGCAGGTGCATATTGCCGGAGCGAAACCGCGGTGGGCAGGCGGTTGCTGCCGTAGCCGTACGCGAGGGGCTCAAATACCTGCGCCTGATCGAATTTTTCCTGATCGAGCGTAGCGCCCAGCGAAAATTGTTCGAGCATATCCGATGATGGCGAACTGCTCAGCATTTCTTTTCCGCCAAAGAAAAAATACCACGCTCCGGCGATTAGCAGGATCGGTATGAGCAATTTTGGACGTTTGAATACAAAAAGCAAGATAAGCGGAAGCAGTCGCAGCAGAGTATTGCCGCCACCGCCACCCCGGCGATCACCTCCTCCGCCACGCTGCGGATTGGCATCTTTTTCCATTCTGACAGGCATAGTGTTACTCGTTTTTTGGTTGGAATCAGATCATTGGAATGATCCATTTTGCAGGCATGAAATTAGCGATAAATATCGGTATCCGCCAAGCGAATAAAGCACATATTGCGCACAGCGGGAAATAAGCTGTAACTTTTTTTTACAAACCGCGTTAGAGAAAAGCAGCACATCTTTGAGAGCCATGCCAAACAGGCATAACGCAATTTCTTTGAAATTTATTGGAGATATTAATGTTAAATTTTATATTTGAGCATATTTTTTCGTGAAAACAAATTTTCACCCATGAACACTAGAAACACTATACAAACAAAGTGCGGCGACGCACTCACAGAAGCAGTATTTACACTGGAAACGCTCTCACACCCTGATTGCATCCTAATCGTAAAACACCTGACCATAGAAAATGGTGCTTCTTTGCTCGATCTCAGCGTGCACACCGGTCTGGATGCCAATTTGCTGGAAGAAAAGCTGGAAAAGCTGGAACGTATGCGCATCGTACACGCGCAGGGCAATTTATACGGCAACAGATACCGGCTGAATCGCGAGCGCCTTGCCCGCATCAGCGCCATTGTGCAAAAGCTGATCTGACGGCAGCCGAAAAATTCGGATTTCTAGCATACCTTTCTGCCAATGGCCCGGCAGTGTAAGGGTTGGTGTCGTTTTAACACGAATAGATGCCGAAAATCATTGTATGCATCGGAAACTATTGCTACATTCGCTCGTGCCATACCGAATTGCGCAATATTTATCCAATGAATATAGAATCGTTGCTGCGTCGTTTTTTTGCCTCTCAGATCATAGTTATAGTACTCATCGCGTTGCTCGGTGGCGCTTATCTGCGGCATTATTTTCAGCGTACATTCGGACTGAGCCACGCGGAAGAAGTTGCGCTGATCATCCTGCTAATCACCGCCATTCTCTGGATATTTGAAGTACTGCCGCTGTACATTACCAGCCTGGGCGTTCTGTTGCTGCAGGTGTTGTGGTTGTTGCCCATTTTGCAGCAAAACGGCAGTGACACCACCCGCGAAGCATTTTACCTGGCATTTTTCAGCGATATAACTTTGTTGTTTATGGGCGGTTTTGTGCTGTCGAGCTTGCTCAACAAATACGGGCTGGCGCGCCGGATGGCTACGATCGTGCTTCGGCGTACGGGCAGCGCACCGGCGAATGTACTCATGGGAATCATTGTGGTTTCTTCCCTGCTTTCCATGTGGATGAGCAATACGGCAACCGCCGCTATGATGTTTGCGGTGGTAACGCCTATTCTGAGCAAGCTCCCGGATACCGAGCCTTTTTCCAAAGGGCTGGCCATTGCGATTCCTTTTGCCTGCAATCTCGGCGGACTGGGCACGCCCATTGGCACGCCGCCCAACGCCATTGCGATGGAATATTTGCAACAGATCAACATCAACGTTTCGTTTGTGGACTGGATGCTGATCAGTTTTCCGATTATGCTGCTTTTGCTGTTTTTCCTTTGGCGAATTTTGCTGCGTATGTTCCCGCCGGGAGATATCACCGTACAAATGGAAACAGAGGAGGACGAAGCGTCCGGGTGGCGGGAATATCTCGTTCTGGCAATATTTGCGCTGACGGTGCTCGGGTGGCTCTTTTCTGGCGCTATTGGCATCTCCACGGGCACGGTCGGGCTGATGGTGGTCATTGTTTGCTTCGGATTGAATTTGCTGGATACCCGGGATTTTCGCAACATTTCCTGGGATATTCTTTTCATGCTGGGCGGCGGTTTGTGCCTGGGCGTTGGGCTGAATGCCAGCGGGCTTACACAAACCATTGCCGGTGCCATTCCGGTCGAAAACAGCTTCTGGCTTGCCTTCGCGATTATGGTTCTGCTGGCAGCGCTGATGACGACCTTCATGAGCAATACCGCTACGGCAAATCTGCTCATTCCGGTGGCAGTATCTCTGCCGCAGAGCGAATTGCTCATGGCAATCGCCATCGCGATCATGTGCTCATCCTCCATGGCGCTGCCGGTGAGTACGCCCCCGAACGCCGTTGCCTTTGGCTCGGGTTTGCTGCGCGCCAAAGATATGATGACGACCGGCAGTTGGATCACGCTCATAGCGCTGGCGGCTACTTTTATTGCCGCACTTTTCTATTTCCCGCTTTTTTTATAAATGATAAACGTTTATTTTAACCGTCCTAAATCTTTTTGACGATGGAAATCCATATCCAACAATGCCAGGAATGCGGCTCGGACAAGCTGAAGAACATCATCCTTCGCGAAGCGGGCGAGCCGGACCGCATCATGGTGCAATGCCACGAATGCAGCCACTTTGTGGCAAGCTATTCGCTGGCGCCGCTGGGCTATTACCACCACGGCAAAGGGTACGAGTCTTTTCTGCGTAGTTTTTATCGCAGCGGCGAATTTATGAGCGGCCGTTCGGTGCGCCAAAACTATGAAAGCCGGAAAGCCAAAGAAGTCGCTCTTTTTGAAAAAGTGATCGCCCGACTCAAGCAACGGGAAGAGAAACGCAGGGCAGAAGAGCAGCAAGAGGAGGAATAGTTATTATCCATCACCAGATACCGCCGCAGATTTCCCAACTTTTCACCATCGTAATCTTTCTACCCTTCAACAATTTTTCCTATAATTGTCCATGAAAATCCAATTGCCTTTATCACGCTAAGCTAGTAAACAAAACATGAGAAATCGCGTAGTCATTGAAAACGTAAAACCGGAGATAGACGGTGGTCAGTATTTTGTGAAAAGAGTTGTAAATGAACCGGTTGCCGTGATGGCGGATATTTTCTCCGATGGGCACGATACGCTGCGGGCGTCCCTCTGGTACAAACACGAAGACGATAAAAAATGGACCGAGTTATTCATGCGCGATCATCCGAATGACGTGTGGACGGCGGAGTTTGTCGTAACAAAACGCGGTTTCTATAGCTATAAAGTAGAAGCATGGGTAGATCACCTGACTACCTGGCTGAAAGGCTTTCGCAAAAAATACGAAGACGATCAACAGATGACTGTTGAGTTGCAAATTGGCGCGAAGCTGCTGCGCAGAACGGCAGCTATTTACAGCGGCGCAAATGCCAAAAAGCTCCGGGAACTTGCCGCATCACTGGAAGAAGACACCTACGACCACGCCATTGAAACGGTGCTGAGCGATGATTTCCAGCAGATCGTGCATGATTTCCCGATGAAGCAATTTCAAACGGAATACGATCGAAACCTGCGCGTGCGCGTCGGGCGCGAGAAAGAACTTTTCAGTACCTGGTACGAATTGTTCCCGCGCTCCACCGCTCAAAAGCCCGATAAACATGGCACTTTCAAAGATGTAGAACGCCTGCTGCCGCGCTTGCAGGAGTTCGGTTTCGATGTGCTGTACCTGCCGCCCATTCATCCCATTGGCGAGAAAAATCGCAAAGGAAAGAACAATGCCGTTGAAGCGCAGGCGGATGATCCCGGTTCGCCCTGGGCTATCGGCAGCAAGCACGGCGGGCACAAAGCTATCCACCCGGAGCTGGGCACACTGGATGATTTCAAGCATTTGCGCGAAGCGGCCGAGCAGCACGGCATCGAACTGGCAATGGACATTGCTTTTCAGTGTGCGCCCGACCATCCGTACATCCAGGAACACCCGGAGTGGTTCCTCTGGCGCCCCGATGGTACGATTGCCTACGCCGAAAATCCACCGAAAAAATATCAGGACATTGTGCCGATCAACTTCGAATCGGACGACTGGCAGAACCTCTGGGAAGAACTCAAAAGTGTGCTGCTGTACTGGTGCGAGACGGGTATTCGCATTTTTCGGGTTGATAATCCGCACACCAAACCCTTCCGCTTCTGGGATTGGGTAATCGGCGAAGTGCACCAGCAGTATCCGGATGCCATTTTCCTCTCGGAGGCGTTTACGCGCCCCAAAATTATGGCGGAGTTGGCGAAGGTTGGCTTCACGCAATCCTATACTTACTTCACCTGGCGCATCACTCGCCAGGAAATGGAAGAATATCTGACGGAACTGACGCAAACCGAATACCGCGAGTACATGCGGCCAAACTTTTGGCCCAATACGCCGGATATTCTGCCTTATGAGCTTTGGGGCGCCGATTCCAACGCCTTCGCCCTGCGCTATGTGCTGGCGGCTACGCTGTCGAGCAATTACGGCTTGTACGGCCCGGCTTATGAATTTTTGGAAAACACCGGCAATGATGCCACCGGCAAGGATGAATACTTCAATTCTGAAAAATACGAAATCCGGCATTACGACTGGGCCGCGCGCAATCGTATCACCGACCTTTACACAACAGTCAACCGCATACGCCGGGAAAATCCGGCGCTGCAATCCACCTGGAATATCCATTTTACGCGCACCGACAACGACTTGCTCATGAGCTATATCAAACACACAGAGGATTTGAGCAACGTCATCTGGTGTATTGCAAATTTTGACACTCAATACAAGCAATCGGGCTACGTAGAGCTGCCAAAGAAACTGCTGGATCTGGGCGGGCACGTCAAATTGAAAGTTACGGATTTGCTCACGCAGCAAACCTACTACTGGTTTGAAGACTGGAACTACGTGGAGATTAATCCGTCGCACTATCCCATTCACATTTTCCGGGTAGAAAAAGGGTAATCGCCGGATTTTTAGTTTTTGCTTCCACCGGATTTTTGGCGGTGCTTCGCGGTTCGACCGGCAGCGTTTTGAACATCCGGTGCGTTCTTTCTGTTGCATTCAATAAGCAACTTAAAAGCCATTCCTCTTTACGAATAAGCCTAAAACAATATTCATTTTGTCATTTACTTAAAATACAGTATTAAGTTTGGTGATTTTGACGAAAAAAGTCGCCCTCCTAACTGATTTTATACTTTCTGAGAAAAAATTTCCCTTTTTTGCAAAGGGCGATTATTTTTGTACCGATTTTTTAACAAGAAACAAAATTTATGATGGGAAAAAGATTGATAACATTTACAGTAATCCTCGCTTGTTTGGGTGTAGCTACGCTTGCGGTTGCGCAGGATGATTCCAGCGCGAAAGCCTATCAGGCATACAACGACGGCAAAGCAAAAGCGGATGCTAAGGAGTATGCGGCTGCATTGGAACTATTCAGCGAAGCCATTGAAGTGGGCAACCCCGAGAAAGAGTACGACGCTCAGATCATTGATGCCGCCAAGAAGAACGGCGCGATTGCGGCCTACTACGTCGGCAACGATCTTCGCAAAGAAGAGAAGCTCGATGAAGCGCTGGCGACTTATGAAAAGGGCATCGAATACACTCCCGGGTTGTACTACAACTACGTAGGGCGTGCCCAGGCGTTGAGTGGCAAGGAAGACTACGCCGCGTCCGTTACGGCTTATTTCAAGGCGGCAGAAGTGGCAACGGCGGCGGGCAGCGAAGATAAAGCCGAGGGGATGCTGGAGCAGGCAGCCAAGTTGCCGGGTATTGCCTGGAGCAAGAAAAACTGGGATGTTGCCATTGCTACGGCGGAAGCTTATCTGGCGGAGGAAGAAACCGGCGACGCTCACTATTATTTGTCACAATCTCTGAAAGAAAAAGGCGAAAATGAAAAAGCGCTGAAGCACGCCATCAAGGCGGCGGAGATGTACGAAGGAGAGGACAAAGACAAGGCCTACTACCGCCTGGGCGAAATTTACGAAGCCCTGGGCAGGAAGTCGGAAGCTATTGAAGCTTACGGCAAAGCCGGCGGCAAGTATGGCGATCGCGCCAAGTACAAAGCCGACCAATTGGGCAGTTGATCGGGCGTATCGTCATCGCTCCTGAGTTTACAAGCCATTTCATTTCATTGGGATGGCTTGTATTGTTTTACGACAATACTCGCAATTTTGGTTGTAAAAATATGATAATCAATTTGTTGTTGTTTTGAATTTAAAATATAACGAACGGAAAGACGAAACTTTGCGTCTTTGCAGGAGACAAAAACCGCACAGATTATTTTTTGATAAACCTAACCAAATTTATATCATTTGTTGTCCAAGATTCCAAAAGCAACGCAGCGCATTGCCCTAAAGGTAAAACCTGCCGCCGAACGCCAGATTCGCCGGGAGCATCCCTGGGTTTTTGCAG
>CAZFBU010000047.1:18956-26567 GCA_964517175.1 uncultured Saprospiraceae bacterium
GTAAAACCTGCCGCCGAACGCCAGATTCGCCGGGAGCATCCCTGGGTTTTTGCAGAAAGCATCGAAAAGCAGAGCAAGGCGGGCCAAGCAGGCGACCTCGCCGTTGTTTTTGATCGAAAAGACAATAAGTTTCTGGCAGTGGGGCTGTTCGACCCGCAATCCCCTATCCGGTTGAAGTTGTTACATTTTCATGCACCAGCGGATATTGATGCCGACTGGTTTGAACAAAAAATAAGCCGCGCCTTCGCGTTGCGGCAGCCATTATTTCAGACGGATACCAACAGCTATCGCTTTATTCACGGCGAAAACGACGGTATGCCTGGCTTCATAGCCGACGTATATGCCGGGGTGCTGGTGGTGAAGCTCTATTCTCTCATCTGGCTGCCTTATCTTGAAAATATATTGCCGGTTTTACAACACCTCAGCCGCTGCGAGACGACGGTGCTGAGGCTTAGCCGCACCTTGCAACGGACGCCGGATTTGCTGTATGGTTTGTACGACGGGCAGATTTTGCAAGGAACATTGGCGGAGGAAGTGGTCATTTTCAAAGAGCATGGGCTGCGTTTCGCGGCAAATGTTGTTCAGGGGCATAAAACGGGGTATTTTCTCGATCATCGGCACAACCGCAAGCGGGTGGGGAAGTTGTCGGGTGGCAAAACGGTACTCGACGTTTTTGCCTATGCCGGCGGGTTTTCCGTGCACGCACTGGCGGGCGGTGCGGCAGCCGTAACCAGCCTCGACATCAGTCGGCAGGCGCTGGAAATGGCACAACACAATGTAGCGTTGAATTTTACCAATGCTAATCACGACATTCTGGCTACGGATGCTTTCGATGGGCTGGCGCAACTGCATCGGGCAGGCAAGCGATTTGATGTGGTGGTAGTAGATCCGCCTTCTTTTGCGAAAAAGGACAGCGAACGTGAAGGTGCGCTGCGCAGCTATGACCGTTTGGCCCGCCAGTCGGTGAAAATAGTAGCCGAAAGCGGCATGCTGGTGCTGGCTTCCTGCTCCAGTCGTGTATCCGCCGATGCATTTTTTGCCGCTATTCACGAAGCGCTGCCCGCCTCGGCGCAGTTATTGGAAAAAACCTTTCACGATATCGACCATCCCATTGGTTTCCCGGAAGGCGCTTACCTGAAGTGTGCGTATTATCGGATCTAATACCAATTCGGAAGTGAGAAGTCGGAAGTCGGAAATCATAAGTATTTGTAAATCAAAACTTAAAACACTCTTTAATACGTCGTTATCAATTGAAATTGGTATAATATCATTTTCAATAAGAAAAGACTTATTTAGATTCCGTTAACTAATTGTTTTTGAGTCCCTTCTGGTATTTTTTAGCTGATAGCTGATAGCTGATAGGTGATGGCTGATAGACCAGAATGGTGACGGTCTATTATCTGATATCCGGCATCCGGACTCTAAAAGGGGCTAATAGCATCCGGAAGCAGCAGGGCGTTATGTTTTTTCAACAGGTTCGGCGATGGTCAGCGGTAATTCTATGGCGAAGGTGCTGCCTTGTCCCGGCGTACTTTCGAGTGTTACGATGCCGCTCATAGCTTCAATGTAGCGCTTGGTGAGGTACAAGCCATTACCCGTGCCGGGTTCTCCGTGGGTAGGTTGAGCGGATAGCTTTTTATTTTTCAGGAATGCTTTTTTCTGATCCTTCCGGCTCATGCCCGGTCCTTTATCTTCCACCGCGATGCGTCCTTTTCCGTTGTCTATGGAGAGCAAGACCCTCACGATTTTTCCAGGCTCGGAAAACTTGATGGCATTGCCCAGTAGATTGCCAAATGCTTTGCCCAGCAGGAAGGGATCGGCACGGACTACGAAATCCGGATCGGCTTCTAAAATGACTTGCACGCCTTTTTGCTTTGCCCACTGCAAATAGGGTTTTGCCGCTTCGCGGATGATCGCGCCGATGGGCAGGGGTTGAATTTCCAATTGCAATTGGTCTTCATCTAATTGTTGCGCTTCAAATATTCGATCGCACAAGTGGCTGACCTGCTGAGCGGCACTTTTGATGGACATCAAATCATCGCTCACTGCTCCGTTTTTTTGTTCGTGGAGCATAGCGTCAATTGTAAATTTTATAACCGAGAGCGGCGTCTGCATGTCGTGCGTGATCAAACCTACCAGATGGCTCTTTTCTTCCAGCAGATTGGCAAGCTTGCTGTTGGCGCCAGCCAATTCATTCATAAGTTCCCGCACTTCCAGGTTTTGTCGGGAAATGATCGCATTTTTTCGCTGTTGATTGCGATAAAGGAAGCTACCGAAAATGACGATCAGCAACAGTAAAGCGGCAATAATCGTGGTGTAAATGTTTCTGTTTTGGATAGAGCGATTCTGTTGCAACAGCATCTGGTTTTCCAGTGTTTTGCGTTGATTTTGATAGACGGCTTCCAGTTCATCGATTTGTTGGGAGCGTTCCGCGTTGTAAACTTCTTCGTACAAAGGGATGTACAACTGCTGGTAGTAATAGGCGCTGTCGTACCGATTTTGCTGCACATGCAGATCAGATAGCAGGTTATAGATCAATCGCCGCTTTCCATCAAAGGCTCCGGTCGTGCAAAGCGCCAGCGCCCGGTGGAGGGCTTGAGCTGCTTTGTCCAATTGCTGCTGCTGGAGATAAGCCTCCCCAATATCCTTTATGCGATCAACCGTAGTGAATACATCCTGTGTATTTTGAGCCATCTCCAGCGACTGGTCGTAAAATTTCAATGCTTCCGCATATTGCTTTTGCCCGGCGTAGATTTCGCCAATCAACCCCAGTGTGCGGCCTTCTTTGAGCTTGTCGCCAACCTGGCGGTATCTTTCCAGCGCTTTGGAAAAATAGATTTGTGCCGAATCCGGCGCTTCTCTGGATTTATGCATCATACCAATACTTTGGTAATTATCCGCCAGTACTTTTGGTTGGGTCAGCAATTCCAGGATGGAGCGGCTCCGATGGCTGTATTCCAGAGCCCGGTCGGTTTGGCGCTGTGCCAGAAACACACCACCGATATTGATCAATGCCTGTGCCTGGTACAACTTCCATGATTCCTCCTGATAGGTTTCGGCGAGGCGAAGCGCCTGGAGGAAATACTGGAGCGTTTGTTCATATTCCTGGCGGCGCACGTGGACAATGCCGAGCAGATTATAGGCTTGAAACAACAGATCATCCTGTTTTAAATCCAGAGCAAGCGAGCGAGCGGCGTCCGCAAAGAAAAGCGCAGAATCAACGGAAATGGACGGATAAGCCAGCGACAACTCTTTGTAAATTTGCCAGCGGCTGGTATCTTTTGATGTATTCACCAACGACAATAAGCTGTCAATTCTCTCCCTCGGCTGTGCACGAAGGCTAAAGGGAAGAGAGACGACGACAACAACTGTAAAGAGACCAAATAATGGCAACCATCCTCGCATCATCAAAATCTGCTGTTTATTTTTGTTGGAAAAAGCGGATGATTCCAGGGAATTCTAAAATCGAAATACCTTTAGCGAATCACTCTTTAATGAAACTGAATAAGTCGCTTACGTTGCTATAAATGTAACAAATTTTTTTGCATTATTCATCCTGTGAATCTTTTAATTTTTGCAGAAGTTCCAGCTTGTTGTGTACACCTGCTTTCCGATAAAGACTTTTCACATAGTGGCGAACTGTATCGAGCGCGATATTATTGGCGGTGGCGATCTCCTGATAGGTTTTCTCTTCCAGCAGCCCTTCCGCTATTTGCAGCTCCCGCTTATTCAACTGCCACGCTTCCCTCAGTTTTTTTTGCAATAAAACAAGGGGTTGCTTTTTGTCCTCTTTTCGGAATAAGTCCACAATGCTGACGGCAGCCTGCGGATCGAGAAAAGCACCGCCCCGGTACGTGGCGATGATCGTATCGATTAACTGCCCCGGCGCAGAGTGCTTGAGGTAGTAGCTGTCGGAACCCTCCTGCAGCGCCTGCAGCAAGAAGGCGGGGTCTTTGTGTCCGGTCATGACGATGATCCTGGTTTTGGGCAATTGCGTTTTTATGGCGGTAATGTGCTCAAGGCTGTTGATTTGTTCTAAAGAAATATCCAACAGCAAAATATCGATCGGTGAAACTGCTGAAATTTGGGAAAAAAAATCCTCCAGGGTGTGAGCCGTGAGTACGCACGCCAATTTGGCTTGCTGATCGATGAAACGCTTCAGCGAGGTTGTAAAATCACGATTGTCATCCAAAATAGCAACCTGTATCATTTTGGCAAGGGTGAAGGGTACAAATAATGCATCTTGTAAATATAGGTTTCTAACACGTTGTTAGCAAAGATGTTGCCATCAAAAACAGAATGAACGCGATATTCACATCATTTTCACATGCCGGTTGTGGTTTCCGCTTTGCAGAAGCGGTAGGCGTTGCCTAACTTTGTCGTAAGTTAATGTTAGTTCCTTCACAGTTTTGAAACACTATTTGCATTTATACCACCAAGAGAGGCTGTCTCTAACCAAATGCCGAAGGCTTAAAGAGCTGCGTGTAAAATCTTTGCCGGTGCAAAAGGCAAAGCAACGCATTGTTCCAGCTTGTTCTCAAAGAACAGGTTTCAAAAACCAGCACAAATTTTACTCAGCAAATAAACACAATTTTTTTGGCGTGGGCAGTTTACGCTGCCCAACGCTTTTGCTGATACATGGTGTTGAAAATGCGCTAATTCTGGCATATCCCAAAAACAGTTTAGAAGAAATAATTTGCACACCCCCGGACGAAGTCTGGGGGCTTCCGATGTTAAACCCAAACAAGTTATGCAAGAATTAAGGGAGTTAATCCTGTTTATCGACAAGCAAACCGGGGAGCGTTCCGACATACAGGGTACTAAATTGTCGGCAAAGCTCACCGAACTATACGAAGGCATCCTATGTGAAAACTGGCTGTCTGATGAGGAAGCCGCTGCTCAGCTTTACCCCAAAAAGGGCAGCGCTTCTTCTGCTTATCGCAAATTGAAAATGACACTCCGTCAGCGGCTTATTGATATTCTGTTTACCATTGATCTGAAAAGTTCGGATACTTCCGATCGGCAAAAAGCACACTACGTATGCTACAAAGATTGGGCGGCGGCTAAACTTTTGCTCGGGAAAGGCGCCCGCCTGAATGGTATCGAAATATGTATCCGGATTTTGAAAGACGCTATCAAGTACGAGTTTTCCGATCTTTGTCGCGATACCGCGGCTGTACTCCGGGTGCATTACGGCACCATGCAGGGGGATTTTAAAAAGTTTGAGTATTACAACGACCTGTACAAAACGTACAGCTACCTTTGCCAGCGCGAAGATCAGGCGGAAGAATGGTACACCACTCTCACGATGGCGTATGTCAACGCCCGCAACATCAGCGAAGCAACGCATGAAAGAGCCAAAGCATACTATGAACAACTACGGCTAAACCTGGAAGAATTTGACAGCTATCGGCTGCATCTCTATGGCAGACTCATTCAGATGACGGCTTGCAGTAGTGCTAATGATCACGAAGGAACCCTGCAGGTTTGCCAAGATGCGATTGATTTCTTTGCCGCTAAAGACTACGATGCCAATGTGCCGTTGCAGATTTTTTACTACCAGATGCTGGAGGATTATATTGCCCTTAGGCAATATCAGCAGGGCATTGTCGTAGCCGATAAGCTGGAGCAGTATCTGGAACGCGGTACGTTCAACTGGTTCAAATATCAGGAATTATCTTTTTTGTTGTCAACCCACACCGGGCGATACGAGCGGGCCGCTATGGTGTTTTCAAGCACAACCGACCACCAATGGTTCGGCTTTCTGCCGCCCCACGTACAGGAAACCTGGCGCATCTTTGAGGCTTATTTGTACTACCTCGTTCAAACCGGCGAACTCGCAACCTGGGAAGATTGCCAGGAAAACTTCCGCATGGGCAAATTTCTCAATGAAATTCCGGTCTTTTCAAAAGATAAGAGTGGTATGAATATCTCTATTCTAACCATTCAGATTCTTTTCTCGCTTCTGGAAAAGCAGCATGGCACGGCTGCCGAGCAGATTGAAAGCATCAAAAAATACTGTTCGCGTTATTTGGCACGGAGCAACACTCGCCGAAGCTATTATTTCATCAAAATGCTGTTGCAAATACCGCAGCGCAATTTTGATGGAGAGGCAGTAGCGAAGAGTATTAGAGGTATTTATGATAAACTGCGCGCCATACCGCTGGCGTTGTCGAACCAGCCGCTGGAAGTGGAAGTCATTCCCTACGAAAAGCTCTGGGAACTGGCTTTGCGCAGCCTGGAAAAAGACATTTATAAGGCTACAGCTGAGTGCAATACGTAATTTTTTATTATCTGGGGACACTTGCGCTCTTTGGTAACAAAAGATGCAAAAGTGTCCCCAATTTATAGCATAACAATCGTTCCCCTTTCCCCCCCTTACTTAAAATCCGTTTACGGAATAGCTTGTGCCAGCAGCAACATTTAGCGGTTATGATCGCTTTGTGATGCTGTCCGTTTGGCAATGGCAATTGGTTGAAAAAGCGGGCGTGGGTCGAAGCAATTGCTCGCATTGAGAACAGTACTATCATTCTTTTTAACATCGTTTATCGCATTGGGTATCGCCTGGGCGAAGTAACAAAATGCCGGATTTCGTCCTTTTCCGGCCGTGTTTATATGGCGATATTTGAAGCGAGATAACCCAAACAAATTGACAAGCTCATGGAAAAACGACCTTTACACCAGAATGACCAAAGGAAGTCAATTATTGTAATTGACACGATTGCGGTCTGATTAAACAAACCTGTTTCTATGTTTCACAGGGCAGAGCCTATACACGTAAGCGACTATTGGATAGCAGAGAAGATCAGAAAAACATCGGTAAATGTAGAAGTAATCTTCGGGGCAGCCAGTAAGAACTGTGCCGGTAGCGGCATCTGTCGTATAGAACCGATTAGCGATTGGGAAAAGAGCGTAGTTGCCTCGCCGTGCCGTTGCCAACGGCGATTGCGGGGGCGATTGGCGCTGCACGGACCCAGTTCCGTCCGGCTTTATCTGCCGATGGATTCGATCTGTACCCGCAGGTTCAGCACGATGTTCGCGGGACAAGTACTCGTCGTGCGGGAAGCGTTTCGCATTCCTCTGATTTTGCAGGAACGGTGGAAGCTGTCGCGGGACTACGTGCTGCCCGGACGCTATCCGCTGGCGCGGAGCGAACAGCAACTGATAATTGCGTTTGAAATTCGCTGACCGGATAAAACTGAGTAAAGAGAGAAGGGCACAGCAGTATAGTACAAGGATGACGACAAAACAGAATTACACAAACTATTAATGCCTATCGGCTCATAGCCATGCGTCCTTTTCAATATAGTGCATGATAGTAATCGGTAAAATCGGGAAGCCTGCTGCCAGCAGCAGGCCCGATACTTTTTTGCCCGGAAAGTTGTGCATGTGTGATGCTTTGCATCTCAGGTGTATCTGTTTGGATAAATATTTTTCGCGAAAACAAATCATAATGAAAAAACTTTACGACCCTGGAAAAAATAAACCGGGAAAGCAGCCCTTCCCTGGAAAATTGCTGTCCGTCATCTGGCAGCATTACTTGTCTCCGCTGGTTATCCTCTTTATGCTCGGCTGGAACCTGATGCCTGTTGCGACGTCCGCACAGGCTTT
>CAZFBU010000048.1:0-18094 GCA_964517175.1 uncultured Saprospiraceae bacterium
GCCTCCGCTGACCCTCCCGACGTGTCGGGATACTCTAGCCAGCTGAGCTACACCCCCAAAATTGTCAATTGTTAATTTCTGATTGATAATGGTACAAAATTTATCAATGCAAATATGCTTGCTTTAAAGCGAGGCAAAATTACAACATTCCACCGAAATAAACAAGATAATCCCTTAACTTCGCGAGCAAAATCAATGCGATTGTATGAAAAAAATTACGGAAGCCCCTTCAAAATACCGGCACCTGGAGCAAATGTCGGTGCGAACGCTATTAACCAATATCAATGACGAAGACAAAACGGTGCCGTTGGCGGTGGAACGCGCCATCCCTCAGATCGAGCCGCTGGTGGAAGAAATTGTAGCCAGGATGCGCGAAGGTGGTCGCCTGTTTTACATCGGTGCGGGTACGAGCGGTCGCCTGGGCATTGTGGATGCTTCGGAATGCCCGCCGACGTTTGGCGTGCCGCACGGTTGGGTCATCGGGCTGATGGCGGGGGGCGATAGCGCCATTCGCAGAGCGGTGGAGTTTTCGGAAGATAGCGAAACCCAGGCTTGGCAGGATTTGCAGGCATATTTAATTGATAGTCAGGATGTAGTGATCGGCATTGCGGCTTCGGGCACCACGCCCTACGTGGTGCATGGCTTGCGGCATTGCCAGGAGCATGGCATTGTGACGGGCTGCATTACCTGCAATCCCGGCGCACCGGTGAGCCAGTATGCGGATTATCCGGTTGAGGTGATCGTCGGACCGGAATTCGTTACCGGCAGCACGCGCATGAAAGCGGGCACGGCGCAGAAACTGGTTCTCAACATGATCAGCACGAGCGTAATGATACAACTCGGACGTGTGCTGGACAATAAAATGGTGGATATGCAACTCAGCAATGCCAAGCTCGTCGATCGTGGTACCCGCATGCTGATGCAGGCTTTAGATCTGGATTACGAAACGGCGAAAGCCCAACTATTGGAACACGGCAGCGTGCGCAAGGCATTAGAAGCGAGTATGTAAATCGGAAATCGGAAGCCGCGAATTGCGAACCGCGAACTACTTCGTCAAACCCTCAAACAACCATTCCGCCAGCAGTTGGCGATTCTTCTCTACGACCAGGCGCTGCTGATCCGACTGGTTTTTGATATTTGCCAGTTCCACGAATACGGAGGTGGGCTTGCACTCGCGCAGCATATGCAGGTCGCGCGATTCCACCTGACCCCAGTAGCCGCGTCCTTTCTGATAGACGGCATATTTTTGCTTGAAAGTGTTGAAGAGATTTTGCGCGACCCCCTTGCCTGGGTCGCTGGTGTAATGATGGCAGAAAAAAGCGTCGATGCGCTTAGCGCTGCTGCGCGAATCTACGTGAATTTCGATGGCGAGTTGCTCGGTCACACCGACGAGCCGGTTGCGTTCGTACAGTTCGTTGATGATATCCGAGCGCTGCGTGAGCCGTGCTTTCTGTCCGGCGGGTATGCTCAGGTCACCCCATACCGTTTCATCCTGGTCGCAGGGAAGTATTTCGCCGGAGCGAATGCCATCATTTTCATCCCTCAACACCATGTAGGCAGTGGCGCCATGCGAAATGAACAATCGACAAAGGCGCAGGGCTACATCATAGGCGTATTCATCTTCGCAGAGCGCGTGTTTTCCGCGCCGCCCCACCGCGCCGGGATCGGGGCCGCCGTGCCCGCTGGAGATATAGTAAACTTTGCCACGTAGCTTGTTGCTGATCAGCGGTGTGTAAGCATATTGTTTGCCGAAGATCGGAAACTGGCGCTTGCCCGTGTTTTTCTTGTCTTCCTCCGGCAAGTCCTCCACCGGTGATTCAATTGCCAAATCCGGCTTCGGGCAGTTCAGTTCGTGATAAGGTACCCACAGCAGTTTGTCTTTCTGGAAGGCCTCTTCGCGCAGTTGTGCCTCGTGCATTTGCTCGTTATATTTTTGAATGCGCAGTGCCGTTTGATAATCATCAATGCCGATGCTACTGCGAATGGTTTTGCCATTGAAGGTATAAACCATGATCGGCAATTTATACTCACGCCCAACGATGAGCTGCGATTTCCGGGACAGGCTATTCAGTTTGTAAAACTGCTCGTAGTTGCAGGAAAACTGTTCCAGTTGATACCGCCGCAACATGGAGATGATACCATCGCCCGGCAGCGCGGGCACCGCGTGAAAATCGGCAGCGAAGATCGCGCCGGCGAAAAAGATCGAAAACAAAAGGCAAAACAAGCGCTTCATACGTTCTTACACGGCTTTGGTTTTGAGATAGGACAAATTTAAAGAATTGCACAAGGAAAAGTGAAATTCAGCGGGTTTTTAAGTGTTTTGACAGCGAAGAAGTTGATTTTTTAAGTATAGCCTTCTGAACATTGGCAATTCTGTTACTTGCGCTACGACAGGTTTGACAATAAATGATTCGGGTATATATGAATATTCCTATACGGTTTTTTTTTCTTATGCTGCTAATACTATCTGTTGGTTCGGTTTGGTGAATCTATACAGTATTCTGGCTATGATAATTGGGGTTGGGGAGTGCGAGGTTGATAGCGCGGAGGTGGTCGTCGAAATATTGAAAGCCGGCTGTGGTACTTTCCCGTGGCGGGGAAATAGATAAGGTTGATAGGTTGAAGGGTTGAATGGGTTATCCTTATCAACGATTCCTCCACTCGCCAAAGGCGAACAAGTAGGCGGATAAATCAATCTTTCAACTTTTCAACCTCGCCTCTGGCGGGGCACTTTGGGTAAACACTTTTTCGGGCTGCTGCGCTGCTGCGTGGTAGCTCTTTTTTGTATCGGCGACTTCAGTCGCTGAATATAGCGGCGGATAAAGTCCGCCGATACGAAGCTTCTGGAATGAATTTATACCCTAAACAAGGAATTTTCTCAGGAAGAATGTACTTTTGCAGGCTATGAATCTATTCAAACAAACCCTCGTACTACTGCGTAAGGAAGCACTGCTGGAATTGCGTATGAACTATGCAATCAGCGGCATTCTGCTGTATGTGTTCTCGACGGTGTTTGTGGTATTCGTGGCGTTTGTGCAGATACAGCCGCAGGTGTGGAATACCTTGTTCTGGATCATTGCGCTGTTTACCTCGGTGAATGCCATCGTGAAGAGCTTTGTGCAGGAAAACAGCGCCCGGCAGTTGTACTACTACAGCCTGGTGCATCCGATTGCCATTTTGCTGTCAAAAATCATGTACAATACGATACTTTTACTGCTGCTGAGCGTTCTTTGCTGGGTAGGCTTGGGATTTGTTGGTGGCAATCCGGTGCGGGATGCGGGGCAGTTTGTGCTGGCAATTGTGCTGGCGAGTGTGGGTTTTTCGATCACCTTTACATTCATTGCTGCCATTTCCGCGAAAGCGGACAACAGCGCGACGCTTATGGCAATTTTGAGTTTTCCACTCATTATTCCCATTTTGCTGACGCTCATCAAGCTCTCGGCGAATGCGCTGCGCCTGCTCAACGATACGGGTGTGATGCAGGATGTGTGGGCGCTGGTGGGGATTGATCTGCTGCTGCTGGCAATAGCGTTGGTGTTGTATCCGTTTTTGTGGCGGGATTGAATGGGGGTTGAAGGGTGTAAAGGTTTAATGGTTGATAGGAGGAAGAGTTGAAGGGAATCCTAAATCACAAGTAACAAATAACAAAAATTTATGAAAGGTATTTGGTGGAAAGCGCTGGGCGTGTTGATTTTGCTGTACGTATTTTGGGCGGGATTGCTCACGCCGATCAAGCCGGGCGTAGTGGATGTGGCGGCGGCGAATGCGCGCGCTGGTGAGCCGTTGCGCGTGCAGGTGGAAGGTTACAATACAAACTTTGCGAAAGCGGGTAGCGCCAATCGTGCCTGGCTGGTACAGGGTGCGGATGTGGTGTTGCCGGCGAAGGAAGTTACGATCGTGAACGACAACCAGCTTGCTTTGCAGTTTGATCTGCCAGTCTATCTGCCGGGCACCAATAAGCGCGAAGAATTTCGGCTGTTGCTGGATAATCCCGTTGACGGGCGTTTTATCTCCGAGCAGGCGGTTGCCATTACGCAGGATTCTGTCGATCAGGAGACGGGTGCTGCCCTTTGGGCAAACGCAGCAATCACGGACCTGAATGAGCGCGAAGGTATGGCTTTCCCTTACCTGGCGCAGTTGAAAGAGACCGTTCGCAATCTATATTTTCACGTTTCTTTGTGGTTTGCCATGACGATTTTGTTCATTGCAGCGATGGTATTCAGCGTGCGCTATCTGCGCTTTTTTTGCGAAGATGACGACCGCAAGGCAAAGGCTTTTACAACGGTCGGCTTGCTTTTTGGCATGCTGGGTATCACCACCGGCGCCATCTGGGCGAAGAACACCTGGGGCGACTACTGGAGCTGGGATCCGAAGCAAAATATGACGGCTATTGCTCTGCTGATCTACTTCGCATACTTTGTGCTGCGCAGCGCTTTCGAGGATATGGAAAAGCGGGCGCGCCTGGCGGCAGTGTATAATATTTTTGCGTTTGCAACATTAATCCCACTTACCTACATTCTGCCACGCATGGCGGATAGCCTGCATCCGGGCGCAGAAGGAAATCCCGGTTTGGCTTCACAAGATTTGGACAGCACCATGCGGATGGTGTTTTATCCGGCGATCATCGGCTGGACGCTCATTGGTCTCTGGATCGCGCAACTCATCCATCGCACCGACCGCATTCGGGCGAAATTGCTGGATAAATTCAGCGACAAAATGATCGATGTTTGAACGCATTTAAATACCCCAATATGAAAAATATAATTTGGCGATCAGGCTTGGTTTATTCAGAAAATAACGCGAGTTTTGCCAGCACAAAAACAAGGACGATGAGAAAATCCTACTTTTTATTGCTCCTTTTTTTGCTATCTGGGCTACAAACAGCATTCGCACAGGATGCTGATTTCATGCGCAGTATGGGCAAAATGTACGTTGTAGTAGCAGTGATTGCGGCGGTTTTCATTGGCATTGTTTTGTATCTGATTTATCTTGACAGGAAACTAACCAAATTAGAGAACCAAATTAAAGATCATGACGCAGCCTAAGCAAAGCTTTTTTGAAAGCGTTAACAATTACTTTGATAAAGCAGCGCGCCACACGGATATCGAAGATGGTGTGCTGGAGCAGATCAAACGCTGCAACGCTGTTTACCGAATCAACTTCCCGGTAAAAGTAAACGGAAAAGTAGAGGTGATTGAAGCCTATCGCGTGCAACACAGCCACCACCGTGCGCCAACGAAAGGCGGTATTCGCTACAGTCGCCACGTCAATCAGGATGAGGTAATGGCACTGGCCGCGCTGATGAGCTACAAATGCGCCATCGTGGATGTGCCTTTTGGCGGTGCAAAGGGTGGTGTGAAAATTACCCCCTGGGATTATGACGAAGATGTACTGGAAAGAGTGACTCGCCGTTACACTACGGAGTTGATTCGTCGCAATTTTATTGGTCCGGCAATTGACGTACCTGCGCCCGATTACGGTACCGGCGAACGCGAGATGGCCTGGATCATGGATACGTATCGCACCTTTAAAGGCGAAGATATTGACGCAGCAGGCGTAGTAACCGGTAAGCCGGTAAACCAAAATGGTATCCGGGGCAGAACGGAAGCAACCGGTCGTGGCGTTTTTTACGGCATTCGCGAGGCTTGCTCTTTCAAGGAAGATATGAA
Organism: uncultured Saprospiraceae bacterium; assembly: GCA_964517175.1. Taxonomy (GTDB): domain Bacteria; phylum Bacteroidota; class Bacteroidia; order Chitinophagales; family Saprospiraceae; genus JADJNW01. The sequence continues at coordinate 5,670 of CAZFBU010000048.1, forward strand.
AAAGCTGGGGTTGGAGCCTGGTCTGGAAGGTAAAACGATGATTATCCAGGGCTTGGGTAATGTGGGTTCTTACACCGGTATGATTTCTCAGGATGAAGGCGGCGCGGTCATCGTTGGGGTAGGAGAGATTGAGGGGGCTGTTTATAACCCCAATGGAATTGATATCCACAAGCTGATCGCCTATCGCAAAGAACATAAAACGATCGAAGGTTTCCCCGATGCGAAATTCATTCCGAAAGAAGACCGCGAGTCTTTGTTGGAATATGAATGCGACATTCTGGTGCCGGCAGCATTGGAAAATGTAATCCTGACAGAAAATGCGCCGAGAATCAAAGCCAAAATTATTGCAGAAGCAGCCAACGGTCCGATCACCTTCCTTGCGGAGCAAGAAGTGCTGAAAGCCGGGAAGCTCATCATTCCGGATGTGTATCTGAACGCCGGCGGGGTAACGGTCTCTTACTTCGAGTGGCTGAAAAACTTGTCGCACATGCGCTTTGGCCGAATGGAAAAACGCTTCGATCAGAAGCACTTCGAAGATCTGGTGCAAGTGGTGGAAAAGCACACCGGTAAACCGCTTAGAGATGAAGAGCGCAACATGGTGGTGCGGGGCGCGGAGGAAATTGACCTGGTGCGCAGCGGACTGGAAGAGACGATGATCAACGCGTACAACCAGATTCGCGAAATCATGCTCAAGGAAAAAGGCGTGGAGGATATGCGTACGGCCGCTTTCATGAGTGCCATTATGAAGATCAGCAGCGACTATCTGAAACTGGGTATTTTCCCGTAATGATATTTGGTTGCAAGGATGCCGGAGATGGCTTTGGGCCGTTTCCGGTATTTTTTTTAGCATTCCGTTTCCGGAGAGCAAAATATTATTGAACAAAATTTTGTTTGTTTAGTATAAAAAAAAATTAAGAAAGGTTTCTTAACTTTCCGCCTGAATTTTATTTGTAAGATAAGAATAGTTTTCTTTTTTAATAGAAATGTTAAACTGATGTCCGAAAAATTAGACAAAATTGACCTCAAGATTCTCAAAATTCTACAGGAGAACAGCAAAATTACCAACCTCGATCTGTCGAAAAAGATTGGGTTGTCCCCCGCGCCTACGCTCGAGCGCGTCAAAAAGCTGGAGCAGAGCGGTGTCATTGAGAGTTATCACGCAAAAGTAAGCCCTCAGTCTATTGGCTTGAATGTCAAGACTTTCGTGCTGGTATCGCTCGCTTGGCAAAAGGAAAATGCGCTCAATCACTTCCTGGATAAAATCCGGGAAATCGAGGAAATTGTAGAATGTTACATCATTACCGGTGAAGCAGACTTTTTAATCAAAATCGTTTGCAAAGACATCCCGACGTATGAGCAACTGCTGTTCAAAACCTTGTCACAGATCGAAGAAATTGAGCGACTGAAAACATTGATGACGCTCTCAACCGTAAAAGATTCCAAGCTTTTGCCGTACAAGTACGAGTAAAATCCTGTTTCAACGGTTTTGAAAAAAAGACAGAAGCCGCTGCCACAATTATCTGGCAGGCGGCTTTTTGTATTGCTACCCACGATGATATGAATCCGACTAAGCAAACCTTACTGTGGCAGTTCTCCGGAGCCGATCTGCGGGGGACTTCCTTCGTGTTCGGCACCATGCACGTGCGCGACGGGCGCGCCTTCGGAAGGCTGGAGCGGGTTTATCAGGCTATTGCCGCCTGCGAAGCGTTTGCTGCGGAAACCGACCTGGAAGACATGGGCACGGCTGCCAATAGTTTTCAACTGCCTTCCGGTGTTGCGCTGGACGACCTGCTGCCCACAAAAAAGTATGAAAAACTGCGGCGGATATTGCTGAAATCCAGGCAAGTAGATATTGAAATGTTCAAACATCTTCAGCCAATCATCATCGCCCATCTGCTCGATGAGCAGATTTTGCTGAGCAATATGCCCTTTGCGCTCGATCAGCATTTGTGGCAATATGCCAAAGAGTGCGGCAAGCAACTGCAGGGCATCGAAACGATTGCCGAGCAAATGCAGACGCTACAGGCAATTCCGCTTGATTATCAGTTGCAGGGGCTGCTGGCCGTTGGGCGATATCCGGCAAAGCACCGCCGAAGCCTGCTCAAGGCAGCGCAATGGTATGAGCAGGCACGCATCGATCAGTTGTACCGGGCTGCGAAGAGAAGTCTGCAGGGGCTGCGTCGCCTGATGCTGTATGATCGCAACCGGCGCATGGCGCAGCGCATTCTGACAATGGCGCGCGAGCAGCCAACTTGTTGTGCCATCGGTGCGGCTCATCTTTGGGGCGGGAAAGGGGTGTTAAAAGTATTGAAAGAACTGGGGGCAATGGTAAAACCGGTATCCTGATTTATGCTACTTTTTGTTTATGTATTTTTTGTTTTTTTGTAATACTTTACGCGCTTTTCGGCGGCTATGTGAATTTTCATGGTCCGATTTAAATGTTAAAATATTTATAATAAGCTTCTGAAATTTGTATTTGTAAAAAGTATTGCTCTATATTTGCACTGCGATTATCAAAAAACAGTAAATATTTCCCTCTTTTAATCGCTCTACGTTAACCCATTTTCAATTTATATGTTTTCTCTACGCAAATCACGATCATCATGTGGTGATCAACTTCGGTACTATTAAAGCATTTCTGGTTTCATTTGTCTGGAATAAGAAAATTATTTCATTTTCCGGATTTTAGTTAAGTGTCCCCTCCTTAACAATATCATTCCTATGATTTTTTATTTCAAGTTTGCATCAAGTGCAAGCATAATTCTGGTATTGAAAAAACGCATATAACCCATAGAAAGAGCAAATTAATACTAACAACAAACACAATTAACAACACACAAAACTATGAAAGGCGTTTTCTACCGAGTTAGAACGGTGGCACTATTACTGGTGCTACTGTTCCCAACCTTTGCAGCTACTTATGCAACCGTGACAAATTTACCACAGCCCATCTGCACAACCGTGGAAGGCTCCGGGAAAAAGTACGAGATCTGTCTGACGGATGTCACTTACAACGACCAGGCGGAAACCTCTACCTGGACATACACAGCGAGAACGATTACCGGAAATGCGATTAGCCACGTTACATTTGGCATCCCCTGCGGCACGCAGGCTTCTGACTATACCGCCGCCAGCGGATGCGCAGCTATTGAATACGGAAATGACCCAACTACCGGTGTAAATGGCATTAAATTTGATTGCGGAACGGGTACCAATACCATTACTTACTCCTTCACAATCAAGGGGCTATATAGCATTGGTTTAATTGACTATGCGGTCAAAACCGGTGGAGCGGGGCAGCGGGAGTTTGTTTTTGCAGGCTACGGTCCAAGTTGCTCATCCATTCCGGTACTTCCGGATGGCTCGGCTTGCGCCAATGCCGTAGCGTATTTGAGTAATTATGGCTTGATTACGATTGATGACTTGAATACAAACGCTGATGTTCACTACAATGTTTTCGTGGGTGGAGACCTTATCCGTTATCCCGGCGGCGGCGACTATCTGGGTTCGGATGGCGTGTTTTCTGATCCGACTGCGCGCGGACTGGAGGTAGCCGGTAAGGTGAAAAATGGTGCCAACATCAAATACAGCGGTGCTTTTTTCCCGCCACCAGCCAATACGATTTCCAAAATCAATGCCAATCAATACCAGGTAAATGGCTATGCTTACAACCTGAATACCAGTGGGGCGAAATTATTTTACGACGTGACTTTGGCTGATAAAGCCGCGCAAATCAAAAGCGATCTGGAAGCTGCTTCGACTCAATTGGCGAATGCGGTTGCAAACAATACCGCCAGCGGCAACCTGACGTTTAATGTAAATTACAAAGATGCCAACGGCATAGCGGTATTCCATATTGCTGCGGGTGATATTGCTCAAAATGCGAATGTTCAGTTGAACAACAATGTCAATGCCAATACAATCATCATCAATGTATCCGGCACGAACGTCAACTGGACCAATGGTGTGAATGTAAATATCAGCCAAAACAACTGGAGTAAAATTCTGTGGAATTTCCCGCAGGCAACCAGCATTTCCGTCAGTAGTCTGAAGGGTATTGTGCTGGCACCTTTTGCTACTTTTTCGTCAAATAGTGCGAATGAAGGCTCTGTTGCAGTGAAAACTTACAATGGAAACGGCGAGATTCACCGCCCTTACTTCGCTGGCGATTTTTCTGACTTGTGCTCGACTGCGGCTCCCACTATTGCCCTCAATCTTACGGCAGAGTGTAAAGTTGGCAATACGCTCTACTGGCGCGTCACCGGCGATAATGCTACCAATGGTGTTGCTTTCGCATGGGATGGCCCCGGCAATAACGACGGAAGCGGCGTGGTGAATGCCGGCGATCGGTTTTATTTTACAACTCAGAATGCCGGCGGTGCAAACACCACCGTGCTGAGTTGGTACGATCCTGCAACCGGTACGGTTAAAACCAAAACGAAATCGCATAGCAATCAGGACTGCGTCTATCACATTGAACTGGAGAAAGAGTGGCATGGAGCGTCGGCTCCAAATCTGAGCAATACCATTATTCTGACGGCAGAAAGCAGCATTGCTACGGCAACCTGCGGCTATGATGCCTATGGTAACTGGTACTGTGACTACACCAGTAAGGGCAATGGCGGCAGTTTGAACGATCTGGAAGTGCCATTTGGCGAGACGTACAGCGTATCCGAAAATACGGTAAATGGGTGGATCACCACCGCTGGTGTTGACGAAAGCTTTGCGTATGTGGAAGGGTTTGATAACGGCGGGCTTCCCGATGCGCTGGTGTATCAATTGAGCAGCGATGCCTACGCTACGCCGATTCCCGGCGGCGCAGAAAAATATGGCATGCATACGGTGGAAAATACTGCTTTGCCAACTGGTACCACCAGTCCATTATGTGTATCGCAGGGCGAAACTTTCGCCATGGACTTCGATACCGACGAAAATGGTAACACCCTGAATGCAGGAACGGGCATCGGTACGCGCAGCGGCTTTATTCAGCCGTACGGCAATCTGTTTGGAGGCGGAAAAGGTGTCACGTTCGTTTCCGCGAACGAATCAAACAAACCATTGTCCTTGTATGATTCGGAAATCATCAACGGAGACGATCCGGATTTGCAACGCAATGAAGAACTGGATGGCAACTGGGCTGTGGGTAACCTAACGGATGAAATTCTTGGTAATTTATTGATTATCAACCAAACGAGCAATCCCGCTATCCCGGATGACCACGCCAACGGCGGACAGCTCATTCTCAATGCTGACGTGCTACTGCAAAGCTTCGCTTTCGACATTGTGGACCTGGAGAATGTACAGAATGATGATGTAATTATTTTCGAAAATACGGCGACTGGCGCTAGCGCAACGGTGAGATTGTCAGAATTTCTGAGCGGTTCTGGGAGCCCTTTCTCTGTACCCGGCGTTACTTACGGCGAGCGCTCTGCCAATCGGATTACCAGCATAACAGCTGATAAATTAGGCATTTCTTCTTTCAATAGAATCACTTTTGATACCGATGATTCCTTCGGTATCGGGGCTATCTGTGTGGAGAAGGCGGCTCAAGTAATTAGTTTGAATATAAAAGTACTATTGGGAGGAGCTGTTGATCCTCTTCAATGCTTGATGACCAACGCTTTACAAGCGAAAGGTATTATACCTACTGTTAGTCCTTATTGTGATTCTGAAATTATCTATACAGAGGTCAATGATCCGAATGGACCCGCTGGTGAAGTGACTGATTGGGTATTAGTGGAAATTAGAGATGGCAATAACCCATCAATGGTTATTGAGGCGCAAGCCGGATTATTGCAAGTAAATGGCTGCATCGTAAATCCTACTGGTGATCCGCTCACGTTCTCAAATTTTTCGAATCCGATCTATATCGTTATCAGACATAGAAACCATTTAGCGATTTCAAGTCCTCTTGTATCTGTTAATGATGGTGATACGTATGATTTTACATCAAGTTTGAGCAATGCCTATGGAGCTGACCATGAACCTTTGCAGTTAATTGATTGTGGGAATTACGCAATGTGGCCAGGAGATGTAAATGCTGATAATAAGGTAACAGATAATAGTAATCCATCAGATGCTCAGAAAGTAAAAGCGATGATATTTTGTTATCCGGACAATCCTTTTCCCGGTGCACCGTCATTCCTTCCACCTGTAAATACTTATGTAGTAGAATGTTTGTATAGTAGATACGACGTAAACTTAGATGGTAACATTAAAGATAATGCGATACCTTCGGATGCTCAAATTGTTAAAGCTACGATAATTAATCATCCGAATAATCCATTTCCTAGTGCGCCAGCGTTCATTCCCGCATCAAATACTTTCGTCATAAATGAAATATTGCCTTTTACTTCTGATGAATTTTGTTTGAATTATGATGATCTTGATCACCTTGGTGAGGAAGCTATTGCTGTGTCATTTCTTGAAGCAAAAGGAGAAACCCTTCCTCAAGAAGTGAATATTTACCCAAATCCAAACACTGCACCACAAGCTACGCTGGAATTAAATAGCAAGGAAGAAGAGTCAAATGTTACCCTTCTCATCACCAATTTGAACGGTCAAGTATTGAAATCTCGACGATTTGAATTGGCGAAAGGATTTAACCAATTTTCCATCGAAACGAGCAATTTGCCACAAGGCACATACCTGATAAAGATATTAGGTACGGAGCAGGATTATGCTCCTATGAAATTGGTGCGTACTCGCAGATAATGTTATGAGGAAACCGATCTTTTTTATGGCGATGATGTTCCACCTTGGAGCATCATCGATTTTTTTATTGATGAGCGGAGGAGGAGGGATTCGAACCCCCGGTACCTCTCGGTACGCCGGTTTTCAAGACCGGTGCAATCAACCGCTCTGCCACTCCTCCGGATTAGAATTCAAAAGTTTCTGTTTCGAGGTTTGACCGTTCGTTTTGTCTGGCTTGAATTAGCAATCAACAATTACCAGTTTTTAAAAGCGAGTGCAAAGCTAAGCAGCTTTTTAAGAAATTAAAACCTTTTTCCAGGAAAAAAATTCCGGTAAGCTGATAAAAAAGAGCCGCTACCGAGCGGAAGCGACTCTTTTTTTACATTCTTTAAGAAAGAAAACGTTGTATTATCTTCCTTCCCAGGCTGTTTCAGCGCTTGGGCGCGAAATTTGTGTAAATAACGTACCGCCGTCTCTCAGGTCAACATAATCTGCATTCAGACGATTGGTACGGCGCAGATCAATCCAACGGTGGCCGCCTTCTGCCCAAAGAGAGAAGCGACGCTGCAGCAGAACCTCTTCAATCAGCGATTCTGTATCGGTAGCGCCGGCATAGTCTTCCAAGCCCCAAGTATTGCGGATGGTGTTGATGGCATCCACCGCCGGTTGCGTATTGCCCAGACGAGCATTCGCCTCCGCATAGATCAGGATAAGCTCCTCGTTTCGGATATAAGGAATCGGAGAATTCTGCCCGGTCCAGCGAATATCCTGGTATTCACCCAGAATCAGGTCGCCATTTACATCAATTAAACTACCATTTTCAACCGGATTATTCACGCGGAGTCCGATTTTCGTATCAATCCGCATATCGCCAGGCAGTGCATCTTCTACAATACCCGGGAACGGCAGCAAAATCTGGTTGGTCGGTTGATCGAACGGGTAGAACAGCGGATTGCTGGCATCCGGAGCCGCCCCATATACGTGCTGCGGACCTACGTTCATATCTGCCGGTGTGCTGGCATTCAGGTTCAGGAACGATTCATTCAGCGCATTCAGCGCACCCTGCCAGTCTTCGGCATATATGGCCATGCGAGCGGCAACAGCGCGATTGATTTGCAGCAAACCCTCAGGGGTATCAAAGCCGCTGTAGCCCGCAGACAGATCAAAATCCAGAGACGTACCCGCAGCTTTCAGGCTATTGGCGCCCGCTTCAATGAATTGACGGATATTGCTCAGCGCTTCCTGGCGCGAGAGAATCGGACCCGGGTTCAGCGGATCGGTTACATCGGTGCGGATGCCGTTGTCCCATTGGTGCAACCACGGATACAGCATCTGATGTGCCAGTACGGTTTGCGCAAAACCGGTATAGCCGGCAGCTTCCTGTGCCGTGAGTATGGAACTGTTGGAAGCTGCTTCGATCAAAACATTTGCCTGTTTTACGGCAATGTAAGGAGACGTGTAAGTACCGCCGGAACCAAAGAAATCAGGATAGGTTTCTTTACTCACCAGGCCCAACCAATCATCGATAAAACGAGGATCGGAAGCGAAATAGGGGAGTACTTCCCGACCGAAGCTACCAAACATAGCCGTTGCGTTGTTGAAATATACCCGGTGGCGGGCTTCCAGACCAGTGACCAGCGCCTGCAACTGCGATTTGCTGGCATTGGACGTAGCACTGGCGACGGATGGGTTGTTGGGATCAAATACCTCCTCCACTTCGCAGGAAGTCATAAAGGCAAAGCCCAGCGTTAGTAATGCGATTAAAAATTTATTTTTTAGATACTTCATTTTTTTTACACTTTTTGGTTTAGAAATCAAGCTTCAAGTGGAAAAACAATCTTCTTGAGCTTGGGAAAGGCGTTACTTCCACGCTACCGGAAAGCGGCTGAACACCAAATGCCGATACTTCCGGATCGTAGCTGCCGTACTCCGTTGAGAGCAGTACGTTATTGGCAGAAACACCTACTTTCGCACGCTTCACCAATCCATCAAACAGACCACCGGTGATGGTATAATACAAACCAACTTCGCGCAGTTTTAAATAGTCCGTAGGTTGGATGAAACGACCAGCACCCTCTTGTCCGGTTACATCGGCGCGGTCCCGTCCGTTAACGACCCCGTCGCCGTCATGGTCCTGACTCCAATCCGGTGATGTGCCACCCACATCCCACAGGAACTGAGACAAGTTGATGGCGCTTCCGCCATTCTGGTAATGCAGCAGGAAGCTGAAGTCAAAGTTCTTCATGAAATTGATCCGGTTGAACAACGACATCTGGAAATCAGGCTGGCGATCACCATAAATGGTAAAGCCAAGCGGATTGGTCGTACCGGAAGGCGTACCTACGATAGTGGTCGGTGAAAAGCCTTCTGCGATCAGATAAGTACCCAAGCCAGCGCCAAAGCCGCCCGTTGTACGTGCCGGAATGCTCAGGCTGGTAATTTCCGAACGGTTTTGCCAGTAGAGAATATTAGCCGACCAGTTGAAATTGGGGCTACGAACGGGATTTATACCCAGGTTGACTTCAATACCCCGGTTTTCCAGGTCAGCAGCATTGGTTGCTACGGCGGTGATACCCGTTGAAGGCGCCGGCGCCAGGTCGAAGATCAGGTCGTTTACTGCCTTGTTGTAATAAGTCAATTCCAGCGTAATCCGGTTGTCAATGAAACCTGCATCCAAACCAATCTCGAATTCTGAAGCCGTTTCCGGGCGCAGGTTCGGATCCACACCGCGCGTGCCCACCTGAGCGCCCAATGAACCGCCGATTACTTGGCCGTTCAGCGCTTCAAAAGTAGCGCCGAAGTTAGGCAAACCACCGGTTTCGCCATAAGCAGCCCGAAGTTTGAATTGGTTTACTACGTTTTTGAACGTCCAGAAATCAAAGTTTGCAACATTCAAAGCCAGAGATGCTTTTGGGAAAGCATAAAACTCATCCTGCTGCGCATTTAGGGTTGATTTGTCGAATCGAACACCAACCGAAGCAATGATCTTGTCATCCCAGTTGAAATCCTGCTGGGCGACGAAGCCAATATCGGTTATGGTTTGTGTGTTCTGACCCGCAACAGAAAGGACGCTTGCCCAGTTGAGGTTTTGTTGTTCCAGCGACAGGTCCCGGCCGCGCATCAGCAGGAATTCGGAGCGACGATCTAGGCGAACAGCGCCGGCAGTCGTATTCAGGTTGATATTTCTAACATTGGTGTTGAAAACCAGGAAGCCCTGCACGTTGTAATTCAGGATGTCCTGACGCCCCCAGATGGCATGTCCCGGCGTAGCAGAAGCGCGCTGGTGCTGCATATCTTCAGGGAAGTGTACTAGCGTATTGCCACTCAGATAATCCGCGCCGCCATTAATCTTGGCTTTGAGGAACGAATTGGTACTTTGCCAGATATCAATATCGAGATTCAGCGCCGTAATGAAGCGGTCCACCTCTTCATTATTGGTACCACGGTCGCGAATGGCAATCGGGTTATCCGCGAAGTAAGGGTTGTCGGGATAATTACCGGCAGCATCCGGGAAGAAATTGGCATAATCCGGCGCGTAGGCAATGTTATAACCGATACTGCCACCCGTACCGTTTTGGTTGCCGGTAAAGCCCCGCCGCGTCTCACTGTGGATATAATTGCTATTCAATTGCAACTTGACGCCCTTGAATACTTCGTGGTCAATATTGGCACGGACGGAATAGCGGTCGAAGCCGGTATCTTTGATAATACCATCTTCTGTTTGCGCTCCTCCGGAAACGAAGAACTGCGTCTTTTGGTTACCACCACTAACGCGCAATTGCGTATTGGACAAAACGGGCGTTTCACCGTAGAAATAATCTTCCCAATCCGTGATGCGACCTTCCTGTACCGCCTGGCGGTAAGCCTGTACTTCCTGCTCCGCGCGGTCGCCACTGAAGCGAATGCGGATTTTTTCCTCATTCCAGGGTTCAAAGCCGACGAAGTTCTGACCTTGCGCAAAGCCGATATCCTGGCTCAGGCTTACCTGCGTTTCACCGGCTTTACCGCGCTTCGTCGTGATAATGATAACACCGGCATTTGCCCGGGTACCATAGATGGCTGCCGCCGAAGGACCTTTCAGTACTTCGATGCGTTCGATATCGTCCGGATTGATGTCGGCGATACGATTGGCAGAACCGTCCTGATTGGAGCCGCCCGCTCCGTTCACGCTGTTTCGACCGTTGTTGATGTTGGAGTTGTCCACATATACCCCGTCAATGATGTACAGCGGCTGCGAAGAACCGGTACCCAGCGTGGAAACACCGCGCAATTGAACATTGATACCACCACCCGGCGCACCACTACTTGACGTCATCTGCACACCGGGAATTTTTCCGTACAGTGCGTTGTCCAGCGTTTGCGGGTTAGTTTGTTCGGACAGTTCATCACCGGTAATAGACGTAACCGCAACACCCGAATTGGCGCGCTTTACGCCGGAAGCCAATCCCGTCACCACGACCTCTTCCAGGCGCGCAATGTCTTCTGTCATTTCGAGATTGACGACATTGTTGGTTGGCGATACAACTATCTCGGCTGTTTTGAAACCAGTGTAAGAGAACATTAAAGTCGCTTCATTACTCGGAACTTGTAGCGAAAAATTACCGTCAAAATCGGTAACGGTACCGCTGGTTGTCCCTTTCACGACGATAGACACCCCGATGAGAGGCTGCTCAGATACATCCGTTACCGTACCGGTGGCGGTGAACTGAGCGGAAGCTGTAAAGGATAACAGCAATAAAGCGGCCAGCAAGCCGCTGGCTTTTCTAAAAAAATACTTCATGCTTAGAGGGTTTTGGTTAACAAATTTTAAAAAACCAAAAAATCATCAGTTCTTACTTTGTTGGGATGATTCTTAGTCGCTTTTTGGACTTACTTTTGGGGTAAGTCAAATTTATAACGAATTTCGATACCTAAGTGCGGCGTTGGGATAATTTTATTTGTTTCGTTTCTTTACGAATAGAATATTTGTGGGCACAAGATAGGATTTTGTAAGAAAAAATCTCCTAAGATTTAAGTCAATATTCTATGCAGTTTTTATCGCTCGCAAAGTCGCTGAGATGCAGGCTCTGTTTTTCAGTCCATTATCTTTTGAAACAAAGTCGCAATCATTTGCTTGTTAGGTTTTTATGATTTATACTCAGCGTGTTGTAAAAAAAGCTTCGACGATTTTGCACCGATCATTTAATTGTTTTCTAGTCCTCAAATAGCTTCCCCTGCCCTTCGCCATTCTTGGTCACATCAAATTCTACGCTGTCGCCGGCGTGCAGCTTGTCGGGAACGTCCCTTTCTTCGGCTTTTTCTACATCCGATTTTTCCAGCTCCATTTCCTTCACGGAAGTGAGCTTCTGGTCGCTGAGCTTATTGCCGATAGCTCGCCAGCCTTTCACATCCATGAATTCTGCGAGATTGACCTCGCCCTCCATGCGTTTGTTTTTGACCTTCACCGCATACTGGATGCGCGGCCCCTCGTCGGTAGAAACGTAGAGCAATTTGCTGTCCTTATGCTCGGAAAGGTAGGAAAAACGCTGATCGAGCGATGTCGTTTCGATCTGGAAGCGCTTCACGACCGTCCAGCCGCGCTCGCCTTCGTAATAAACGGCGTTCACGATGGTTTCCGGGTCGAATTTCTGCAATTCCAAAACCTCATTCGGGTCGTAGCGTTTCAGCGCATCGGGTTCGGTGAGTTCGTAGGTGCCATCCTTGAACAACGCCAGCAGGTAATCGCCGGTATC
>CAZFBU010000048.1:18194-26515 GCA_964517175.1 uncultured Saprospiraceae bacterium
AAATACAGCACTTTCGAGAGTTCGTTGCCTTTGGTCAGGTCGTACTCGCGGTCGCGCGTGATGGCTTTTACGTTGAAACGCTTCACGTAGGTGCGCCCGCTGCCGGCATCGACGTACGCCATGTTGTAAGTCGTGCGATCATCGCCTTTTTTCCAAACGGCAACGTGGATGATGTTTTTGCCAACGAAGACCTTATCGTCGATGCGCGACACCTGGAATTTGCCATCCTGCCGGAAAACGATGATATCGTCGATGTCTGAGCATTCACAAATGAATTCATCCTTCTTCAGGCCCGTGCCAATGAAGCCTTCTTTGAGGTTCGCGTAAAGCTTGGCGTTGTTCGCCACCACTTCTGTCGCCTGGATCGTATCGAACGTCTTGATCTCGGTTTTGCGCTCCTTGCCCTTGCCGTATTTTTTCAGCAGATTTTCAAAATAAGTCACCGCGTAGTCTGTCAAATTTTCGAGATTGTGCTTGACCTGCGCGATGTCCTCCTCAAGCTGCTTGATTTGTTCGTCCGCTTTGAAGGAATTGTATTTTGAAATGCGCTTGATCCTGATCTCCGTGAGGCGAACAATATCATCTTCGGTGATGTCGCGATACAATTTCAGGCGCTTGTCGTCTTTTTTCGGCTTATCGCTTGGCGTCACGACGTACTTGCGCAAACCCGCGTCGATGGTTTCCATTACTTCCGCCCAGGTCTCTGCCTCTTCGATGTCGCGATAGATGCGCTTTTCGATGAAGATCTTTTCCAGGCTGGCGAAGAACCATTTCTCCATCAGCTCGTGGTGCTTGATCTCCAGTTCCTGCCGCAGCAGGTCTTTCGTGCTTTGCGTGCAAATTTCCAGAATTTCCTCCACCGTGAGAAAATGCGGCTTATTGTCGATGATGACGCAGGCGTTCGGCGAGATGGAATACTCGCAATCCGTGAAAGCATAAAGCGCGTCCATCGTCACTTCCGGCGAAACGCCCGCGGCAATTTCGACGGTCACTTCGATGTCTTTCGCCGTGTTGTCGGTTACGCGTTTGATCTTGATCTTGCCTTTGTCATTGGCTTTCAGGATGCTGTCGATGAGGGAAGACGTGGTTGTGCCATACGGAATTTCGCGAATGGCGAGGGTCGTTTTGTCCACAATGTCGATCCTGGCGCGCACCTTCACGCGACCGCCCCGCTTGCCGCCCTGGTAGTCGCTTACGTCGATCATACCGCCGGTGTGGAAATCCGGAAAGATCTGGACCTTTTTACCTTTCAGGATTTTGATCGAAGCCTTGATGAGTTCGATGAAATTGTGTGGTAATATTTTCGTAGAAAGCCCTACCGCGATGCCCTCCGCGCCCTGCGCCAGTAAGAGTGGGAATTTCATGGGCAGGTTTACGGGTTCCTTTTTGCGACCGTCGTAGGAGAGTTGCCACTCGGTCGTTTGTGCATTGAAGGCAACTTCCAGCGCAAATTTCGTCAGCCGCCCTTCGATATAACGCGAAGCCGCTGCGCTATCGCCCGTGCGCGGGTCGCCCCAGTTGCCCTGGCAGTCGATGAGCAAATCCTTTTGCCCCAGATTCACCAGCGCATCGCCGATAGCCGCATCGCCATGCGGGTGGTACTGCATCGTTTGCCCGATCACGTTGGCGATTTTGTGATAACGCCCGTCATCCATTTCTTTCATCGCGTGCAAAATGCGCCGCTGTACCGGTTTCAAGCCATCGTACACCGAAGGCACCGCCCGCTCCAAAATCACATAGGACGCGTAATCCAAGAAATAATCCTCGTACATCCCATTGAGTGTGATGATGTTATCTTCGCCGTTGCTGTTCAGATTTATGTTTTTCTCTTTGCTCATTTGCCAGTGTTTCAATCGTTCCGCTAAAGTCGCCCGTTCTTCCCTTCTCCCTGTCGCATTCTACCGCACAAGAACAGATTTTCTCGCGAATTTACGAAACTTAATTTTAAAACAAAAAGTTTTATAAGGTGAAAATATTTTTACCTTCAACTGTATAAACTCCTCTTTACACCTCGAATAACCCTGAAAAACTGTTATATTTGTATTAAAAAAGACGTTACATGCATCAAAATCAAGAAATTTTATCTGACTTAAAAGGGCACTTGCAACAAAACCTCGGTGATGATGTTCGGGATGTTGTTTTATTGGGTTCACGTGCCTATGGGAACGCAAGAGAAGATTCAGATTATGACGTGCTCATTATTCTAAACCGGGATTATACCAGTTCAGATGAAGAGCAAATTCTTGATTTATGTTATGAAATTGATTTGAAATACGATATTTTAATCGATGCGCACTTACTTTCCGTTGCAGAATTGAATTCACCACGCGGACGTCAGCCCATCTTCACCAATGCTATGAAAGAGGGACTTTACGCATGAGTATGGAAGAAAAAGAACGCCTGGCATTGATTGCCTACCGCCTCGAGCAAGCAGATAAGACTGTAAAGGATGTGGAATTACTCTTGAATAATGATCGCTATAGATCGGCTATCAATAGAATTTATTATGGTATTTTTTATTAGTGGCTCTAGGCGTGGCTCAAAATTTTGAGACTTCCATGCATTCCAAATTGATCAGGTGATTTAATAAGCGCTTTATTCATATTGGAAAAATGGATATTGAATATGGAAAAATCGTAAACAAAGCTTTTATTCGCCGAACAAAAGGGGACTATAATGCTTACGTCGAATTCGAAGAAGGTGTGGTCGAAGATATGCTTGAGGACATGAAAGCGTTTATTGTTGTAATAAAAGAAATTTTAGATCATTCCGAATAATCAATTTAGAATAAAAGTATGCAAGTCTTTCTTTTCCTATTGCTTCTGCCCTTCGCGGTTCCTTCCGTTTCGGAAATTCCCTTTTCGTTCGACAACAACAAAATCCTGATCGAAGTGCAGGAAACTGTTTCCGGCGAAACGCTGCGACTCTTCCTGGATACCGGCGCGCCGACTATTCTGAAGCGCAGCGCTACGTTTGCCGATAGCACAGTGGCGCAAGTGTCATTTAAACTCGGCGATTATACCCTGACCAGGGAAAATGTCGAGGTCAATGCTTTCAATCAAAATGAAGCGTTTATGAAGGCTTTTGCCGAGGTAGATGGCTTGCTGGGGTACGATGTAATGCGGCAGCTGAATTGGAAAATCGACTGGAAAGCCCGGAAAATTTTCATTTCCGATCAAAAATTTGATGTCCCGGAGGAAGATCGATTGGAAAATATCGGCAATACTAAGCCAATGGTCATGTTTCGCATTGACAGTGCGAGGGTGCAGCCGAGCCTGGTGATCGATACCGGCAGTCCGCTGGGTGTCAATATTGACCAGGCGTTTTTTGCATTTTTCAAAGACCATGCCGCTGGCGACATTCAAACCGAACAGCGCAAGCTCTCCACCTGGGATGAGGTGATTGAGCAGGAACTGCACAGCATGGACGTCGTTGCCTTCAAGCTGGATCGAAAGCCTTTTGGCAAGCATCGTGTGCTCTTCGGCACGCGCGAATCGCACCTCGGTACTGCCTTTTTGCAGGATTATACGCTGGTGCTGAATTGGTCAAAAAATGAAATAGGGCTTTTGGATAACCAACAATAGTCATTCTCGCAACAATCGCAGCAGCACCCCATTCGTCCAGCCGAAGCCATCCTGCACCGGGTATTCGCCGCCGCCGCTGAGCAGGTCGAGGTCTTCGACGTTGTACTTTTCGAGCATCTTACCGTTTGATTTATAAACCTTTACATTGAGCATTACCCAGCGATTTTTTACTTCATTCGCCAATTTGCCGAAGCCATAATTGCGCAAGCCCTGAATCGTCACCCACTGCAACGGCGCCCAGCCATTGGGCGCATCCCACTGCTGCCCGGTATGGTAGATGGTGGTGACCACGCCTCCGGGGCGCAGAAATTGCGTTTCGATGTTGTGGGCTACGCGCTCGGCTTGCGCTTGCTCGGCGATGTTGAAATACAACGGGAACATGCCTGCAAGAGAGAGCACGCCGGTCTGGGTTTCGGCTGCAAAGTCGTAATCGTGAAAAAAGCCAGTCGCATCGTTCCAGCAGTGCGCCAGGATGTTGCGCTGGCGGTTATGTGCTAACTGCTGATAATCATTAGCTTTCGCCGCATCGCGTTTGATCTCGTACGCTTTGGCAATGGTCATTTCCAGGTTATAGAGTAAGCAATTCAAATCAACGGGAATGATCTCGGTCGCATGAATCGTACCCAAATCATCCTTATCGCGCAACCAGCGGCTGGTAAAATCCCAGCCCGATTCGCAGGCAGCCCGCAGATCGACGTAGAGTTGCTTGGCATCGCGGTCCGTTTCGAATGCCAATTCTACATCCGTAGCGTACATTTCGGCACGCGGCGCGTGGAAATTGTCGTAGTGTCGATTCAACATCGCGCCATTTGGCATTTTGACGACCCGCTTGTGCGCCTGCTGTTGCCTGAGTTGATCTTGTCCGTCCATCCAGAAGGCATATTCGCGTTCCAGTTGCGGCAGGTATTTGACGAAAGTCTGCTCGCCCAGCTCTTCCGCCAGCAGCGCCACCATTTGCGCATAGAACGGCGGCTGCGAACGCCCCAGAAAATACGTACGATTCCCATTCGGAATGAGGCCGATCTCATCGATCAGGTAGGAAAAATTATTGATCATATTTTCAATAATGTCCACCCGACCGCTCACCTGTAAACCCAGCATCGTGAAGTAGCTGTCCCAGTAGTAAATTTCGTTGAAACGACCGCCCGGCACGATGTACGGGTACGGCAAGGGGATGAGCGAACTCCCTTCCTCCACTTTGTCGGCTTCGCGCTTCAGCACGTCCCAGAGCACCTCGATGTGCGCTGCGGGCGAGCGGCTGGTGTCGCTTTTGAAGGTACTGGTGGAAGGTTCGGGAAAGTCGAAATATTGATCGGTAAAAGCTTTCAGGTCGAAATCCGGCTTGGTTTTCTGTTGGCGATAAGCCGCCAAAATTGCTTCCGGTCTGGCTTTGGGCAACGCATCGGAAATCGCTTTCTCATCCTGCCAGATGCCGCTTTCGTGCATGGCGACGAATAATTCCTGATAGACTTCGTTGGGCGCTTTAAAGTTTTTCATGTGCATGCAGGGTTGCTAAGGTTTAAGAATAATCATGCGCTTGCTCTCGCCGCTGCATCCTTTTGGGTCAGATTTCGCAGTACAAAAATTGCCAATAGCAGCAAACCCATCGGGATGAGGGTGTAATAAAATGCCGTTTCCGCGCCGACGTTTTTAAATAATAAACCGATCAAACGCGAGCCGAGCGTGCCGCCCAACGCCGAGAAAATGATGATGAGCCCTGACATCGGGCTGTGCAATCTTTTTGGTAATGCGCTGAGTACGACCGAGTTCAGCAGCGGATAAATCGGCGCGATGAACAGCCCCACCAGCGGAAAGGCAAAGCCAATAAATGGAATTTCCCAGAAGCTTTCGACTTCGCCGACATTCGCAGTGACCGCCTGTGGCAGCAGGAAAACGACCAGTGCCATCGCACCGACAAGACAGCCTGCCAGCACCCATACCCAGGAAATTCTAGCGGTCAGGTAGCCCGCTAACAACCGGCCAACCCCCAATGATACCGCCAGAATGCTCGCCATCATAATGCTGATATTCTCCGGCAGGCGGAGCACCCGGTCGTTGAAGGTCGGTAGCCAGGTCATGATGCCCTGTTCGATCATTACAAACAAAAACGCGCTGAACACAAATACAATCACCAGCAGGCGCGCCATGAGCAGGAACATTTGCCGGAAGTCATCCGCCAGATTGGTTCCGGGTATTTCGTAATCCTTTTCAAATTTTGAAAAGTACAAAAACAGGAAAGACACGGCGGACAAGCCCGCCAGCAGCCAATATACATTCAGCCAGGCGTCGGGATCAATGGTGTTGAACGCCGGAAACAGGAAGTACGCCAGCGCAATGCCAAACATAAAAAAACCTTCGATGCGGCTCATCAGGCTATTGTGCTCTTTTTCACCTTCGGTGACGAGCCCGATTACGGAATAAACGGAGACCTTGATCAGCGCGAAAGACACGCCCACCGTGGCGAACAAAATCTGCGCCGACGCAAAAGAATTGCCAAAATACATGCTGATGCAAGCCACTGTCACCAGCCCCAGCGCAATGAGCATAGCCCGCTTGTAGCCAATCCGCGGCAGGAAAGACGCGATGAGAAAGGAGACGATGGCAATGGGCAGGTCCTTGAACAGTTCGAGCGTGCTTGCCTGCACTTCGTCCACGCCATAGACCTTTTGCGACTTCAGGATCACAATGCCGACGCTATTCAGCAAGATGGCAAACACGAAGTAATTGATAAACAGGGAAAGTTTAACCGGGTTGATCTTCGACATTAGGTGTTCGTTTAAAAGCAATCAGAACAAAAATTGCAATATAACCAACTTGAGCAAATTTGCTTTCAAACAAACGCAAAAAATACGGCTAAACTGTTTTGCTTTTTCATCTCGGATTCGGTGGTGAAGTTCAGGGAAGCATCCTCCAATTTTCCAATGCTCCGATCCTCCAGCCCCCTCAATACTCACTTTTAAAATGAAACTGCACCTTCGGGTGGTTTTCCTGCGCCATCTGCAGCGTCCAGGCGCTTTCGGCGAGGAAGACCAGGTTACCGTGCTTGTCGTGCGCGATGTCGCGGCGGCGGCGATCTTTGAAATCCTCCAATGCTTTTTTGTCGTCGCAACTGATCCAGCAGGCTTTGTGGAGATTCACGGGTTCGTAGTCGCAGGCCGCGCCGTACTCGTGCTCCATGCGGTACTGGATGACATCAAATTGCAGCGCGCCGACCGTGCCGACGATCTTGCGTTGGTTGATCTCGCGCGTAAAGAGCTGCGCCACGCCTTCGTCCATCAGTTGCTCCAAACCTTTATTGAACTGCTTCGACTTCATCGGGTTTTTGTTATTCACATAGCGGAACTGCTCCGGCGAAAAGCTCGGAATGCCTTTGAAATGCAGCACTTCGCCCTCGGTAATCGTATCGCCGATTTTGAAATTGCCGGAATCATACAAACCGACTACGTCGCCCGGATAGGCTTCGTCCACTACGGTTTTCTTTTCCGCCATGAAGGACGTCGGGCTCGAGAACTTCATCGTCTTGCCCTGGCGCACGTGCAGGTAGTTCGTGTTGCGCTGGAAGGTGCCCGAGCAGATGCGCATAAACGCGATGCGGTCGCGGTGCTTCGGGTCCATATTCGCATGGATTTTAAAAACAAAACCCGAGAATTTATCTTCTTTCGGATCCACCGGACGCTCCTCCGTGATACGCGGCAGAGGATTCGGCGCAATGTCCACAAAACAATCCAGCAACTCGCGCACGCCAAAATTATTGATCGCCGAGCCAAAAAACACCGGCGACAGATCACCATTCATATAATCCTTACGATTAAATGGAAGATACACTTCTTCGATCAGCTTCACCTCGTCGCGTAGTTGTTTGGCGGCTTTCTCGCCTACGTGCTTGTCGAGTTCCGGACTACTCAAATCCGTAATTTCAATGCTTTCACCAAGCTCCTGCTTGCTGTGCGGACGAAACAACACCAATTTTTGCTCGTACATGCTATACACCCCCTGAAAGCGTTGACCCATACCAACCGGCCAACTCATCGGGCAGACCGTCAAACCTAACTTTTGCTCCAACTCATCCAGCAAATCGAAGCCATCTAAGCCTTCGCGGTCGAGCTTGTTAATGAATACAATGATCGGCGTTTTGCGCATGCGGCACACTTCCACGAGCTTCTCGGTCTGCGTTTCCACGCCCTTCGCCACGTCAATCACCACGATCACACTATCCACCGCGGTCAGCGTGCGGTAGGTATCCTCCGCAAAATCCTGGTGACCCGGCGTATCCAGGATGTTGATTTTTAAATCTTTATATTCAAACGCCATCACCGACGTCGCCACCGAGATACCCCGCTGCCGCTCGATTTCCATAAAGTCGGATGTCGCGCTCCGCTTGATCTTATTCGATTTCACCGCGCCGGCAACCTGGATCGCGCCGCCAAACAGCAGCAACTTCTCCGTCAGCGTCGTCTTCCCCGCATCCGGGTGGCTGATGATCCCAAAAGTTTTGCGGCGATTTAATTCTTTTATAAAACTCATTTCAATCATTTATCATTGACCATCTGCAAGATCAAGTCTGTCTCGAATCTGGTATCTTTTATCTAACATCTTAAAAATAAAGCGCAAAGGTACAGTTTTTCTATAAATTTCGTACCCGAAGATAACAGCCGCAACCACCCAAAAAGTTCAACGCAATCGTTTTATACCAATTTCAACTGATAACGACGTGTTAAAGAGTGTTTTAAGTCTTGA
>CAZFBU010000049.1:0-2129 GCA_964517175.1 uncultured Saprospiraceae bacterium
ACGATCTTGGTGGCAATAGTAATGTTGGCACCATCCGGAATTTCAGCCGAATTCAGCGTGACGCACCCCGTACCAAAGTTAAAAGCGAATTCAGTGGTCGCTGCTTCATCCGCGAAGTCGGCATCGCCATCGGTATCGACGAGCAGATAGCGTTCACCTGCCTGCTCCACGCAAATGGTGATGTCCTGGTCGGTCCAGTTGGTTTTATCGACCTTCCAGATACGCGCCATGTGCGCGGTGGATTCCTTGCCCGTCAGGGTAATCGCTTCGCTGAAGTCCGTACCCAAATCATTATGCCCCCAGGTAAAGAAGGATTGATCGGTCGGAATGACCGAGAAGTTTTCGCTGTTGCTGGCTTCCAGCGCGCCGCCGACGCCGACGCTCAAAATTGTTCCAGCATTGACGGATTTGGACTGCTTTTGGTCTAATGCCGTACATACATCCTTACCAATACCGGCGATGTTGTGGTCATAACCGGCATTATCGGATGCATCCCACATGGTGGTGCTGCCATCGCTGGCGATGTAGTCGGTCGGCGTGGTTTGGTCGAGGGTGATACCGTATTTGAGTGCGAAATAAGAATTAATCTGCTGAACCTCTGCCGCACTTGGATCCCGATTATATACGACAATCTCTGCCATGTTCATGCCCAGACCGTCGCCGTTATTAGTAATATCACCGACATTATAATTATTATTCGCATTATTGGGAATGGAGCCAGGAGTTTGAGTAGTTCCTGCCAAACCATTCAAATAACCCGTACCATTGGTGCCATTGGTCACAAAACCCATCAAATGCGGCCGATTTGTAAAGGCATTTCCAGCCGTAAGTCCGCCGTTATTATTTAGCAATTCATAACGGCCACCGCCAGAAGATTCATACTGAATGCTACCGCCACCGGGAGATTCACTGATGGCAAATACATCATCATCATCATTATTGTTCAACGGATTCAATACACCGAAGATGGCAAATGTGTTGTCACCAGCCATGTCCAGACTTGGACCTTCAAGTGCATCTGTGGCGTTATTTCTAAAATTCAATACCGGGTTGTAGTTGATATTATCGGTAGCGTTATTTCTGAATGTCGGCTGAATAGAGGTATTCGTCTGCTCGGCATCGTTGCCGTTATTACTTGCATCGTTCCAGTTCTCTAAAGCCACAGCATCCAAACTGGTACTCGTACCCTGATCAGCACGCAACCAAAGCTTGATACCGCCATTCACGCAAGCTGGCCCGAGTAGCTCCTTGCCAAGCGAGAAGTAGCTCGCATCGGCTAGTTCATTAGAATTCATGGTGTAACAACCATTTACATCCAGTTGATACTCATGGCTAACGGTCGCAAATGTTTCGTCCGCATCGCTAATGAGCAAGTAGCTATTATCGGTCTGCCCATCGAAGCAGATGGTAATTTCCTGGTCGTCCCAGGCAGTCGTACCATTCGTGCCGTCGCTCTTTTCTACCTTCCAGACGCGCCCGTAGCGGGTGGTAGAAACCGTAGTGGTTGAAAGTGTCGTGCTGAAATCTGACACGTCGCCATTGCTACTCCAGAAGAAAAAGGAGAGGTCGTTGGTGACTTCGTTGAGGTTGTCATTGTGCGTCAGCTCAATTTCATCGCCCAGGGCAATGGTCACCACTGCATCTCCATTTTGCGACCTGGATTGTTTTTGATGCAATAAAGTACAATTATCTTTACCCAAGCCGGCAATGTGATTGCCATAGCCCATGTTCTCGCTGGCATCCCAGGCGATGGTCGTGCCATCGTCTTTGGCGAGGTAATCGGTTGGTGTGGTTTGATCGAGGGTAACGCCGTATTTGATTGCCAGGTAGGATTCAACGCGTTGCATTTCCATGTCGGTCAGGTCATTATTATAAATCGCTGCTTCCGGCACATATACCCGCGAATACTCGGTTGTATTACGACCACCGATCGTTAAGCGCCAGGTTCCACCATTTGAAGAAGGACCGGAATCAATTTCCAAACCATTTTTTCTGTAACTGAACGGACCAGATGGTTCACGCCGGAAGTTATAAATTCGTGGCTCCAAAACGACTGAATTTGTACTCGTATTCAACCAGCCTTCTACATATAAATCATCTTCAGAGCCTCCGTGGAAGCCCATGAGCTT
>CAZFBU010000049.1:2229-5200 GCA_964517175.1 uncultured Saprospiraceae bacterium
AACCATTCACGCCCTGGTCGGCGCGCAGCCAGGCTACGATGTCCGTATCCACGCAAGCCGGGCCGCCCACTCGGGTCGCAAAAGTGAAATAAGACGCACCACTCGGGAATTCATCCGCAGAGAAAGTGATCTTACCACCGGGCCCGAAGTCACCTTCAAATACAATATTTGTAAACCCTGCATCCGTCGCAATAATCAAGCTGCGCGAAGCGGCAGCCGGTTCTACCAGGGTGATATTTTTACCCGCCCAAGAACCAGTTTTCTGCACCTTCCAGGCACGAGCCATACGAATATTGGAATTGCCTGGCCCTCCTGTAAAGGATACATCGTAGGACTTTGCCAGATCATTGTGACCAAAGACCAGATAGTCGCCATCGGCGGCAAAGTCGGTGGTATTGTCGGCATTGGTCATTGCGACCTCATCGCCCAGTGCCATGGTTACCCAAGCACCTGTATTGATAGATTTGGTTTGCTTCTGCGCCAGAGAGGTACAGTCTTCGCGACCGATACCGGCTACGTCGTTATGATACGTCTGATTCGCAGAAGCATCCCAATAGACTGTACCGTCGGGGGCTACGTAATCACCTTCGCTAATCCCTTGTGAATTAGCTACTTCAAAAGACGTGTTATTGCCATCATTATCAGGATATTGTGTAATGCCATATTTCAATGCCAGATAGGATTGAATTTTTTGGCGGTCCGCTTCGGTGGTATTGGCGGAATTGTTATAGACAATCATTTCGCCAATTTTACCATTGAAGCTGCCAGAACCTGCTCCACCAATGCCAAATGGTTGATTATTACCATTGATATTGGCACGATTGGCATTGCTATTGGCAATACGGCGACTGTCTCGGTAAGCAGACATATTCGTCGGGCTACGCAAGAAAGACCACAGATAGGGCGTACCTACCGTACCGCCCCAGCCAACGCTGATACGATATCCATAGGGCGCATCCCAGTATAGCACACTGTTGCTCCAGGGCACGTGGGCG
The DNA here is from genome assembly GCA_964517175.1 of uncultured Saprospiraceae bacterium. Taxonomy (GTDB): domain Bacteria; phylum Bacteroidota; class Bacteroidia; order Chitinophagales; family Saprospiraceae; genus JADJNW01. The sequence continues at coordinate 3,225 of CAZFBU010000049.1, forward strand.
TTCAGATAATTGCCATTAGCGGAAAGCTCCGCAAACAGCGATTGGTTCTTCACCTGATCGGTAATCGCTACGGCAAAAATTTGTGCATTGTCGATACCGGTTGCAGTAAATAAACTGGAAGAAGATAGCCAATCATCCGTCCCGTCAAAATCATACGCCGGGTTGAAATTGATGATATTGTCCGTCAGCTCCGGTCGACGGGAAGAGATGGCTTGCGAGGCATGTTTATCATTGCCACTGAAGTCGCGCCACGGTTGCGGCACACTTAGTCTCATATTGTCAATCCATACGTCAATATTTTTGGTCGCAGAAGAAGCATCTTTCACGCGTACAAGCGTAGTTGCACCAGTGGCATCAAATTGGAGCGAATGAAAACTTGCGCCGCTCCATTTATTTTTAGCGATTGTTGCGGTTGCCAAGATAGCATTCGTGGTAGAATCTACAATTTCTACGGTGACTCGAACCGTACCGCCGCCGCCGCCATTGCGACCGACACGGTATTCAAAATTGTAAGAGCTACCTGGAGCAGTGGTTACATACTGTTCGATGCGACCGTTGGCACTTGTATTACCTCCATTATAACTTGCACGTCCATTTCCGGTGGTTGGGCTATAGCTTACATTTCCGGTAATCGCCCAATTATGCGTTAATAAATTGGTGCTTGCCTGCGTCATGGCTTCGTCGGCGCGCCACCAGGCGGCAATGCCGGCATTGACGCAAGCCGGGCCGATGATTTGCTTGGCAAAAGTAAAATAATTGCCGTTTTCAATTTGCACATCGGTCAAGGTTATATCACCTGCTGCATCCAATTGATATTCTGTGACCCCCGACGCAAAAGTCGGATCATTATTACTGATTAAAAGATAGGTTTCTGCATTACCCAAACCAAACCGGAGCGTCACATCGTCCGTCCAGTTGCCCAATTCATCTACTTTCCAGACGCGCTCGATGCGCTGGTTGGGTGTGATACTCGCAGCAGTAACTTCGGTAGCGAAGCTATTGGGATCGCCATCGTTATTTGCCCAGGAAAAGAAAGAAAGGTCATTTGTGATATTGCTTGCATTATCGGCATTGGACTCTGCCACGGAACCCCCGACCGCAAAGGTAACCAGTGCATCCGCTCCAACGGATTTAGACTGCTTTTGCAGCAAATCCTGACAGTCATCTCGACCGATACCGGCAATGTCATTTACGTAGATTGGATCATCATTCACCCACATTTTCGTGCCGGAAGAGCCATCCCAATCGGAAGCTACGTAATCCCGCGCCGTCGCCTGATCGAGTGAAATCCCGTATTTCAATGCCAGGTAGGATTCTATTTTTTGAATATCGGTATTGGAAAGTGTACCGGCTACCATGAATATTTCGCCCAGCGTACCCCACTTCTGGTCGCCATTGCGCCAGTTTGCATTCATCAAATGCTGGATGTAGTCCGGGTGATTTTCGTCAATACCATTGAGCACATTGCCCGTTTGACCGTTTACGCGCGTCTGAGCTGTGTTGGAAGTTGCGTTATGTAGCATCCCCATCAGCTTCGGCTCGGTGGTGCTCAGGTTGATGCCACTGCCTTTGTAATTGCCATTATTATTGTCATAGTACCCAAACTGATAGGAATTATCCGCCGCGATAATCGGATGATCGTTGACATAGCCGCGCAGGAGCGTATTCCAGGTGTTGTTGGAGGTTGTTTTACCAACCGCAAAAATGTTGAGATTATTTGTACCCGGAATAGTTTTTCTGAAAAGCAAACCATCGTTGCCCGGTGTGAATACCGCCGGGTTGAAATTGATCGAGTTGCCAGCTTCGTAAGTCGGGTTGTAAGCTTCGGTAGTCTGATATGCAAAGTTACCATTACCGCTGGCATCGCGCCATTTCACAACGCCATTATCTTCCTCTATGCCAAAGTCGCCCTTCAGCCATGCCAATACGCCCGGCGCTTGCGGGGCTGCTTCCAATGCGGTGAATGGAATGGTTTG
>CAZFBU010000049.1:5300-26414 GCA_964517175.1 uncultured Saprospiraceae bacterium
ACCATCGGTATTTGAATGCAGCCTGGCGCTTTGATACTCGCGCCCAGGGTGAAGAAGCTGCCGTGGGCTAGTGCGCTGCTATTGATGGTCACGGCACCGTCTTCGTCCAATTGAGTTGCAATCTCCGTATCGCCTGCCCCGAAGCTGTCGTCCGTGCTAATGAGCAGATAATGGTCGGCAAATTCCGGTCCGAATTGGAGCGTAATATCTGTATTCGCAAAATTGACCTTATCCACCTTCCAGATGCGATCCATCCGGAAGTTGGAATTGGTCATACCGCCAATATTTACCGGATTACTCAAAACCGGAATACCGTTATTGCTGGCAAAAGTAAGGAAGGAAAGGTTGTTGGCAATTGTTCCGTTGTTATCTTCATTGGTTGCGGCTACTTCTGTACCGACCGCTACGGTCAGAATTTCGCCTGGATTGACGGAAGTCGATTGCTTCTGGTACAAAGGCGACATGTCGTCGCGCGCGATACCAAAAATATCCCATTGGTAGCCGTCGCCGTCGTTTTTCCACATTTCTGCGGTGCCATTGCTGGCGAGATACGTTTGGTTGGTAATTTCTGATTGCTCAAGCGTGATACCGTATTTTATAGCCAGATAAGAATTGACCTGGTGGCGCTCGGCGGGGGTGAGTTTTCTTTCGTATAAAATGACTTCGGCAATGTCACCGTAATAGATATAGCGATGAACAGCACCAACATATTCCCTACCAGCTCCTAAGCTAAAGTTTGTACCATTACTAGAAGCGGTGGCCATAAACTGACCATTCCAACCTGTTCCCCAGTCTGCACTAGTAGAATAGGTATCGAAAACATTCCAGGCACGAATATCTCTTCTGGTTGCAGAGGTATTTACAGCAGTATTGGGTTTACCATCCGCAATCGAATAGTCATCCGGGCGGAAACCAAAACGGTTATTGGTACCGAAATCATTATACACATGCTGGTTGCCCCAAGAGTAATGCCCATTAGAATGACCCCCAAAATCATAAGGGAAGCCTTGATTGACATGGCGATAGTAAGCTCTGGTGATCACGATGGCTTCACCGGCTGTAAAAGAATTAGCAAAAGGAGCGCCATTATTACGTACATAATCGTTTCCATCAAAAGCAACATAGTGGTTATAGTTCAGACCGCCTGTGCTACGATTCGGATCACCAATTACACCTGCAAAATCCCGGTCATTTCCGGAACGATCCAGCCATCCGGTACCGTTTATCATATTACCATTTGTAGCATCCTGCGCATCCAGCCAAAGGGCGATGCCATTTTTCACAGCAGCCGGACCTTGCGTCTGCATGCTCTTGCGGTTACTAAATTCGGAGACGGATTGATTACCGGAAGTGGGTCTTAGGGTCGCCGTCCAGAAACCAAAAGATTCCATGACACAGGCATCTTCTGTGCAAGCGACCGTCATCGTATGCGGACCAGCGCCGACAAAGGTTTGTCGCTTTACAAAATAATGCCCCTCTGCATCATCTGAGGATTCGTTGGCAAACATTTCAACTTCGCAGCCGCCTGCACAAATCGAAGCTGGTAAGGTGAAGGTAATATCGTAATTGCCGCCGCCCATATCGTTTGAGCCAGTTATCACTGGTACATCTCCGTCTGAGTTTTCGTAGTCGTCATTACCACCTCCATTATTTTCAATACCCAATCCGCTATTTCGATATATGGAATTTTCGGTAATATGTATGCCATCCGGACTACTATTCACATACACGCCCGCGCCGCCATTGAAGGCAATTTCGTTATCCTTGATACGTATATCGCGATTGCCATTACCATTATACAACCAAATCGCATTCGAGCCACCGCTCATCAATTCGTTATTGATAATGTCAATGTCATTCGTTGCATTTCCAGTATGCACTAAGATGCCGCCGCGCGTTTGCCCGGTGAAGGTGTTGTTGTCAAAAACGACATTATCGTGGATATAGCCATTGTAGAATTCAACGCCATCGTAGTTATTGGTAAAGGTTGAGTTTTCTACTGTAAAGCCATCAACATTGCCATCATTTTGGTAAATGCCGTCGCTATCCGCTTCATTTATCGTGAGGTCATCAATATTGATATTGGTGAGAGTCTGTCTTCTAAACACAATACCAAGATCACCGTCATCGGTGGTATTGCTTTGGTCCAAATCGATATTAACATTGATTATATCAAGATTCGTCACCGCATATTCGAAGCGAATCATTTGGTTGTCCGTCCAGCCATCAAAGTTGTCGAAGGTAGAATTTTGAATCGTAATATTGCTTGCTGCACCATTGAACCAAACCCCATAGATTTCGGAGTCGTGCATAGTTATGTTGTCAATGGTGACATTATCCGTCGTTCTGTCAAAGCGAATACCGTAATTAGCATCATTAGTGGTATTGGCACGATCGCTATCTATTTCCAGGTCTTTAATTGTCCAATTTGTATTCGTATAATCAGAATAGATCATACCGGAGCCGCCGCCATCTCGCTGCTGATAGATACTAGCAGTATTCTCGCCATCAATCACGACATCATTAGCCGTTTCGACCGGACCGCCGGTATTGTCAAAAAGGATACCATTATAAGCATTATAAATAGTTGCATTCAGAATATCCAAGCCATTGACACTCGCATCCCGAAAGACGATCCCCTCACAAGGCGCAAATACATTGATATCTTCTAACAAAAGATTGGTTTGCGTGCCACTTTGGAAGTAGAATGCCCGGCCCACATAATTAGAATAGCAATCCTGCATACCACTGGGAGAAGTAATACCCCGAATGGTCATATTGGTAGAAGCGCCGACTACCCGCACAATTTGATTGATCCAATTACCCGAAGTGGACTGAACAAACATATCTTCTATTGTCACATTCGACAATCCACCCAGCACGTAAAACATGGTAGCACCAATGTTCTGCAAGTCGAAGCCTTGAATAGTGGTATTGCTCGCGCTGATGGTGAAGAAAGTTACATTAGAATCCCCACCCGGCCCATTCAAAGTGATATCTCCACCTCCATCAATGGTGATATTAGCGTTGGTAATGGTAGGAAGGGAAGAGCTTATATTGATAATGCCATTGAGGCTGGCATCAAACTCTATCACATGCGGCCCGACGCCGGCGGCATTCGCATCAATCATCGCCTGCCGCAGCGAGCCAGCCCCAGAATTGTTGAGATTTGTAACGGTGAATGTTGCTGCCAATGTAAAATTGACACTAACAAATAGGAGTACAAACACTACTAGCGAGGTAGATAAACGTTTCATATATGTAAATTTATTTTTGCCAATGGCCGCAAATTGCAGCTATGTACAATCCGTATTTTACAGTTAGAGCCGGAAAACACTGAGGGATGTATCGCATTTTCTGAGATACTATCCGAATAGCAGCGTTCTACCGTATCGCTGGGTTATTGCGTTGATGTGCCCGCCGACGGATGCCGACGCGTAGTTCTGTGAAGATTTAATGTTGGGTCGTCTTACCGCTTTGCGGCTTCTTTACCGGCAAATGCCGGTTTACAATACTTATGAAATTGCCTGAAAGAATTCTATGCCTTGAAATCAGAATTCTTTAAATAGGAGCAGGTGGAAACCTGCTTGTGCAAGCCTTTTGTTTGGTGTGTAATTTTGAAGAATAGAATGTTGGCCTTGATGTACAAGACTTACGCAAATTTAATTTTTTTTTTATTACTACGCAAAAAAAAATCCAAATTCGGAATTTTTTACTTCGCTCAATCTTACAATAACCTGATTTTCAACCGTATGAGACGGATAAAAAAACCAGCATACAATGACAGCCAAAAGGATATTTTAGCATTGCATTAAGACGGCAGCGACTGATAATATGCTTTCTCTTTAGCGTTCACACGAATTTTCTGATACGCGCTATTTTTGTCTATATAATCCGCGACAAATGGGCAGGTATCTACCACCCGATAGTCATTGAGTTGAGCAAAACGCAGCGCCTCCTCTACCAATCTGCGGCCGATACCCTGCCGACGCTCTTCCACCGGCACAAAGGTTTCATAATATTCCAGCATGGTGGGTCCTACCTTACGATACTGCAAATAAGCTTCCTGTTTGTTTATGATGACATAAAAGCGTTCCCGGTCTTTACTGTGTAATATTTCCAACTTGTTGACGTCCATTTTCTCTGTTTTTTTAATTTTTTAAAATAATTCCGCCTTTAAAAAGAGGCAATCCGCTAATTGTTTACTGACATAGTCCGATTGAACAGATATACCGGTTCTCCGTTTTAGTGATACGGCAAGAAATTATTAAAAAAATCGAATCATAATGGAATTAATTACCAAAAAAGAATTTGCTACGCTAGCCAATCATCACGCACCGCACGGCATTTCAATCTTCCTGCCTACGCAGCGCGCAGGTGAGGAAGTGGATCAATACCATGCAAGAACAAAATTGAAAAACCACCTGCAGGAATTGGACGAGGAACTGGACAAAAGCGGATTCTCGCCAAGAGAAATAAAAGCAAAGCTGACCCCGGCAAACAAGCTACTGGATGATAAACAACTATGGCACAACCTTTCCGACGGGCTGGCCATTTTTATCGGCAATGACTTTTTCGGTTATTATACCCTGCCGGTTTACTTCGAAGATTTTCGATATACCGCCGATCATTTCTACCTGCGCCCGCTCATGCCTATGTTCAATGGCGACGGTCGCTTTTTCCTGTTGACGCTCAGCCTGCAGGAGGTGAAGTTTTATGAATGCACCCGCCATACGATCACCAAAGTATATGTGGAAGATTTGGTACCGGCAGACGTCAGCGCCGTTGTTGGTAGCGACTATGAAGAAAAATCGCTCCAGCACCACTCTATTCACGGCACGGCCCCCGGCGCCAAACACCACGGCCAGGGTAGAAATTCGGATAAAGACCGGGACGAAGCATTGCGTTTTTGCCAGGAAGTAAACCGAGGACTGATGCAAATGCTTCACGACGAAGATGCGCCGATGATCGTTCATTGTGACGACGCGCTGTTTGCCATTTATCAGCAGGCCAATACCTATCCTTTGCTGCACGAACACAACATTAGCGGCAGCCCGGAAGAAGAAGATGTCGCAATGATGCACGAGCGCGCCTGGAATGTTATGGAACCGGTGTTCACCCAAAAGCGAAATGAAAAAGTTGCTCAATTTCGGGAAACCGATAACGTCGGAAAAATTGCAACAACGCTGAATGATATCATCCCGGCGGCCGTCAACGGTCGGATCGACACGCTATTTCTTCAAAATCGGGAAGACGTGTATGGTGTATTCCATGAAGCGGCGCAAGAAGTACGAGTGGATGCCTCCAAAGAAAGTGGCAACGCTTCCCTGCTCAATCTCGCCGCCATCCATACTTTCCTGCAGGGCGGTAAGGTCTATCTGATGGAAGCAGATGAAATGCCCGTGAAAGATGCAATGGCAAGCGCCCTGCTCCGATATTGATGGGAAGGTACGACGTTTCTGCCGATGGCTGCCCGTGTACGGACCAGCATTCGCCAAAATTCAGAATAAACCAACTTTTTCATTCGCTTTGCTATTTTTTTAACAAAAACTCTTAGGTTTAATATTTGCTTTACGGCAAAAAAATGCCAAATTAGAAGTTGATTTCGAACGTCTGAATTTGAAATCGGCATTTACTCAACCAAGTAAGCACCTCCGGGTGTTTTGGTTACCAGATTATCAACATCAGAACAATTATCAGCATACATGGCAGAAAGCTATTTAGTACCGGAGGAATTCAAGAGCTACAAATTCCGCGAATTAAAAGTATATTCCTCCACCGAGTGGCTGGCGGACAATAAAAAAAAGTATCGACAAGTGTTCGATCGTTACGAAGCGACCTTCGTATATGCGGAGCTTTCCTTTTACAATAAACTGTTTGACGAGGAAGACTGGGAAATCGAAGTGACGCTCAAGTGCTTTTCCATGAAGAAAGGCAAAAAGGAAAAAGAACTCTGCTCGCTTGAACTGAAGAAGAAAGTCAGTAAATACGACAATATTGTTTATATCCGCGAAGGATGGGGCAATAAAAATCCGGGCGCTTTCTGGAAACGCGGCACTTACTACTGGGAAGCATGGGTAGAGGACGAAAAAATAGCGACAAAGTATTTCTACATTGAAGATGCCATGAAAGACGCACTGCCGGGCGAGAATCCCTACCTGGAAGTGCAGTCGCTGCGCCTGTACGAAGGACCATACGACGATGTCATCGAAGATGAACGCATTTATTACAAAGCTTTCAGCAGTGAGGAAACACGCTATATTTATGTAGAGGTCATTCTGCGCAATCTCAACGTCACCAAGCCCTGGCAATGCGAATTGTTTACCAAATTCTACAACGACGCCCGCGAGCTGAAAGGGCAGGTTGTGCGACTACAGCGCATCGAAAAACGGGATGAACTCGTCCGGATCACCGCCGGCTGGGGTTCCAATGTAAAAGGCTCCTGGCGGCAGGATCGCTACACAGCAGAAGTAATCTTTATGGATAGGCTGCTGGCAATCATTCCATTCGAGATTCGCGAAGAATTTGAGGAAGGCATCGCCGGAGTGCTGCTCCCCGATCGGCAGTCCACCATTTTACTCACGCCGGAAGAAGACCCCGGGCAGACGTTCGAGGATGTAATGATGAAACTGGATGCGCTCATCGGTTTAAACGACATCAAGGTGCAGGTGCGCAACCATGCCAAGTATATCCAGTTTTTGCAATTGCGCAAAGAGCGCGGTTTCCTGGAAAAAGAAGAAATCAACGTGCATTCCGTTTTCATCGGCAATCCCGGCACGGGCAAAACCACCGTGGCCACCATGATGGGTAAGCTCTACCGCAAGATGGGATTGCTGTCAAAAGGTCATGTGCATGAGGTAGATCGTGTGGACCTGGTCGGCGAATACATCGGACAGACGGCGCCGAAAGTGAAGGAAGCGATCGAAAAAGCGCGCGGCGGTGTGCTCTTCATCGATGAAGCATACTCGCTGGCGCGTTCCAATGACGATAGCAAAGATTTCGGGCGCGAAGTAATCGAAATTTTGGTGAAAGAGCTTTCTAATGGCGCTGGCGATCTGGCGGTGATCGTTGCCGGCTACCCAAAGGAAATGAAGCATTTTCTGGATTCCAACCCGGGCCTGAAATCCCGGTTCAAACTCTATTTTGAATTCCAGGACTATCTGCCACAGGAGCTTTCGCAAATTGCACAATACGCCTGCGAAGAAAAAGGGGTGGAATTAACACCGGAAGCGCAGGAAAAAGTGGATGAAATCATTGTTGATGCTTATCGCAAACGCGACCGGACTTTCGGCAATGCCCGCTTTGTCTATGATCTGATCGAAAAAGCAAAGATCAACCTGGGGCTGCGGGCAATGTCGGAAGAGAACCCACGCCTGCTGGAGAAAGAACGGCTCACCGTTATTCAGGCGGAGGATGTTGCCCGTATCTACGACATCAAAGGGCGCGAACTGCCCAATATTCCGGTGGATGAAGCGCTGCTGCAGGATTCGCTCAACGAACTCAACCGGCTCATTGGCATGGAAAAGATCAAAGCCCAAATCAACGAATTGGTGCGGCTGGTGCGCTTCTACCGCGAAACGGGCCGGGACGTGCTCAACAGCTTCTACCTGCACACGGTTTTTGTTGGCAATCCCGGTACGGGCAAAACCACCGTTGCCCGCATTCTAACCAAAATTTACAAAGCACTGGGCGTGCTGGAACGCGGCCACATGGTAGAGACCGACCGCCAGGGGCTGGTGGCGGGCTACGTTGGGCAAACCGCCATCAAAACGGCGGAAAGAGTGGAAGAATCACTGGGCGGCGTCCTCTTTATCGACGAAGCTTATGCCCTGACGATGAACATGGGCGGCTCGCATGGCGACTTTGGCGACGAAGCCATCCAGACGCTCCTGAAACGCATGGAAGACCACCGGGGCGAGTTTTTTGTATTCGTGGCGGGCTATCCCGAAAATATGGAAGCTTTTATGAAAGCCAATCCGGGCTTGAGTTCGCGCTTTGATAAGATACTGAAGTTTGACGATTATTCGCCGGAAGAACTTGCGCGTATCGCGCTGCTCATGCTTTCCGAACAAGGCATCGTGCCGACGCCGGAAGCCGAAGATTACCTGAAGAAATACCTCGCATTTATCTATGAATATCGCGACAAATACTTCGGTAATGCGCGCACCGTGCGCAGCATCGTCATGGAAGCGATCAAGCACCAGAACCTGCGCCTGGCATCCATTCCGGTGGAAGAACGCGACCAAAACGCCAGCCATATTCTGACCCTGGAAGATATCGAACACTTCAAGTTTGATAAGGACGACAGCATCTTTACCAAACGCTCCATAGGTTTCCAGCAGCGCGGCGGACAGGTAGCGGGCAGCCGGTAATTTTTGGCGTAAGGGTAGAAATATTTCCCGTTTTTGAGAACTTTCCACGCCGTCTGGCTGTAATGAAAAGTCGGAAAGGTACGGGAAGATGAGTTACAAAGTAAAAGAAGTATTTTATACCCTGCAAGGCGAAGGCGCGCACTCCGGTCGCCCGGCGGTGTTTTGCCGTTTCTCTGGCTGCAATCTCTGGAGTGGGCGCGAGGAAGACCGGCACAAAGCAATTTGTCAGTTTTGTGATACCGACTTCTGGGGAATAGACGGCGAAAATGGCGGACGTTACGAAGCCGAAGCATTGGCGGATAAAGTGGCTTCGCTCTGGCAGGCAGGGCTACACGCGGGTCGCCCTTACGTTGTATGCACCGGTGGCGAACCTTTGCTGCAACTGGACGAACCATTAATCGAAGCTTTTCATGCCCGTGGTTTTGAAGTGGCCATCGAAACCAATGGCACCATCGAAGTGCCCTGGGGCATCGATTGGATTTGCGTAAGCCCGAAAGCCAATACAGAACTCGTCGTCACTTCCGGCGACGAACTTAAACTCGTATTCCCACAGCCCGGGGCAGAGCCGGAACGCTTTGCTCACCTGGATTTTACGCATTTTTTCCTGCAACCGATGGACAGCCCGCAGCAAACCGAAAATACGCAGCTTACCTTGCAGTATTGCCTGGCACATCCGCAGTGGCGGCTCAGCCTGCAGACGCACAAATTGCTGAATATTCCCTAAAAAAATCAGCAAACTCAACCTCAGTTCATTCCGTCATTCTGTTAATGTTTGCCAAAAGGGTTAAAATTTTCAATACCTTCGCAGCATTAGCAAACTCCTTTTTTCCCATGAAAACAAAACTTATACTGCTCTTTTTCTTTTCGCTCGTTTTTTCCTTTGCGCAAGCCCAAACCGCCCGGGGAACCTGGCTGGTAGATGGTAGCGCCGGCATGGCCCGCAACCTGACACCGGGCGGCGACAACTGGTCGGCGGGCATCGCACCGCGAATCGGCTATTTCCTCACTGAAAATTTTATGCTGGAAGTAGAATTGCAATACAGTTACGGCCGCAGCGCTCCGTCTGATCTAAACTTTGAAACCCAAAGTCGGGCAATCGTGCCGGGCACGCGGTTTTACATCTCCCTGCCCAGCGAAACGCTCGCCCCTTTCCTCGAAGTGCGCGGCGGATATCGACATATTCGCAATCAGTTTTCTGACCTTGCTACAAATTCAGAACAATGGTTCTGGAATCCAAGCGTCGGGCTCGACTACTTTCTGAATCCAAATATCGCGCTGGAAGCCATGATTGGCTACCGAGGCAGCTATTTTGACAATACAGTGCAAGATGCACACAGTTTGCTGCTCGCCGCCGGGTTGCAGTTGTTCCTAACCCAAAATGCCACGTACGATACGCCTCTGCAAAACCCGATACGACGAGGAAACTGGCTCATTGGCGGCAATCTGAATAGCGGGCTCCAAAACATTGGCAATACAAATGATCTCGTTTTTTCCCTCTCCCCGGTCGTCGGGTACTTTTTCACCGACCGACTGGCAGCGGGTAGCGGATTTCAGTTGGCTTTCGCCAATGAAAATGCAATCGTCCATCCGGAGCCGTTTGTTCGCTATTATCCGGTGGGGGGCGCTTCCGTTTGGCAGCCTTTTGCTACCGCGGGGTTCGGCACGCGCTTCCAGTTGGCCGATAAATTCTCCGAAGCAAGCTTTTTTGGTTTGAATGCAGTGACTGGCATCGGGCTTGATGTATTCATCGCGCCGAACATTGCCCTGGAGGGTATCCTGCGCTACGATATCCGGCAGATCGAAGAAGCCGTTTCGCCGGAAACGCTGCGCTTGTTGTTTGGCTTTCAGGTATTTTTATAACGCTTTTCGTGCCGTAGGCATCTGATGTACGACATAAAACTATATAAAATTGAACCGCAGAATCAGATCAACACTACTCCGGTTGCCGATCGATTGCGACCTTACCGGGATTCACCTCTTGCTCCTGAAAAAAATACGCCATTTTCTGGGATACATCATCGAAGGTATAAACTTCACCTTCGTGCCGGTTGTAAAAGCTCAACATACCGAAATCACCTGCACAACCGCCCGTGTGCATCAGCAGAACGCCCCAAAGCAACCACTGCCAGCCGGGTGAAACGTTGAGAAGCAATACAATTAAAATGGTCGTAATGACGAAAAATGGCAGTAGTGCCACGAATATAAAAGCGCGCTTACCAATGACAAATTTATCCGCAACGGCATAAAAATAAAATCTGCTCAGGTTGCCACCAAAAGAAATACGCGGCGCTCCGCTGAGCTTGTACGCCAACCCGTGCAAGGCTTCGTGCAACGGAATGAGCAAGGCAAAAACAACCGTACCACCCAGGAGTGCGTAGCTAATGACCCGTCCGAGCGTGATTTGACCACTCGCCACCTGTACGATGGCCAAGACAACCATCAGTACCAATATCAGCAGATTCAGTACGATGAACAGGCGAATCAATCGCGTTCGCTCGCCAAATTCGTGTTGCACAAACGGAATCATCTCCGTGTAGGGCAATTCTGCTATTTTGACATAGCGCTCGTCTTCAAAAAGCGTATCAATATCGGGTGTCATAAGTAGGTTAACATTGTCACAAAGTGATGCCTATGGCGTTATTTGTTAATTGGGGGTTTGTTAATTGGGAAAACTTTCATCTTTTTGGTAATCAGATTTTTATAAAAACTTATACTTGAAATAAAATTTGTCCATCTACCTAGCCAGAATACTATAAAAAAAGAAATTCCGACGTTTAGTCCTCCGCGCGGGTATCCAGTTTGATGATTGCGCTGGCCAGCTTTCGCGACTCCTGCCGCACATTTTTCCACCACTGCACCGACCAGATCGGCTGGTACATCAAACCGTGCTCTTTCAGGTTTTCGCGCTGCTGGTTTTCCCAAAGATAATCGGTATCCGGCGTATTCGCAAAAAAACCATCCGGTTGCAAGACCAAACGCTTCGGCGCTCCGCTCACGCCCTTAATCAAGATCGGCAGATGCAACTGTGCTTCCCGCACATTGGTAGTCAATCGTTCCTTCCCTATGTAGGGCTGCAGCGCCAGGGCAACTTCCTCCGAAAAGACCGAATCATCGGCTTCGGGCTTCGGTTGCACCCAATCTTTCAGGCGCTGCGCAATAGCGTGCTGACGCCCGGCATCGGCAGCTTGCAGGGCTTCGCTGTAGGCAAAATAATTGGCAAGCAGAAAAACGCCGGGCTGCTCCGGCATATCGAGCCAAGCCGCCCAGTCTGCTTGCGGAATAGAATTGATGAGATAAACTTCCCGAAGCGGCCGACTCATCAGCAGGCGAAGATTACAAGTGAAATCCGGGGTGTTCAATTCCCGGATGTCGTCCGTCAGTGTGCCTTTCGCATCTTTTGAACCATAGGTAGCAGCGATGATCAGCACGTCGAAATGCTGACCGTGCAATTCATCGAGGTGGAAAACTCCCAGTCCGTTGCGCTCCAGTTGCTGGATTTTTTCCACACCTGGCGACCACTTCTGCTTGATTTTGAGCAGATAAGAAGCAATCAGGTCACGTTGTTCCGGTGTAAAACAAACAATCCCGACATTTGGGAAGGTGCGCTTCTCGGTCGGTTTTATTTCATTCAACAGGTGAATGATGTGCTGCGCTTCTTCTTCGTTGCGGCGTTCCTCCTCGCTGTAGCGCCCGTCCAGTTGCTCAAAATGAATGACAAATTTGCCGATCGCCGCCTCGTCGATATTGCCGGTTTGTACGAATTGCAACAGGTTACCCGGATTCCAGCGATGGCAGGTGTGCAATTTTACTTCTAGCATTTCCTGTTTTTTTGCCCAGCCCAGCAGTGTAGATTCATCGCGAGTCGGCAACTGGCTGCAATCGCCCAGAATCACAGCTTTCTTCGCCAATTGCAAACTTTTCCCCGCCAGTGGCAGTGGCAGATACGCCGATTCGTCGAATAAGACATAATCGAAATGCCCCTCCAGCATGGGCAGATTGTCGGCAATCATTTGCGGCGTAGCCAGCAACACCGGATACACCGTCGTTACTGCATCCAAGCCTCGTCGCAGCAATTCCTGCAGTGACTTTTGCCGGGTAGCTTCCTGATTTTTTTTACCGAAAAGCAAATTGTACTGCTCACGCTGACTACGCCGCATCCGGCGAAACAGCTCGTCGCGGCGGGTATGCCAGGTGTGCAAAATCTGATTAGGCAGCAATTGCCGCAGTTTTTTGTACGCGCTGACAAAATCTTCGACAGTGCCGTCGTCAGTGGGCAGAGCGGCGTTGCTGGCGGCAGTTAGACAGTTATGTAAATACCAGCTTTCAAAAGCCTGAGCCCAGTCGTTGGGTTTCACCTTGATGAGCGCCCGCAGCAGCTTCCCGGCGTTTTCCGGCAAAGAGAGCCAGTTGCGCTGCCAATCGTAGAAATAGTCAAAATCGCGCAGGTACAATCGCGTCGCATCCAACTGTTCGATAATTTCCTCCAGATATTTCTGCCGCCGGGGTATGGTCAGCATTTTGTTCTCGAAAGGCTCTTCGTACAATTGGGCTTCGTTCAGCTCTGCTGCCAACATATCCAACGCATATTCCAGTTCTTCCATCTCCGCTCCGGAGTTGAGGGCTTCGTTCACTTTTTTGGCGCTCAGGCGCAGTACTTCCTCTTGGATCAGTGCAGGCTGTGTGTTCCGCCAACGCTGCAATGCTTGCTCAAACCGCTCAAGATTTTCCGATACTTTCTGGATGTTTTTACCCTCCCCGGCAGGCGCAAACTGAAAGTCGAAATAGGACTTCTGATTGAAGAGCTGCACCAGTTTCTGGTAATCATCCGCAACGTGGTCCCGCGCTTCCAGTACCGACTTGACTTTGCTGGAAAAAACGCCCCGCAGCTTCAGTGCGCCGGCACCGGCAGAGTCGAAGTCAACGCCATAACGACTGGAATAGTCCGCCATTTTATCTTTGAGCCGCTCCAGGCGGGAAGCCAGGTCAACGTATTGCCGTTCGTAGTATTCTCGTAGCCGGTCGGTGTAAAAATTAATTCTGGTGATATAGCGATGATGCAGGCTATTAGCTCTGTCAATGAATGTATTTAGTTGATTTTGAACAAATTCCAAACTCTCGGCTTTATCTTTTTTGGTAAAAACCGTCGGATGCAAACTACTCAGCGGGTGCTTGAGCGTATTGACGCGCGCGTACAGCGGATGCGAGGTATGAATATCCGCCTTTAGTGCCGTAAATTCCTCATAATCAAAGACAAAATCCTGCGGATTTAGCTGACTACTCAGCAGTTCTTTTCCTTCCAGCCGATTGCTGCGCAGAAAACGACCGACCGTCTCCGTCCAGTTATACGGACCGAAAATGCGGCGCTGCACGGCATGGTAATGATCGTCGAGCCTGGTTTTCAGTCGAGTACACTTGTCGAGTGCCGCCCGGAAATCGGTCGGGTTAAAGGCAGGCGGCGAAGCGTCCGCATTGGCGACAACCCGCAAAAAATCCAGCAGCACTGATTTATCCGTCGTATTGTTTTGTAGCAAAAAATGCAGTGACGACAAGTTCAGGTGTGAAAGGTGTTCCTGCACCTGATGCAGCGCACCGAGATTCTCCGAAACGACCAGACAGCGCTTCCCGGTGGACAAGGCATTGGATAGTATTTGTGCCAACAAATGCGTTTTGCCAGTACCTGCAGCTCCTTCTACAATCGTCGTTTTTTGCGAAAAAATTTGCCGGATGGCTGTCGCCTGGTGCGGATCGAGCGGCAAAAGCCCGAAAGGATGCCCATCGTGGGGCGCTGCTTCTACCCGGATAATATCGGATGGCAGTGCTTCCGTTTTTGGCTGAGGCGGGAAAAGCCCGACGACCCCCGACCAGTGCAACATTCCGGTCGAGGCTACGTCGGCCAGTTCTTCCGGCGTCGGGCAGGCAGTGATGGCTGTATGCTGACTGTCGTTTTCCAGTTCGAGGGCCTCCGCAATTTGCTCGCAGGCAGCCAGCAACGACCGTGTTGGCGGTTTGCGATCTTGCGTAAGGCGGTCAAGCGTTTGGGCAATTGTGTCATCATTTACCCAGGTTGCAATTTCGCGATTGTAACGCAACCGGGCATTGGCACCGTGCGAAAACAGCCATTGACTGGTGGACCCCGGGGCGAGCGCCAGCTCTAACGACCAGATAAAAAGCGGTCCTGCCCACACTTCATCGCCCCGGCGCACAACCACCAACGGATACCCGAACCCAAGCGTGGGCGTACCTTTGATGCGTTCGTGATTGCGCGAGGAAAAATAAAGATGTTCCAGCGTTTCAGCGGTTTGGAAATCGGGGGATAGCGCTATTTGCAGCGCTCCGTCTTTGAGTAGTTGCTCCAGCCAGTCGTACGCAAAGCGCTCCTGACCAGTGTCCAGCCGGGTCACATCCAAATAATGGCCGGACAACGGAAGAAGGTAGCGATACATCTGCTCGTCCGTGCGTCGTTTCGTGGGTTGCTCATTCATACTTCGCCCTAAATTATAGTGCTTTTTGCTACTTGTGCCGCAGGTCAATATGACTCCCTCGGAGCATCGCTTCGCGGCTGTTCGCTTTTCGCAATGCAAGAAGCTGATAATAAAATATTTAACCGAATTTATTTCGTCAAAAAGTTAATCAAAACAACTATAATAGCTTATCGGTTGTAGAATCGCAGTAAGCATCAAATATACCAATTTCCGCCACATATTTGGATGACCTGAGAGCATTCTTTGCTGAGAAAAATCATATTGGTGCATCATTAATAAAAAACACATATGATGATTCGGGTTATTCATTTTGACAAAAAAACAATACTGCAAATTTTCAAAACTGATTGCTTTGTTGTACATTATACCTTGAAAACAAATGCTTACAGATCATTCATTATGTTTAATCTTTTTTACAAAATAGTCTGACAACGTTCAACAAAATTAATCTTATGCTGCCAAATATAGCCGTAATTCTCACAGATGAGCAAAAAAAAATTCTTTGGGTCAATGAGGGTTTCACAACGATCACGGGCTACACCCTGAGCGAGGTACTGGGTAAAAAACCGAGCATTTTTCAAGGGCCGGGCACAGAGCCGGATGCCATCCAGCGCATTCGAAGAGGATTGGAGAGTCAGGCAATTTTCAAGGAAGTCATTACGAATTACCGCAAAAATGGCGAGGCTTACCCTTGCAAATTGGTGATCCATCCTATTTTTAATGAGATGCGTAAACTGACTAACTACATTGCCTTCGAGGTAGATGGAGACGAAGTGCAAGACGAAGAAGTGCTGCCGATGCTGCAGGTCAATGACAAGTACAGCACCAGCAGTCTCAAGGGTTTGGAAGAAATGAAGCTGTTCTTCCGGCTTAAGGCATTGATGGAGAATGACAAAGCTTTTCTGAATCCGAATCTGACGCTCAATTCCACCGCCGACCGGCTGTCCACCAATACGAAGTATTTGTCGCAAGTGGTCAATCACCACGCCAATACAAATTTTCAGCGTTTTGTAAACGCCTTTCGCATTGAGGAAGTGAAAAACAAAATCGCCTGCGAAGATTATCGAAATCTAACCCTTTTCGGCATTGCGCTGCGGTGTGGTTTCAAAAATAAATCGACGTTTTACAAGGTTTTTAAAGAAGAAACCGGCATCACCCCCCGCGAATATTTGAAAAACACTAACGGCAGAGAAAAGTCCTGAAACCAGCTTAATTCTCGAGCTACTGGCTGCCACCAACCAATGGAAATAAAACGCGGTTCTCATTTTACACCGCCGCCGACTTTCTCGCCATTTTCATACATGTACTCGGTCGTTATTTCGCCATCTGTATTGTAAGTGCGAAAATAGCCATGCTGCACGCCGTCTTTGTACTCCGCCGAAGTGCTCAGCTTACCATCCCGCACGTTATACACATTGTACACGCCTTCCAGTTTGCCGTCCTTGTAATTGGCCTCTTCCAGCTTTCGTCCAAAACGAAATTTAGCATACTTGCCGTGCAAATTATTGATTTTGTAATTGGCAACCAACTCCACCTGACCGCCCTGCCCAAACTGCATGTGCAACCCGTTCAGGTAGCCATCCACGTAGTTGGAAAGCGTGCGTGGAAACAGCTCGCCCGACTGCGCCTGATACGTCAGCCAGGGACCCATTTTTTTGCCGTTTTTGAAATAACCAGACTCCACAACGTTGCCATCTGTACCGTATTTGGTGGCTTTTTCCCAATCGGTACCCGGAACGTCCTCCAGTTCAAAATCATCAATATTGACACCCTGATAAGAACCTGCCTGCTGATTTGCTGCGCCGGAAGCAGCGCCATTGTCTTGCCCGCAGGCAACCAACACAAGCAGCAACCCGAATAAGAATACATTTTTCATAGGATTCTTTTTTTGGTAAAAACAACGCAAATTTAGAATTTTGATCCGAGCTTTTCGGAAAAAAACAAAAATGATAAATTTACCTTTGCTAATTGGCACATTCTGAAAAAGAACCTTCCACTTTCGAAAATCCCAAAACGGCAGGTATGAAATTTAAAACGCTTTTTTTTCTGTGCATCGTGATCGGGGCTGCGTATGCCGCATTTCATTTTTTTAAAAGCAAAAAGAGCCAACCTTTCGATGCCGAGCTCATTCGCATTGACACTACGCGGGTGACGTCTCTCCTCATCAGTCTGCCAAATGACCAGGCAGAAATCACGCTGCAACGCGAAAATGGCGTCTGGATCGCCTCGAATGGGCAGATCAATATTCGAGCAACGTCGGAAACCACGTCGAGCATGCTGCGCGCGCTCACAAATTTCAAAATCCGCGAAGTCATCGCGCAATCATCCGCAGACTGGGCAGCGTATGCGCTTACAGAAGCCCGCGCCACCCGAATTCGCGTGTACGCTAACAATCAATTGCTGGAAGATTTTATGATTGGAAAATCAGAAATTCACCCAGAGACGGAAGCTCGCATTTCTTACTTGCGATTAACCGATGAAGACGAAGTTTACGCTGTGGAAGGCATCCTGAGCAATCATTTCGGCTACGATTTCAGCGATTTTCGGAATAAGACGATTTTGCAAATGGAGCCCAACTTAACCATGGTATCCTTTGAAGTGACGCTGCCGGATACCACCTTCACGTATGTACGTACGCCCGAAGGCTGGCAGGTCAATGAAATGAAGCTGGATTCCGGGCGAGTGGAAAGTTATCTGAACAGTTTACGGCAAATATCCGGCGAGGTATTTGCCGACGACTTCGACGAGGTGCAGGGTGGAAGCCTGTTGTTCAGCACACTGACCCTGCAGCCAGAAAATGGAGGCGAGCCATTCGTCATTCAATGCTACCGGGATAGCACGCGATCCATGCCGTTCATCATTCATTCCAGTCAAAATCCGGATGCGTATTTTGCGAGTGATTCGCTGGGAATTTTTGCACGCATTATTGCATCTTTGCACCAACTGACCAATGGGCATTGACGCTATCATAGGTTGTTTAGTAATTCCTTGCCAAGTTCGTGATTGAGCTTACCGTTGTTTACCAAATCGACAAAAACAACCTGACAAAGGGAATCTCCCGACGCCCCGGCGGTTGGCGCAAAGGGCGTCGGCGGCAAATCCTCCAGCCCCTCCACACGCGGATAGACGAGTACACTGCGCCGGGCTTCAAAAAACTGATTGTACACATACATCTGGCGTAGGTCTGCCATGTCCGGCTGAACGCGGCGAAGCAATTTCCACTTGGTATCCAATACGATACGTTCATCACCAATATAGAGCAGAATATCTGGCTGTAAATACCGCTGATCCCAGAAAGAGCGGCGCATCTGTCGGTGAGCAGCCACATTTTTCCCGGTTGCTCGCTGAATCTGCCGAAAGACAAATTCTTCAAACAATACATTCATATCAAACAACAGCGCCAGCACCGGCAGCCGCCCGGAGCGTACATCCGGTTGCTGATGCCGCAAAATGAGCAAGGCTGTTTGCAATGGCGACTGATAAGCCTGCGTCTGGCGATCAAACTGCAATTGCGCGATCTCCGGAAGCGAAGGTGGTGGCGGTAGCTCCGGAAAAAAATGCAGGAGACGCCTGACTTTGCTTTGCAAATCCGGACGCAGGGGCATAGCCCCCAGGATCACCAGCGCTTGTCGCAAAATGCGATTGTACGAGTGATCGTAGGTGAACTCCGGGCAGCGGGTGAAAAATCGATCTTCACGCGTGAGGTTTAGTTGCAAGTGCTTGGGAAAATGGATTTGCCCTTTGAGTGTGGGGCGGTTGCGTGCCGCTACCCGGTAGGTTCGTAGCAGCCCCTGATGCATTAATCGCTCGGTGTCGGCGAGCATTTGCTCCAGATAAATGTCCAGCAGGGTGCCCCGGCGCGAGCGCAGGCGCCCGGTAGCATTGGGCGCTGGCTTGAGAATGCGGCAGGCGCGAAGCAGATCGAGCAGCACGCTTTGTAAAACGGGGTGCTCATTTGGTGTAGCCCGGTCGGTTTTGGGCAGGATTTCGATGGTTAGCGATCCCACTTGCAGCGCACCGACGTATTGCGCAAAGCGAACGCCCCGATGCACCAGACGGAAGTATTTCGTGGAATGCCATTCGGCGAAAGCCGCCAAAGCCTCGTGGTGTCGGCTGTCAAAAGTGACGCCATTGCGCTGGTCGCCCACGCGTAGCACTTCGTGTTCGTAAACTTGAATGGTTTGCTGCATAAAGGGCAACGACGTTGCAAGCGGCGATCCGCTCACTGGTGGTTTTTATCGTAAATGCGGATGAACGCGCCTTCGTGCAGCCCGGCGATGTCAGCGATTTCGTACATGCGCCTTTCGGCAAATTCATCGGCGTAGAGATGCTCAAAATCAGCGAATTCCGCATCCGCGGTGCGTTCCAGTACGAAGTCCCTGCCGAGGATCAGACCGATCTTGGCGTAATCGTCAAAAAAATATTCCTGCAACAGCGGCAGGATGCGTTCCGAGAATAGATGCCGCAGGTCGTCCAGCGTTTCGATGTCAAAAAAGTAAGCGTGCCCAATGCGATGCTCGCGGTCGAGCAATTGCTCAATGCGGCGATTCATGGCAGCCAGCAGCTTCACCAGGTTGACGCCCTGCACGACGTGGCGATTGGCAGCTTGCTCGATGACGGGCGGATTGGGCGGCACCTCGCGGAAGGCAAAGCGGCGCCGCAGGGCGACATCAAGCGACTCCAGGCTGCGGTCGGCGGTATTCATGGTGCCGAGGAGGTAGAGATTCGGCGGCACCGAGAAAAAGGTTTTGGAATACGGCAGGATGGTCGTGAGCGCTTCTGCCCTACCCTCGCGTTTTTCGGCTTCCAGCAGCGAGATCAGTTCGCCAAAAACGCCGGCAGCATTGCCCCGGTTGATCTCGTCGATGATGAGCACGTAGCGCTTGCACTTGGCGATAACATACTCCGGCAGCAGGGGCAGGTCTTCAATGGGTTCGTAAATGACCTCCGATTGCCCAGATTCTTCCGATTGCTGCTCCTGCTGCTGCAGGTAATATTCTTCAAAATTCTTAAGCGTGGCAAAAACCGTCCAGTAGAATTCGCTTTCCGTGCCGCGCATACTTTTGTCGATGTATTGCTGCGCCGGGCCAAGATCGTTCAGGTTGGGAAATTGCTCGTTGAGCTGGCGAAGTACTTGTTTTTGAACGGTATAGGTATTAAACGCAATGGCGCGTCGCAGGGACAAATCGCCATTTTGCAATACCTGTTGGAGATATATTTTCTCTTTTTCCGGTGTCTCGAAATATTGAAAGTTCTCCCCATCCAGGAAATCCAGAAACGCTTTGTACAATTGGTTAAAGATCAATTTTCTATGCTCCTGTGGCTGTTCCTTTACGAGGGTTTCCAGTACGCAGCGACGGGCGTTGTAGCAGAGCATTTTGAAAATGCCATTCATCACGACATAAGCAACTGTTCCGTTGGGTAGTACCGTCGGTTTGATACCTTCAATAAAATCTTCATAAGTAAACGCCTGATGGAAGGTCACAAATGCAATTTGTCCTTGCGCCATATATGCCTCAAAGCGCACCCGCAGCGCTTGTCGATCTTCCAGCGCCAATTCTTCCAGGCTCCGGTTCTCGATGACCGAGAGCGCGTAGTTGATCGTTTGGTAGGTTTTACCCGTGCCCGGCGGTCCGTACAAAATCATATTCATCGGGAATGCCGGCATGGGCGGCGCACCGTAGGATACCTCCGGCTCGGCGAGGGCGTCGAGTTGCTTGGCCAGTTCGACCAGAGCGTTGTACTGCGCTTCCGTTGCTTTGAAATTGGTGCCCGGCAGCCCGGCATTAAAATCCTCAAAAGCAGGCAGTTTCTTCACCATTTCCCAGGTAATGGGGCGGCTCCAGAGGTTGTATTCGACCTCCAGCCGCACGCGCATTGGTTCCATCGGTATCACCGAGAAAAAGGGACGCTCCGCCTCGGTTGTTTCCATTTCCTGCACCTCGGAAGTGATGCGCGCCAGACCATAGCAGCCCGCCTCGCGCCCGCTTTGCCAGAGAATGACGTGATCGCCTTTTTTGATGTCTTGCTTGTGTGCTGTGACGGCAAAAGTTTCGAGCGCTTCTGCCTGCAGGGCGTCACGTAGTCGAAAAATACCGGGATTGGATTGGAATAGCCAGTACATGGGAGTTTTGTTATTTGGTGTTATTGGTTAATTTTTATTTAGTGTTAGCTGTTATTTGGGATTGGTGATTTGTCAAATATGCGATAAATCTGGCTGAAAGCGAAAAGGGATGGGAAAATTTTGCGAGGGTTTGTTG
>CAZFBU010000050.1:0-25972 GCA_964517175.1 uncultured Saprospiraceae bacterium
AATCAACAATCAACAATCAACAATTTTTATGTCAGATACAAACAAGATCATGTCGGAAGAAGCGCCCAAGCCGGTGGGGCTGTACCCACACGCCCGGCGTGTCGGCAATTTGCTGTTCCTTTCCGGAATTGGGCCGCGCGATCCGAAAACAGACAGGGTACCCGGATTGAAACAAAGCCCCAGTGGTAATTACCAGGAGTTTGATTTTGCAGCGCAATGCCATTCGGTTTTTCAGAATGTGCGCCGGGTGCTGGAATCCAGCGGAGCGAAGTGGGAGGATTTGGTGGATGTGACGGTATTCTTGGTCAATATGGAACGCGATTTTCATACTTATAATAAGGTATATGCTGAGTATTTCAAGGATAATCAACCTTGCCGCACGACGGTGGGCATCAACGCATTGCCAACGCCAATTGCGATCGAGTTGAAGTGTATTGCGGTGGTGGGATAACGACGATCCGGGATCAGTTCAACTTAAAAGGAGCGATTAAACGGAAATCGGGAATGTGGACGCGAAACTCGTGATTATCAATATCGCGCCGGAAGATATACGCGCCGCTCATTTTGCCCATTTCGGTCATTAGCGGACTCCAGGAAGCATACTGGTGGGATTCTCCGGGAGCGAGCACCGGTTGTTTGCCGATAACGCCATCGCCTTCCACCTTGCGACTGATGCCATTAGAATCAAAAATCTCCCACTCGCGGCGAAGCAGTTGGACCGTTTCCGAGCTAAGGTTTTCAATCGTAATGTGGTAAGAAAAAATGTATTTCATCTCCAGCGGACGCGAGTAGGTCGGCTGGTATTGCGTTTCTACGCTTACTCTGATGCCATTTGTGATGAGCGTTTCCATGTATTAGTTGCTTGTGAATTGTTGTACCAAACGTTCAGCGCCTTGCAATGCATCTTCCAATATATCGTTAACCAATATGACGTCGAATTTGTTTTCGTACGTCAGTTCTTCCTCTGCCCGGCTGATGCGCTTGCGCAGGTTTGCCTCACTTTCGGTGCCGCGCTCGCGCAGCCGCTCAAAAAGAATTTCCGGAGCGGGCGGCTTGACGAAAATCGCCAGCGTTTCGCTCGGGTACTGCCTTTTAATATTGGTAGCGCCCTTCACGTCAATGTCGAAAACGATATGCTTACCCGCTGCCCAGAGGCGTTCGATCTCACTTTTGAGCGTGCCGTAGAACTGATTCTCATACACTTCTTCCCATTCCACGAAGGCATTCTGGTCGATGAGGGCTTTGAATTTTTCCGGCGACAGAAAGTAATAATCCAGTCCATCCTGCTCGTGCGGTCGCCGCTCCCGCGTAGTTGCCGAGATGGAAAAAGCCAGCGAATCAAATTTTTTTAATAAATGCCTGACAATTGTCGTTTTGCCTGCACCGGAAGGCGCAGTGAATACTATCAGTTTGCTCACAATTTAGACAGAATTTGCAACTTGCTCTTTAATTTTTTCCAATTCATCCTTCATGCTTACAACCAGGCGTTGTATTTCTGAGGAGTAAGCTTTCGCGCCAAGCGTATTGATCTCACGTCCCATCTCCTGGGTGATGAAACTCAGCTTGCGTCCTTTTTGCTGATAATTTTTGTCCAGTTCTTCCAAAAAATACAAACAGTGCTGCCCCAGTCGAACTTTTTCTTCGGTAATGTCAATCTTTTCCAGATAAAAAAGGATTTCCTGCTCAAAGCGGTTCTCATCTACCTTATCCTTGCCGAGGTAGTCTTCCAGATTTTGGTGCAGGCGCTGCCGCAGGCGAGTGACGCGCTCTTCTTCGTGGGGGTCGAGTTTGCCTTGTGCCTCCTGGATGTTGTGTACGCGGGTACGCATGTCGTCTTCCATGGCTTTACCTTCAGACAATCGAAAATTGTTAAACTTGTCTATTGCTGCATCCAGCGTTTTTAAAATGGCAGCCCACACGGCTTCGTCAATCTCATTTTCGTCGGTGGTGACCACGTTCGGCAACCGAAGGATAGATTGGATGACGTCGCCCTTCGGCGTGCCTAGTTCATCCGCCAGCTTGCTGAGTTCCCGGTAGTATTTTTTGAACAGTGCCTGATTAAGCCCATAGCCATCATCGCCCTGATGCGATTTGACTTCGAGCGTCAGTTCTATTTTACCGCGCTCCAGCACTTCGGTGATGATGCGGCGCAGTTCCGTTTCTTTTTCTCGGAAGTTTTGGGGGGTTTTCAGCCTTATATCGGTAAACTTGCTGTTGAGCGAACGTACTTCTACGGTGATCGTTTTATCCTTATAAGTTGTTGTTTCCCTGCCGTATCCGGTCATTGACAGTAGCATATCTTTCCTTGTTTTTGGTGAAAGGCTCCGGAGATACTTATTTCCGAAGCCATGCAAATATAGACAAACGGTTGTTAAAAAAAGTGATAATCTAACATTGTGAATGGGCTGACCGAATAAATTATGTCGCATCCAATTAGATATGTATCATAAATTTTACGATTTTAAAAAATGCAGGGGCATCTTCCTGAAATGGCAAAATGCACATAATATGCTGAGTGTTAAAGAAAAAAAATGAAATAAAAAGGATTTTTTCCTTTCAATTAATCAATAAAATTGCGAAATTTGCCACTCGCTTATAAAAGCGGTGTACAGCATTTGTAACTTACTATAAACCAACCATTAAGATGAGAAAAGCTGACTTGGTTACAGCAATTTCTGAGAAGACAGGTGTTCCTAAAGTGGACGTATTGGTGACTCTGGAAACCTTTTTTAAGGAAGTGAAAGGCTCGCTTGCAAGTGGTGAAAATGTATATATCAGAGGATTCGGTAGTTTTGTGATTAAAAAAAGAGCAAAAAAGATCGGTCGCCACATCAAGAAAAACGTTGCTATCGAAATACCGGAGCATTATATTCCGGCCTTCAAACCGGCAAAAGTTTTCGTAGAGCAGGTAAAGGACAACGTGGATTCTTTGCCAAACGAAGAGAATGAGTAAAATCAGGATAGCGCAAAATAATTCACATCCATGACGAAGCTGCAGATTGGAATTGTTGGCGGTGCTGTGGCGCTGCTATTGGCCATGTACTTTGGATGTGACACAAAGCCGGAAGAACAGATTGCCCTCGAGAAGTCGAGAGCACTGGCAGCGGAAAGCACCAATCTGGATGCGCTGTTGCTGGTAGCAAAAGGAAAAATTGAACCGGCACAGGCTGCTGAAATTGCAACTTTTGAACAACAAGTGGAAGCAGCAACGGACGATATCGCAAAAACAGATGCCTTGAAGCAGCTCTCCGGCAAGTGGTACGAATACCGGCAGCCGGCTGTTGCCGGAGCTTATGCCCAGCAGGTAGCGGAACTGGAAAATACGGAAGATGCCTGGTCTATTGCGGGCACTACCTATGCCATCTGCATTCAGATGAACGAAGAGCAAAAAGTGCGAGAGTTTTGCACCAACCGGGCCATCGCCGCATTTGAAAGCGCCATTTCCATCAATCCGGATAACGTGGCGCACCGGGTCAATCTGGCACTGACCTACGCGGAGAATCCGCCGGAAGATAATCCTATGCGCGGGCCGACTATGTTGCTGGAATTGAACCAATCGCATCCTGATAATGTATTGATATTGAATAGTCTTGCACGGCTGGCGATCAAGACCGGTCAGTATGATCGGGCACTGGCGCGCCTGGAGCAATCCTACGCACAAGAGTCTCAAAACGTCAACACGATCTGTATGCTGGCGCAAGTGCACAACGCACTTGGCAACGGAGAGGCGGCGGCTGGATTTGCTCGGCAGTGTGAGGCGGCACGCAATCGATAAGATTGATAAAAAAATTTTTGGTTAATCCTTTAAAAAGATATTGATTATGCCTTGTGGAAAAAAACGTAAAAGACATAAGATCTCAACGCACAAACGTAAAAAAAGACTGCGCAAAAATCGTCATAAGAAGAAAAACAGATAAAATAATCAACATGACCCTGGCATTGGGATGACAGGGTATGTGTTTTGCGTGGTTTTAAGGAGAGGATACAGTGCTTTACTGACTTTATTATATTACTATGGCAGGCAAGAATTATTCTCTACGATAAATTGAAATGTCATCGTGCCGTTTCAACGCAACGGTGGTTTACACTATTATATCTTAAAATTTTAAGATGCGAAAAACCCGAAGCAAGAAAACACTCTACATTCCATTTTATTAAGACACTGTATCCTCCTCGTTTTGAAAGGCAATCGCCTTTGCAATAATAATGCGAGGGATTGCTATACAAGCCAACCTGAAAATGTACGTGTAATGTTCGCGCAAAATGCATCCTTCCCATCAGCCTCCTGATGCCATTAAATTTATTGTCGGGTGGAAAAAGAATTGATTATCAATGCCACGCCTACGGATGTCGAAATTGCCCTTTTGGAAGATTCTAAATTGGTTGAAGTACATTATCAAAAAACCAACAACAATTTTTCCGTAGGTGACATTTTTCTGGGCAAGATAAAAAGGCTGATGCCGGGGCTAAATGCAGCCTTCGTAGATATTGGCCACAAAAAAGATGCATTTCTGCACTACACGGATCTGGGACCGAAGCTCCGCTCGCTGGTGAAATATACCAATGGTTCGATCAATGGTTCGATCAATGCGCACCGGCTGGACAATTTCAAGCTCGAGAAAGAGATTGTCAAAACCGGCAAGATTGACCAGGTACTGAACCGGCGCGAGCATCTGCTGGTACAAATACTGAAAGAACCCATCTCCACGAAAGGCCCGCGCCTGAGTTGTGAAATTACGATTCCGGGGCGCTATCTCGTACTGACACCATTCAACGACATCGTGGCGGTTTCCAAAAAAATTGCCAATGCCGAAGAGCGAAAACGCCTGCAAAATCTGGTGGAAAGTATTAAACCACGCAATTTTGGCGTCATTGTGCGTACGGCTGCTGAGGGCAAAAGAGTAGCGGACTTGCACGAGGAGTTGTCGATTATGATGACGAAATGGGAAGAAATTTTCAAACAGCTCCCCAAAGCTAAAGCTCCGCTCAAATTGATGAGCGAACTGGATAAAACGTCCAGTATTCTGCGCGACTTACTGACCGACTCCTTCAACCGAATCGTGGTGAACGATAAGCAACTGTACCTGAATATCAAGACGTACCTGGAGTCAATCTCGCCGGAGCAGGTGAAGATACTCGCCATGCACAAATCCACTAAGCCGATCTTCGAAAACTATGGTGTAACGAAGCAGATCAAATCTTCTTTCGGAAAGACGGCAACGATGCAAAGTGGTGCCTATCTGGTGATCGAAAGCACAGAGGCGATGCACGTGATTGACGTGAACAGCGGGCACAAAATGAGCAGCAACAACCAGGAACAGGCCGTGCTGAAAGTCAACCTGGAGGCAGCGGAAGAAATTGCCCGGCAGCTTCGCCTGCGCGATATTGGCGGCATCATCATCATCGACTTTATCGACATGCGCAACAACGAGCACAAGCGCGAATTGATAAAGGCAATGAAGCAATTCATGCGCAAAGACCGGGCTCAGCATACGATTCTGCCTTTGAGTAAATTCGGGCTGATGCAAATCACGCGACAGCGCGTGCGCCCGGAGGTGAAGATCAATACAGCAGAAGTGTGCCCAACCTGTGGCGGTTCCGGCAAGATCAACGCGTCTATACTTTTGATGGATGACATCGAGCGCGATCTCAATTTCATTATCCAATCGCAGATTAAGTCGAAAATCAAGTTGCAGGTGCATCCTTATGTGGAATCCTATTTGAAAAAAGGCTTCCCGAATATGCAGATGAAGTGGTATATGAAATACCAGAAGTGGATTCGCATTCAGGTGAATAACGATTTTCACCTTACACAGTATAAGTTTTTTGACGAAAATGACGATGAAATTCGCTTGAGTTAGATGGTGTGTGTTATAGTGTTTTGGTCTTTAGCTTATTATGAATAATCAGGACACTATAACACTATAACGCCAAAAAACTCGCACTCAATGCATCGGGCAGCCGCAGCCAATTTTGCAGCCTTCCAGCAAAATTAAAGTCAGGAACAACATTGCAAAAAAGAGTAACTTCGCGTTGATTTGTTTCATATCTCGGATGCTTTTCAACAAAATTAAGCATTTCAAGCCAAAATTGCTATGAAAAAGCGCATTCTCGTCGCACCGCTCGACTGGGGGCTGGGGCACGCCGCGCGCTGTGTCCCCATCGTCAGGGCATTGCTGGCGCGAAACGTAGATGTGATGCTGGCAAGTAATGGCGGGGCTTACGATCTGCTGCACCAGGAATTTCCGGATTTGCCAATCGAACGTTTACCGGCTTACAATATTGGCTACCGGCGGGAGAACATGTTCTGGAATATGGGCGTGCAGTTCCCTCGCATTGCCCGAACTGTTTGGCGGGAGCATATAGCATTGCAACGACTGATCGAGCAATATCAGATCGATGCGGTGGTTTCCGATAGCCGCTTCGGGTGTTTTAGCTCGAAAGTGCCTTGCGTATTTCTGACGCACCAGCTAAATATCCAGGTTCCGAATTTTATTGTAAAGAAACTGGTTGATTGGGTTAATAACCAAATTATTAACCGATTTACGGTGTGCTGGATACCCGATGTGGAAGGCGAGCAAAGTTTGGCAGGCGAATTAGCTTTAAGTAAGGCTAAACTACAAACCAGGCACATCGGCATTTTGTCGCGAATGCAGAATTGGAGTTTGCCGCAGCAATACGATGTGATCGTCGTGCTCTCGGGGCCGGAACCACAGCGCACTTTTTTGGAGCAGAAAATTTTAAAGCAAGCAAAAAAACTGACCGAGCGCTTTCTCCTTGTGCAAGGAAAGACGGAAATGTATTCCGAATTTCAAATTGCTGATAATCTGGATGTTGTATCGTTTTTAACGAGTGTGCAATTGAATGCAGCCATTGCTGCATCGGGTTGTGTCATTTGCCGATCAGGCTACAGCAGTGTGCTGGATCTGGCAGTGCTGGGCAAGCGAGCTATACTTATCCCAACACCCGGACAGACCGAGCAGGAATATCTGGCGCAGCGCTTTTTCAAGCAAGGCATTTTTTATGTACAATCCCAATCAGCGCTGGATTTGCGACAAGCGCTGCAAGCCGTGCCCGATTTTAGTGGTTTGGACGCCAATTTTTACGAAGCAGCAAAAACGCAACTCGAAATGGTCATCGACGAATTTCTGGAGGCGCTTTGACGCTACTTTTTGTTGAATTCATTCATGGTGCGTTGCAGCCCGATCGTGCCGAAAGCTTTCACGGCTCCGGTGGCGTGCCGAAGAACCTCCGGTAGCTGGGCTGCTTGTTCTTCAGACCACTCGCTCAGTACATAATCGATCTGTCTTCCTTTCGGAAAATCGCTGCCGATGCCGATGCGAAGGCGAGCGTAGTTGCTATTCCCGAGTTTTTCCTCGATGTCCTTCAAGCCGTTGTGCCCGCCCGCGCTGCCCTTGCCCCGCAGCCGGATGACGCCGAAATCGAGGTTCACTTCATCCACAATGACCAGAAGGTTTTCCTGCTTGACTTTTGCTTTTTGCAGCCAATAGCGCACCGCCTTTCCGCTGCGATTCATGAAAGTGGAAGGCTTCAACAGAATGAAGGTGCGGCTTTTATGCTTGAATTCCGCCAGATCGCCGAGATTATCATCCTTGAATGTTACCTCAAACTCCCGCGCCAGTGCATCCACTACTTCAAAGCCGACATTGTGCCGCGTATGGTCATAATCCGCGCCCATATTTCCCAGCCCCACTATCAGATATTTCATCGGATCCGGTTCTATTTTTTTAGAGGCAAATAATGTTTTCCACCAACTCATACTACACGGCTACATTGTAATCGCGCAAGGCATCATTGAGCGAAACCTTCTTATTGGTCGATTCCTTTCGCTGACCAATGATGAGGGCACACGGCACCTGGTAGGAGCCAGCCGGAAATTCTTTCGTGTAAGAACCTGGAATGACGACCGAGCGCGCGGGCACGCGACCGCGATATACGACGGGTTCGTCGCCTGTGACATCAATGATGCGGGTAGTTTTTGTCAGCACCACATTGGCGCCAAGCACCGCTTCCGATTCAATCCGGACGCCTTCCACCACAATGCAGCGCGAGCCGATGAAGCAGTCATCTTCAATAATGGTCGGGGCAGCTTGTGGGGGTTCGAGCACACCGCCAATACCCACGCCACCGCTCAGGTGCACGTTTCTGCCGATTTGGGCGCAGGAGCCTACCGTTGCCCAGGTATCCACCATGGAGCCACTGCCTACCCACGCGCCGATGTTGACGTAGCTGGGCATCATAATGACGCCTCTCTCCAGATACGAACCGTAGCGGGCGATGGCATGCGGCACGACGCGCACGCCCTGCGCAGCGTAGTCTTTTTTGAGGGGAATTTTATCGTGAAATTCAAAAGGGCCGACTTCGATGGTTTTCATTTTGCTTAGCGGAAAAAAGAGCACGACCGCCTTTTTTACCCATTCATTGACCTGCCATTCGCCGTTTGCTGTTGGTTCAGCAACGCGCAGTTGGCCCTGATCGAGCATTTCAACGACGCGCAGCACGGCTTCGTGAACGGATTTATCCTGCAGCAGGCTCCGATCTTCCCAGGCTTGTTCTATAATGCTTTGTAAGTTTTCCATGTAATTTTTGAATCAAAGTTGAAAAAACAGCAGCCCGCAGAGAGCTACCCAAATGATGACCGCTGCAAAAATAAATTTCTCACCGGGAAAAACGCTTTTTTCGCGGATGAAGTTTCCGTAAGCCCTTCTATTCGTAGGTTAACCGAACGAGGCGCAGGCGATTGCGCCGTTCGCTCGGGATGATAAGTTCGGAAGCGCTAATCTGCATCGCATCCCGAAAGCGAAGCCGGAGGTCTAGCTTTTCAGTGCTCAGCATGCTCTTTCGCTCGAAGCTTCCGTTCCCAAACACGATATATTCGCTGACGGTATTCTCAAATTTGATTTCATCATTAAAAATAAAATGCAAGCTATTCGTGGTTTTAAACAGAAAGAAGGATGAGAAAATGGCGTTGTCATCCTGCGAATATTGTTTCTTGTAGAGCGTTGTTTTCCAGTGTGTTTTGCCATCCGGATGGATGGAAATGACAAAAATATCATCGTAGTAATGATCGACAATTTGTCGGGCGCCGGTATTGGTGAAAGCCCGGCCGCCGCCCATGACGCGTGCCTGCTCGTGCGAGAGTTCTGCCACCATGAGTACGCCTCCATCTTGCCGCAGCACCAGATCTTGCACGACCACATCTGGTAATCCCTTGTTACCATCTACTTTTCTGCCTCGCAAGCCGGTCATAAACGCATCGTCGAAAGGCTCAAAATTCAGCAGATAATCTCCGGGAGCATTGGGGTTCAGCCTCAGATAATAATAGCCTTCGGCGCGCTCCACATTGCGTTCGGCGTAGAGTCCGGCGGCCACGATTTGCTGGTTTTTGTTATCAAAGGCAAACCGCACGTCGAACGTTGTTCGTTCTTCCCCCATCGGAACGGCGAGGCGGAAAGGGGTATTCGGTTCGGCATTTATCATCCAGATTTCGTGGTAGTGGGGTTCGCGTTTGTACCGGAAGCGGTTTTTTTCGAGGATGAGGTACATATTGGCGCGATTGTCGAGGATGACTTGCTGATACTCTTCCCAGAAGGTGAGTTTTTCGGGCAGGAAGGCTTTTTCCCACAATACCTGGCGGGTCGTTACGTCGAAGGCCAACGCGTGAAAAGTCTGCTGGTTTTCCAGGTAGTAAAGCAGCACCTTGCTTCGGTCTTCCGATAGTACGATTTGATAATTGGGGGTATAAAATGTGAAGCCCAAGTCCTTTATCAGCATGGTATCCCGGAGGTTGGCGGCGGGGTCGTAGGTATGCGCAAAAAGGACTTGATGCCCTTTGTCGCGATACTGATAAAAGAGCAGAAAAGAGGTATCCGTTGGTGCGAAGCCAATGGGTTTTGGGGCGCGTTTTTCCAGTTCCAACTGCTTCGTCCAGGTCTGGCGCATGTTTTGGTCGAAGGCTTCGATATGAAACTGATTGACCTGATTTCTGAACAAAAGCGTTCGGTCCTTGAAAGTACCGATGATTTCATAGCCAACGTCATTGCGCAGTACAACCTCCTGCGAGATCGTGAGGCGCTGAGCCGCAAGAACCATTGGAAATATAGCGATTAGCGTAATTATTAATTTTTGCATAGCGTGGTTTGGTTTGCCATCAAAATAAATTTAGGCATATTGTTTTGAATTTGTGCGTTCGATTTTTGTAAAAAAAATTACAAACGTTACAAAAAAAGTAAAATCTTGATTTAGCTTGGAGGTTCAAATAAATATAAGGAAATACGCAGAAAAATGCGAGCCGATGCTCGTTAAAACAAAAAAGATCAATATTGTTCGATGATTTTCGTATGGTATGGCGTACTGGCAGTTATCTGGCTTTGGGTATTGGGCAACCTGTTCACCTATCCCCTGCAGG
Source organism: uncultured Saprospiraceae bacterium (assembly GCA_964517175.1). Classification (GTDB taxonomy): domain Bacteria; phylum Bacteroidota; class Bacteroidia; order Chitinophagales; family Saprospiraceae; genus JADJNW01. The sequence goes on from CAZFBU010000050.1 coordinate 10,430, forward strand.
ATTATTTTATCTTCCGCCCCCGCAAACTGCGGCAGGATTATCAATACGCCTTTGCAACCCAAACGACAGAAATTTTTCTCGAAACGCCGCATGGCGGCCGCCTCAATGCGCTTTGGTTTCGCACCAAAGAGCCGTTGCGGGGCGTCATTTTGTACTTTCACGGCAATAGCGGTAACCTGGCGCGCTGGGGGCATTTTCACCATTACTTTGCGCAGCTTGGGTACGATTTTTTTGTATATGACTATCGCGGCTTCGGCAAAAGCAGCGGCAGAAGAAACGAACGGCTGATGCATGAAGATGCGGCGGCAGCTTATACCTACGTACGGCAATATTACGACCCGGAGCAAATCGTCGTGATGGGGCGTTCGCTAGGGGCGGCTTTTGCTACGCGCGTGGCGGCCCACAATACTATTCGGCTGCTTATCCTGGAAACGCCTTTTGCCGGCATGAAGGAATTATTTTATACCTATTACCCTTTTTTGCCGCGTGTTTTTGTGTTTAAATACCGACTTTTCAACCAGGAGACCCTGGCCAAAGTGCGGTGTCCGGTGTACATTTTTCAGGGTACGTACGATTGGGTCGTGCCGTACAAGAATGCAGCTCAATTACAAAAATACCTGAAGCCAACGGATGAATTCATCGTCGTGCCCGACGGGGGGCACAATAATCTGTTATTTTACGATATTTACAACCTCAAAATGCAGGAAATACTGAGCGACGGTGCAGCCACCGACGGATGACCGAATACGAAGATATGAGCAGAAGAAACAAGTTGCAAAAGTTTGCAGAACTGCTGACTTTTCCGAATGTATATGAAAATTTTGATGCGAAAAATCCCGAGCTTGCCGGCAAGGACGGAGCCGTTATTGATCTGAAAGGCAAATGGGGCGCCGCGCATTTTCAAAACGGCCGCCCGATTGTGCTGGAGCTTGCCTGCGGCCGGGGCGAATACACTCTGGGGCTGGCGCGCCGCTACTCCGAACGCAACTTTATCGGCGTGGATGTGAAGGGCGCTCGCATCTGGAAGGGCGCGAACACTGCGCTGGAGGAAGGGCTGGACAACGTGGCGTTCCTGCGCACCCGCATTGAGCAAATTGCGCTGTTTTTTGCGCCGGAAGAGATCAGCGAAATTTGGATCACTTTCCCCGATCCCTTTTTGAGAAAAAGCAAAGCCAATCGGCGACTTACCTCAGCCCATTTTTTGAAGGAATACAGAAAGATTTTAAAAAAAGATGGCATCGTTCATTTGAAAACCGATGAGCCCAATTTGTACGAATTCACCATAGAAACGCTTGCCGCCGACGATCAGGTGGAGGTACTTTATCACGATGATGACATCTACGCCAAGCCGCTGCCGTTTCCGGAACTGGAGCTCAAGACTTATTACGAAATGATGCACCTTTCCGAAGGAAAAAAGATCAAGTACATGCGGTTTACCATTCAAAAGTAAGCAAAAGACAGGTCTTCCTGGGTTCTGATTCGACAAATGCGTCATCGCATTGAACAAGACCTGCTACCCTCCGTTAAAGAGAAAATAAAGTGATAACTAATTGTAATTCAATTTATTAAGTGTTTTTGCAATTGATTTTCCTGGTTTCAAACAAAAAACATAAAAGCGATGAATACATACAAACCAACCCTCAAAGGAATACTATCCTTATTACTCTCCTGCCTCACGGTGGTAGCTCTTGCTCAGAGCAATAAATTAACAGACGAAAATATCACCGCCAAGGTGAATTCTGAGATGTTCTGGCAACTGGATGTGCCGGGAAATTCAATTGACGTTGTTACCAATCAGCAGATTGTGACCCTCACCGGCACGGTCGATAATATTTTAGCGAAGGAGCGCGCCGAGAAAGTTGCTATGGCAATCAAAGGCGTGGAAGGTGTGATTAACAGTATTATTGTGGAGCCTGCGATCCGTCCGGACAGGGAGCTACTGCAAGACATCAAAGAAGCATTGCTGGCAGACCCCGCAACCGATACTTACAAAGTTGATGTCGCTGTTGATGATGGGATCGTAACACTGACCGGTACGGTTGACTCCTGGCGCGAGAAGCAACTCTCCGAATACGTGACCCAGGGTATAAAAGGCGTGAAGCAGGTCAATAACAACATGGATATTAATTATCCTGCTGATCGGCCGGATGATGAGATTGAACAAGAAGTTGAAGCGGCGATCCAGAATGATATTCGACTGTATCCGAAGCTGATACAAGTGAACGTTCGGGATGGTGTGGTCGGTTTGTCCGGTTCGGTAGGTAGCCTGAATGAAAAGCTACTGGCGAAAAGCTACGCCTGGACTACCGGCGTAACCAGTGTAAGTTCGGATGGACTGCATATTCACAATTGGGCAGGCAATGAGAATCTGCGCGAAAAGCCCTATCCCGAGCGTACCGACGAGCAGATTGAGCGCGCGGTGGAACTTGCACTTTTTTACGATGTACGGGTGAGTAGTTTTAATCCCGACGTGCGTGTGGATAACGGCGTTGTTACGCTGAGTGGTGCGGTTTCTAACCTGAAAGCGAAGCAAGCCGCTGCCAGTGATGCCCGCAATGTGGTGGGCGTGTCTTACGTGAAAAATAACCTGAAGGTTCGCCCGGAAGAAATTCCTTCCGAAGCAGAGCTGAAGGAGCGCGTAGGAGCTGCTTTGAAACGCAATGCCGATGTAGAACGCTATCAGATTGACATTGATATTTGGAATAACAAGGTTTATCTGAGTGGAACCGTTGACTCTTATTTTGAAAAGTATAAGGCGCAAGATGTGGTCAGCACCGTGAAAGGCGTGGCAGAGGTTGTTAATAACCTGAAACCTTACAAATCAGAAGGTATCGATTATTACTATCCGTATCTAAATAAATATTATCCTTCGCCGTATATAGATCCACAAAGTTACTACGAACAGGATTTGACCGATAAGCAAATCGAAGAAAATATTTCCAGCGAGCTGTGGTGGTCGCCTTTCGTAAATGAATACAAAGTAAACGTCGAAGTAGATCAAGGCATTGCCACGCTGACCGGCACCGTTGACAGCTGGAATGAGCGCGATGCAGCGATTGAAAATGCACGCGAAGGCGGTGCAGAAAAAGTCATTGATTATTTGACCGTCGATAGCAACTTATAATTGAAAGTTTTGAAGAAATAACCCTTCCCCAAATGGGACGCGAGGAGTTATCCTAATACGATAGCTCCTCTTTTTATTAAACATCCAGACATAATTTTAAGTATAAAAAATTACAAATATATAATTATTAGATATACAAAAGTTGTTTCAAACAACAAATAACAATGTCCCATTGCTTATTTTCGCAGATAACCTAAATATCATTAAACCTATGGCTTCCATTCCTGGAACCCCTCATGCGCTCGCCGCAGAAAAGATCATCTCCACGCTGGAAACCGATCCTGAAAGGGGGCTTAGCGCATTGAAGGTAAAAGCTCATCAGGAGCAATTTGGTAAAAACCGACTCCGGCAGCAAAAAACTAAAAGCCTGCTGCAGATTTTCTTCGAGCAATTCCTCGATCCGGTCATCTACGTGTTGGTGGTGGCGACAGTGCTCGCCTTTGCCTTTGAAGAGTGGATCGAGGGTATCGCCGTGCTGGCAGTTATCCTCATCACAGCGCTGATCGGTTTTGCTATGGAATGGCAGGCTTTGCAATCGATGAAAGCTTTGCGCAAAATGGCGGAAACGATCAGCACACTGCTGCGGGATGGTGAAGCGACAGAAGTCAAAGCCCAGGAGATCGTGCCGGGTGATATTCTCCTGCTGGAAACGGGTGATGTTATTTCAGCGGATGCACGCATATTGGAACATGAGAATCTTGCCGTCAAAGAATCGGCGCTCACCGGCGAGAGCACCCAGGTGGAAAAAGAGCCCGATACCCTGCCCGAAGACACGACGCTGGCGGAAAGGCACAACATGGTTTTTAAGGGTACCCTCGTGACCCGCGGCACCGCGAAAGCCGTTGTTACGTCCACCGGCGACCGCACGGAGCTTGGCAGGATCAGCCGCCTGACCCAGGAAGCCGAAAAAGAAGTTACGCCTCTGGAGAAAAAACTCAACGAACTGAGCAAGCGGCTCATCTGGCTGACGCTCATTCTTGCCGTTCTCATTGCTGTTGTCGGCTATTTGCAGGGTAGGGATTTGCTGCTTATGATCGAAACGGCAATCGCGCTGGCAGTGGCAGCAATTCCGGAGGGCTTGCCGATCGTGGCCACCATCGCGCTGGCGCGAGGCATGCTTCGTTTGGCAAAGAAAAGCGTCATCATCAAAAAGTTGCAAGCCGTTCAGACGCTGGGCGAGACTGGCATCATTTGCACCGATAAAACCGGTACGCTCACCGAAAATAAGATGACTGCACAGAAAATTGTTTTTGCGGATGAGACTATTTCTGCTGTGAATGAACGGAAAGAAAGTTACTTCGAATCCTGGCGGCAAAAGGAAGTTTTTGCCAAAATGGTGATGGTCGGTGCGCTTTGCAACAACGTCGATCCTGATGACGAGGAAATGCACGGCGACCCTGTGGAGGTAGCTTTGGTGGCGCTGGCGCAACGAGCAGGCTATCAAGTCACAGATATTCGCGAAAATCATGCGGAGGCGCTGGAAAACCCTTTCGATACCGAAACTAAAATGATGGCGACGGTCAATCGTACCGAAGATGGCTACTGGGTTTGTGTGAAAGGCGCACTGGAGAATGTGCTGGAGCAATGCGATTATGTTCTGGCGGATGGAACAGCGCAGGCGTTTTCTGATAAAAAATACTGGAAGGATAAAGCTGACCAACTGGCTGCCGAAGGGCTGCGCATACTGGCATTTGCTTATCGCAAAACGGACGACATTCCGGATGAAGATGATTTGTACAAAAGACTGACATTCCTGGGTATCATCGGCTTTATCGATCCGCCGCGAACCGATGTGAGGAATGCCATTACAACGTGCCATCGGGCGGGCATTCGCGTGGTGATGGTGACGGGAGATCATCCCGAAACTGCCCGGAAAATTGCCGAGGAAGTGGGTATATTAGAAGCCGATGCGCCGGATCATAAAGTCATGCACAGCAAAGATCTGGCTTCCCCGGAGAAACTCTCGGAAGAACAGGAAAAAACACTGCTCGACACGATCATCTTCGCGCGGGTGACGCCTTCGCAAAAATTGCACCTGGTCAGTTTGTACCAGCGAAACAAGCTGATTGTTGGTATGACTGGCGATGGCGTGAATGACGCACCGGCGCTGAAAAAGGCGGACATTGGCATTGCTATGGGCATTCGGGGCACCGAAGCGGCCAAGGAGGTCGCGGATGTCATCCTGCGAGACGACAGCTTTGCCTCCATTGAGTTAGCGATCCGGCAGGGGCGCGTCATTTTTGAAAATATCCGAAAGTTCGTTGTTTATTTGCTTTCGAGCAATCTGGCGGAAATCATTTCCGTGACGATTGCCTCCGTAACCACATTACCACTGCCATTGTTGCCCCTGCAAATCCTGTATCTCAATTTGGTGACCGATGTTTTTCCGGCACTGGCGCTGGGCATGGGCGAGGGCGAAAAAGATATCATGAACGACCCACCGCGCGATTCGGAAGAACCCATCATGCCACGCCGATTGTGGATTACCATGATCGTTTATGGCTTGGGCATTACTGCCGGGGTGATCGGCATTACGATATTTGCCAGCCGATATTTGCAACTACCGGATGCGCAGGTGAACAACATGGCTTTTTACACACTCGTGCTGGCGCAGCTGCTCAATGTGTTCAACCTCCCCAAGCGAAATATTTCGTTTTTTGTAAACGAAATTACCCGAAACCTCTGGGTTTGGGGTGCGATCGTGCTTTGCATTTTGCTAACTGGTTTGGGATATTTTTTGCCGCCTTTGCAGCAGGCACTGTCGTTGGTGCCGCTAAGTTGGACAAGCCTTGGCTGGGTGGCTGTTTTTGCTTTTGGGTCGCTGTTGCTGACGCAAATCGTCAAGCGGCTGGGCGGAACTGTTTGAACATAACCCATGTGCGGTCGTTGAAGAGATTGACAAAGGCGTGCACAAAGCACAGCGACAGTCGGTCTGATTTTTCTGAAAATCAAACAAAAAAGGCGCAATTGTCTATTTGCAATTGCGCCTTTTCTCATTCGTAATCAGACATTTACAATACTTCAAAAATACGTAGCACACCAATGATAATTGCAATAATGATTGCGACCATGAAAAGCCAAAAGAAAAAACCGAATAACTGGATGGCGCCGGGTTCTTCCTTGGCCTCGGCTACCACGTCGACTTCCGTGCGGCGTAAACGATAATTATTCCTTTGTCCGGCCTCCGCGGAAGCACCCAAGAGTAGCGCCAGAATAATACCAAAAATCAGCAGGTCGAGCCAGGCAACGCCATACCAGATTGGCCCCACCGGCGCGAACCACACGCTCAAGGCCCCCATGCCTAGAAATAATACCAGAACCAATATCCAGAAATTATTCCAGGGTCCCCGGTTTCGTAAACCTGCTGTAAAAATGAAGGAAAGAATAACGGCAATTAAAAGGATATAAAAAAAGCTGTACCAGAACATAGGTTTAGTTCACGTTTGTTTATAAATTTGAAAGTCAGTCGCTTGAGTGATGTTTCTTGACTTCGGGGGATTCTACAATGCTGACCCCTTTTTCTTCCATCTGTCGCAGCGCGGATACGATATCGTTCTGTTCGCCAGCGACACCCCGGCAAGCATCGATGATAACATGGGTGTCATAATTCAGTTTTACAGCATCTAATGCTGTGTATTTCACGCAGACATCCGTAGCCAGTCCGGCAATAAAAACGCTGTTGACGTTTTTGTCCTGAAGAAATGCATTCAGGCCCGTCGGCCGCCGGTGCCCATTGTCAAAAAAGCCACTATAACTGTCGATACTCGGGTCGAGTCCTTTTTTGAAAACTTCTTCTATATGTTCAGTCTGCAGACCATTGATAAATTCCGCGCCAGCGCTATCCTGCACGCAATGCACCGGCCAGAGTTGCTGCTCCAAACCGTCGAGATCGATCACTTCGCCGACTTCATGGTCCGGGTGGTTGGCGGCAAAACTGCCATGCACTTCCGGGTGCCAGTCCTTAGTGGCAATCACCAGGTCAAAGTGATCCATCAGGTCATTGACCAGCGGAACAATTTCTTCGCCTCGCCGTGTGGGCAGTGCCCCTTCGGAGGAGAAATCTTTCTGAATATCTACGAGTATTAATGCTTCTTTATCTTGCGGTTTCATAAATTTCGCTTTTGAGGGTTTCGATAATTTCTTGTTTCTTTTGTTGTAAATTGTTTTCCAAGCCAACGAGGTAGTTTTCCAGATCAACACGCGCGAAAAGCGCCAACTGAGTGTTAGCACGCTCGCGCATAGCCGCAATGGACGGCGATTCGTACACCAGTTCTCCAGATCGGAAAATAGGCTTCAACAGATCTTCACCTTTGGAAAAATCAAAAAAATGATCCTGTAACCGAAAATCGGATCGATCACTGATGCGTTCGTCGTAGATGACGTCAGCACGGAGGATGCCTTCCTTATACATTCGGCGCACCTGCTGGATACCAGGGTTTGAAATTTTGGCTTCCGTGTCCGACAGTTTGACCTGATAGTCCCAGCCATCGGTTCTTTTAATGGCAGCAAGTTTGTAAATGCCGTCCAGTGCCGGTTCGTCGTAAGCGGTCGCGAGGTGCGTGCCTACGCCCCAGATGTCAATTTTTGCACCACGACTCAGTAAATCTTTGATCTTGTATTCGTCCAGGTTGCCGCTGGCGACGATGGAGGTGTTATCGAATCCTGCTTCGTCCAGCATTTGCCGGGCTTCGATGCTCAGTTTTGCCAGGTCGCCGCTGTCCAGGCGGATGCCATTCATCTCATAACCGCGCTTGCGCAGCCACTCCCCCACTTCAATTGCCTTGCGGACACCCTCGATCGAATCGTACGTATCGACCAAAAAAATACTATTGTGCGGCATGGCTTCGGCGTATTTCTGGAAAGCTTCCTGTTCCGATTCAAAGCTCATCACCCAGCTGTGCGCGTGTGTACCCTTGACGGGAATGTCGAATAATTTACCTGCCAGCACATTGCTCGTAGCGTGGCATCCACCGATATACGCTGCGCGCCCTTCGGTAATGCCGCCATCGAAACCCTGAGCCCGGCGCAGCCCAAACTCCAGCACCGTGCCGCCTTGAGCTGCCTGCACGATTCGACTTGCTTTCGTGGCGATCAGCGTGGAAAAGTTAATGCAATTCAATAGCGCTGTCTCCAGAATTTGCGCTTGCCAGAGCGGAGCGCGGACCCGCAGGAGCGGCTCATCGGCGAACATCAGCGTACCTTCCGGTACTGCGTCGATATTCCACTGAAAATCTGCTTGTTGAAGAAAATCCAGAAACTCCGGATCAAACAACGGGCGATCTTTGGCAGCACACTGCGCAGCCAGGTATGCGATATCTTCGTCCGAAAAATTGAAGTGCTGTAAAAAATCAATTGCTAACTGCAAACCGGCAGCTATGGTGTAGCTGCCACCGAAAGGATTGGTGCGATAGGTCAGATGGAAAACGGCTTCCTGCTCGTGGGTACCCGTCTTCCAGTAGGCATTTGCCATCGTAAGCTGGTAAAGGTCGGTCAGTAAGGAGCGGTTTTTATTATATGGATAAGTGTGGCTTGACATGAGAGCTTGCTTTTTGTTTTATGCATAATCTATTGATAGTCAAATCTCTTTAAAGCTTTAAATTGTTTTCTTTTGAACGACGGATCATTTCAAATGTTCAAGCCCTACTAAACATCCGGCGCGGCTACGGCGTTAAAACATCAATGCGGACAACCTACGGGACTATAAATCAATTCTCTGATCGCTTTTTTCTCTCTGCTGGTTTATGTATTTTTAGATTCAATATCAACAACATTCAATAAAATATATGGCAAATCGCACTCCATCTCCACCAGACCAGAAACCCCGTTCGCCCGATGGCAATCGAACCGGCGGCAACGGCATCCGACTGATTTTTTACATCTTTCTGGCTATCTTGCTCGGTCAGTTGATCTTCGGCTTATTTCAACCAACGCCGGAAGAAATCACCTGGACGAAGTTCAAGCGGGATTTGCTGCCCGAAAATGCGGTGGAGAAAATTGTCGTGGTGAACAAAGAAAAAGCGGAAGTCTATATCAAAGAAGAAAAACTGAGCGAAGAGCCATTTGCTGAGCTTGATCGGAGCAACCGGGGCGCGCATTATACCTTCAACATCGGATCGCTGGAAAACTTCGAGCAAACCATTGAGCAGGCGCAGCAGGATACACCGGCGGCTGAGCGAATAGACATCAGCTACGTGCAACGCGTTGACTGGTGGAGCGCCATTCTTTCCTGGGGTATTCCCATTCTGCTGATCGTTGGCATCTGGTTGTTCATTATGAATCGGGTGCAACGCTCGGGCGGCATGGGCGGCGCGGGCGGCATTTTTGACTTTGGTAAAGCCACCAATGCACTGAAGAAGGAAAAATCGCAGGTTACTTTTAAGGATGTTGCCGGGTTAAAGGAGGTGAAAGTAGAAGTGAACGAAGTAGTGGACTTTTTGAAATCGCCGGATAAATACACCCGGCTTGGCGCCAAAATTCCGAAAGGCGTGATTCTCGTAGGGCCTCCGGGTACCGGCAAAACGCTGCTGGCACGAGCGGTTGCCGGCGAAGCAGGGGTGCCTTTTTATTCGATGTCAGGATCTGAGTTTGTGGAAATGTTCGTTGGCGTTGGGGCAAGTCGTGTGCGCGATTTGTTTAAAAAAGCGAAACAAACGGCGCCGAGCATCATTTTCATCGATGAAATTGACGCCATTGGGCAGGCGCGTGGAAAAAACCAGGCCAGCTTTCAGCGCAACGACGAGCGCGAGAATACCCTGAATCAACTGCTGGCTGAGATGGATGGTTTCAGCACCAACGCCGGTATCATCGTGCTGGCAGCCACCAATCGGGGCGAAATGCTCGATAAAGCGCTGATGCGCCCCGGGCGGTTCGATCGTCAGATATACATCGAACTGCCAACGCTAAGCGAGCGCCGGGCGATTTTTGAGGTGCATTTCAAGCCGTTAAAACTTGCGGATGACATTGACCTCGACACGCTGTCGGCCCAGACGCCGGGTTTCTCCGGTGCGGATATCGCCAATATTTGTAATGAAGCAGCCCTGATCGCCGCCCGCCAGGGAGAAGAGAGCATCCGCATGAAGCATTTTTATAATGCGATTGACCGAATCGTTGCCGGGCTGGAACGGAGCAGCAAAATTATTTCCAAAAAAGAGAAAAAGATTATCGCCTACCACGAAGCCGGGCATGCTACCGTGAGTTGGCGTCTGCCCAATGCCGACACCCTGCTGAAAGTTTCGGTCGTGCCTCGCGGCAAATCGCTGGGTGCAGCCTGGTATCTGCCGAAGGAAAATCAATTGCACACCAAGTCGCAATTTATGGATAAAATCTGTGCGGCGCTGGGCGGCCGGGCAGCAGAGGAAGTCGTGTTTGGGGAGGTCTCCTCCGGGGCATTGAACGACCTGGAGCGCGTCACCAAGCAAGCGTATATGATGATTTCTTACTATGGATTGGATGACGAACTGGGCAACATCAGCTATTATGATAGTACGGGAGAGTATCAGCAGGCACTGCAACGGCCTTACAGCGAAGAAACGGCGAAAAAAATTGACGAGCGGGTGCATCTTTTGATTGAATCCGCTTACCAGCAAACCAAAAAAATACTCGAAGAAAACCGCGAAGAGATGGATCAACTGGCGCAGCAACTCCTCGATAAAGAGGTGGTTTATAAAAAAGACCTGGAAGAAATTTTTGGCAAAGCGGCGGGCGAGATTGAATACGATAAAAATGAAGAAGCCGAAAAGGAAGAAGAATCAGAAGCGACTTCAAACGGATCGTAGCAGCGCTCGTATCACTACGATTAGCCCTACCAGGTAAAACAGCCAATAGGGGCGTTGTCGGTGCGGATCTTCCCCGAAAAGCGCTTTTGTAATGCGAAACATTGCCGGGCGATTGCGCGCAATCCAGCGATACAGGCAGTCGCTTATTCGCCGAAATACCCCGCTGTTGCGATACCACCGGATCAGGAAACCCCAACTGCCGCCGTATGCCAATGTACGATAAGCCGCCGCCATGCCGCGATAAACATTACCTCCCGGCTCGATGAGGTAAGCTGCCCGTTTAAAATGTTCTTCCGTCAACGATTCGAAGCGCTCCTCTACTTCTTGGTAAGGGGCATAGTCCACCGCATCGCCCGTCATGCGCTCCCATCGCGTGACCCAGTATTTGCAGAAGCCGCAATTTCCGTCCCAGATGAGCAAGGGTTTTGCTAAAAGTGAAGTTTCGTCTTTTGGTAATTCAAAAATCATAATGGCGAAAAGTTTTGATCATCGTTGATTGAACAGGAGCAACCTTGTCTCGTTCAATTTATACAAGCTTTTATTATATATAAATGAGCAAGCGATGAATAAACAACTTATCCTTTCCATAGACGCCTTCGATATAAATTACACCAGTGTCAATTATGCCCTTGGCATTGCCGAGCAATTTGATTTGTCCATTTTACTTTACAGCGTACAGTACACCCCTTCGCCCCTACACATGGCAAATGTGGATGGCTACATGCATCCGTACTATGGCGTGGCGAATCTGCCGGAAGAGATCAGCGAGCAGGCAGAGAAAAACATGCAAGCCCTTTACCATCGCGTACAGCGGTACTGGCCGGATACGGATTACGAATGCGATAGAGGCTTCATGGCTTCAACGATTGTAGAAAAAACGCGATGGCTGTTGCAAAAAGCAGACGAGCGCAATCCGTTTTTGTTGATTGTCAATAATGAAAATGAATACAACTGGTGGAATGAAGTGCTGGGTACCGCCGAAACGAGCATTGCTAAGCGATCGCCCTGCCCGGTGCTCATCCTGCCGAAAGACACCGATTATCGCGGCTTTCGCCAGATCATGTACTTACTCGACGAAGAGAGCCTGGACGCGAAAAAAGTACCGAATATCACTTGGCTGTCGCGCTTTGGGAAACCTTTTGATGCCTCCCTGGCGGTAGCCTATCTGCCGGAGTTGGGTGAGGAATTATCCCAAAAAGAACTCGATTTGAAAATGGCGCGCATTCGCGAACAGGCGGCGCTTCAGAAATTCTTCTATTACCAATTTCCCACGGAAAATACAGCGGAAGATATCACTAAAATCGCCGAGATCAGCCACACTGACATCCTGGCACTGCCCTACCGCAGCGTGCCACTGTTCGAGCGTATTTTCGATAATGACAACACGCGCGCCCTAATTCTCAAAGCTTCTACGCCCGTACTGGTTTTTTAAAAACCAAGATCATATTTTATTCAAATTTTGATTCGATTTACCTGACCATTTTTCAATTCAAAACACCAATTAAACTTATGTCCAAGCCACTAAATGTATCGCAGAAGTTAATCAAAGACCACTTGTTGGAAGGCGAAATGACGTCCGGTATTGAAATCGGGCTGCGCATAGATCAGGCACTCATTCAGGACGCCACCGGCACGCTCATCATGCTCGAACTCGAAGCGATGGGATTGCAAAAGTCGCAAACCGAACTGGCAGTGCAATACGTTGATCACAATCTCTTGCAAACCGATTATAAAAATCCCGACGATCACGTTTTTTTACAATCTGCCGCCAATAAATTCGGGTTGTGGTTCAGTCGTCCGGGCAATGGCGTGAGCCATCCCGTTCACATGGAGCGCTTCGGCAAACCCGGCAAAACACTGGTCGGCTCCGATAGCCACACGCCTGCAGCCGGCTCGCTGGGCATGCTGGCCATCGGTACCGGCGGGCTCGACGTGGCGGCGGCGATTGCGGGGCGTCCGTACTATGTGAAAATGCCCAAAATCATGGGCGTAGAATTGACCGGTAAGCTCCCAGATTGGTGCAGCGCGAAGGACGTCATTTTGGAAATGCTACGTCGGCATGACGTGAAAGGCGGCGTTGGCTACATTTTAGAATATTTTGGCGAAGGTTTAAATGAGTTGAGTGCGATGGATCGGCACGTGATCGCCAATATGGGTACCGAACTTGGCGCGACGACCACCGTTTTTCCATCGGATAACGAAGTGCGCCGTTTCCTGAAGTCGCAGCAGCGCGAAGACGACTGGACGGAAATCCTCGCCGATGAAGGGGCTGAATACGATGCCTACGAAAAAATTAACTTGTCTGACATTGAACCGCTGATCGCCAAACCGAGCAGCCCGGGCAACGTCGTTCCAGTGCGCGAGGTCGCAGGCAAACCCGTCCATCAGGTGGTGATCGGCTCGTCGGCGAATCCCGGCATTCGCGACTTTTGGACGGTGGGTGCGATTGTAAAAGACAAAATGACGCATGAGAAAGTTTCTTTCGATGTCAATCCGACGTCCCGGCAATTGATTCAAAACCTGGCGCAGACCGACGCTTTTTTCAATCTGGTGCGCGCCGGCGCTCGTTTTCATCAATCGGGTTGCCTGGGCTGCATTGGCATGGGGCAAGCGCCTGCCAGTGGCAAGATCAGCTTGCGTACGATGCCGCGTAACTTCCCTGGTCGCTCTGGTACGCTCGACGACAAGGTCTATCTCTGTAGCCCCGAAACTGCCGCTGCCGCCGCTTTAACCGGCGAAATCACCGATCCGCGTGATCTGGAAGAGCAATTTGACATGAGCTATCCTAAATATGAGTATCCGACCAGGGAAATCATTAACACGGAAATGCTGATCGAACCCGACGGAGCGGAGCAGGACGTGAAACTCCAGAAAGGACCCAATATTTCCAGTATTCCAGATTTTGAACCTTTACAAGACCATTGCCGCGTGCCGGTTATTCTGAAAATGGGCGACAACGTTTCTACGGATGAAATTCTACGCGCTGGCGCAGAAGTGCTGCCCTTACGCAGCAACATTCCGGAGATCAGCAAATATGCTTACACCATCATTGACGGAAATTTTCACGAAAGAGCGAGCCAGGCAATGAGTTCGCATAATGGGCACATGGTCGTTGCCGGTGAAAATTACGCGCAGGGCTCCAGCCGCGAGCACGCCGCCCTTGCGCCACGCTACCTGGGGCAGATTGCCGTCATTGCGAAAAGCTACGCCCGCATTGGCTGGCAAAATCTGGTGAATTTCGGCATTCTACCTTTAGAATTCATCAATAAAGAAGACTACGACAACATTGAGCAAGATGACGAACTCCGGCTCGAAAGTCTGCGCAATGCTATTCAAAATGGTGAGCATGTCACCGTTTATAATGGCACAAAAGATGTAGAAATTCTCACTAAACACAGGCTCAGCGATCGCCAGGTTGAAGTGCTGCTGAACGGCGGTATCATCAATTATTTCAAAAAAGAGATCGCTGCCGAAGCATAATTATCCCGCATTCACGTGCCACACCTCAAAAGCCTCGCGCGACAATTGCTCGCGATGATCGGGTTGGGCAATGTAGATGAGCGCTCTGGCGCGTTCGCGAATGCTTTTGCCAAATAATTCGCCACGCCGTATTCGGTTGCGATATAGGGCAGAGCTGGATCAACGAGCGCAGCAACCGGTTGATTTGGAGGAAGAAGAACGGGCAAAAGCGGAGGGCTTGCCAGAGGAGAAAAAATCGAAGGCATCATCCGGTTAAGGAACGGCCGAGGCTATCGACCAGGAATAAGTTAATTAAAAATTAATACCCGATATAGGGGTTGCACCTTTCATTTTTTGTCCTTTATTTAGAGGAATTATTTTATGACCCTGAAAAAGATAAAATAAAACGCAAAAAACAATCCCATGAAGCACACTTTACTCCTGAATTTTCTACTTTTCATTTCCGCTATTGGCTGGGCACAAAGTCCCATCACCATTGAGCCGAATCCAATTGATGCGGCTTTTTCGGAAGACCTATCAGACGAGTTTCTCGATCTGGAAATATATGCTAAAATTACGAATACGACCAATGAGGAAGTAAGCCTCAAGTGGACGCGCGTCGTGAATGAAAAACCATCGGCCTGGCAAACTCAAGTGTGCGACAACTTATTTTGCTATTTGCCGGCAGTCAGTACGAATGTTGACGAAAATATCGGGTTGAATGAACCCTTTGTGCTGGAGGCGGGGGAGTCTTTCGATCTCATCCTTCACGTATTGCCCAATGGTATGGAAGGAGAAGGCGATTTTGAGCTGGTTTTCGCGCTGACCAGTGCGCCGGAAATGCCCATTGACACGGCCCGGTTTTTTGCCAAAGTGACCAGCAATACAACGACCAACATTTTTAATATCGCCCATGCAGATATTCGCCTGTACCCTAATCCGGCAACGGATTATTTTGAGCTGACGAATGCCACCGGAGTTGAACGGGTTGTCGTGTACAATCTGCTCGGTCGCGAAGTACGCGCTTATTCGGCTTCGCGCGGAGAGCAGTATAACTTGCATGGCCTGCCGGATGGGTTATATCTGGTGAGTTTACAAAACCGAGGTAAGGCGATGAAAACACTGCGACTCAGCAAACGTTCGTGGCGACCTTAGGGGGGGTGTTATTTTTGTTAATTGTTAATT
>CAZFBU010000051.1:0-5933 GCA_964517175.1 uncultured Saprospiraceae bacterium
GGTCCCTCCTGTCAGAAATGGCACGTGGTCGATATTGCTGCATCCGCTCTTCGTATGCCGCCCGAAGCGAAAGCGACATCATACGCCGGCAGAAATGCGAAATCAGCAAATAAACGCAGGGGCGTTTTCATTTTTGTGGTATTTTGAAACAACCCAGGTAGCCTCTTTTTGGTTGTTATTGCGAAATCCATAGTTTTTTAGCTGTCGATAAAAAGGGAGTGAGTATGTAAAAATATTGCAGGTTCAATTCAAAATCTGGTGATGGGTCAGATAAGGTGGCTCTTTGTTCAGATTTCGCAAATCTCAAAGATTTATGAAATCTCCTACACTGGGTTGACCCACAGCCGAAAATCTTAAGACTTATAACATTGCTATTTTCCATAGGATTACTTTGTACCTTTGGGATTCTTTGCTCGTTTCTGAGTATTCACAGCTAGTGGTTTTAAAATGAGGAAGGCTTAAAATAATTATAGTAGATTATGATAAAAACGGATTCTAAAACATACAAACTCACCCAATACAGTCACGGTGCCGGCTGCGGCTGCAAGATCGCGCCCAAAGTGCTGGACAGTATCCTCCAGCATCAATCCGAGCAATTCCACTTTCCAAACCTGTTGGTGGGCAATGATGAACGCGACGACGCGGCAGTCTTCGACCTGGGCGACGGCACAGCCGTGATCAGCACGACCGATTTTTTCATGCCCATCGTGGATGATGCGGCGGACTTCGGACGCATTGCTTCGGTGAACGCCATCAGCGATGTGTATGCTATGGGCGGCACGCCGATCCTGGCGATCGCGATTTTGGGCTGGCCGATCAATCAATTACCCCCGGAAGTTGCCAATCAGGTGATCGAAGGGAGCCGCAAAGCTTGCGCGGAAGCAGGCATTCCGCTCGCCGGCGGACACAGCATCGACAGCCCCGAGCCGATCTTCGGATTGGCCGTGACCGGACGAGTGAAGATTGAACATTTGAAGAAAAATGGCGGTGCAACGGTTGGTTGCAAATTATTCTTAACCAAACCTTTAGGTGTCGGCATCCTCTCTACTGCACAGAAAAAGGGCAAGCTCCTGCCGGAACACAGCACCATCGCGCGCGACAGCATGGTGCAGTTGAATCGGGTAGGGGAGGTGTTTGCGCAATTGCCTTACGTCAAAGCGATGACCGATGTGACGGGCTTTGGGTTACTCGGGCACCTCAGCGAAATGTGCGAAGCCAGTGGCGTGAGCGCCCGCGTGGATTTTGCGCAAGTGCCTTTGCTGGATAAAGACATCCTGCAGCATTACCTCGCTGCCAACTGCATTCCCGGCGGCACGCACCGCAACTGGGACAGCTACGGACACAAGATCGGCGACCTGACCGACGAGCAGAAATTTATCCTCTGCGACCCACAGACGAGCGGCGGCTTGCTCGTAGCGATTGAGCCGGCGCAGGAGGCTGATTTTCAGGCAGTAGCGAAGCAGGAAGGCTTGGCGTTGGAGGCGCTGGGAGAGATGGTTACGAAAGGGAAAAGTTTGATTGAAGTGGAGTAGCATATTCCATATTAGCGCCATTTTGGATAGTGGCGCTAATATGAGCTGATGTGATATATTGTACATGAAGTACATTTTAGCGATGAAGCATTTTGATACTCAATCCTTTTTGAATGGACCATCCTTCTTTGTCTGTTAGGCTTATAAAAAAATGATAATCACCTTCATCGTATAAACTTCCGTTACTGCCGGAAGGAATTGAGATTGAATGAAGTGTTTTCATTTCATTCATACCAGCAGGTATTGCATAATTTTCAATAAATACAAATGGATTTACGGGCGGTTTAATTGGAGCTAGATCGCATTCTGTAACTTCAGTGCTGTGCGAATGGTGATCGAAATTATGATGAATATCAATACTATACGATCCTAGTTGAACATTATCTTGGAATAGAACTTTCAAATCAAATGCTTCTCCAAAATAAATTGTATCACAATTTACGGGAAACGCTTCCTCGATAGTTAAATCAATCTTAGGTTTTTGGGTGTCTATTGCTTCGTCCTGTTCGCAGGAATTGAAAATTATAAGCAAGGGCAAAAAAATAAAAATAACTTTTAAACTTTTCATCTGTTTAAACTTTTAACTTATTGGAAATCAACGATTAAAACTCAGTTATTCCCTGGTGTGTCTAATAATTAGTCATGGGAGTTTCATATTCCCAAATTTTTGAAGGGCAGATTGAGTATCAATCTGCCCGAGCAAGTTTAAAGATTTACCACAATCGGATAACGATCTGAAACTACCCCGTTTCCTTTAGCATCTTTGCTTTTTATGAGAATATAATAATTCCCCGACTTCCAGGCGTTATCTCCTCCGATTGGTGCAGGAGTCATATTGTTATCGTTTGTAGCTCCGACTTTAATTGAAGCTGTAAAGTTGTGCGCTGAAGGACTCTCAAAGGCATGTGTATGAAGCATGATTATCACTGACTTATTCTTTCCTGTAACATCCGCATTAGAAAAGTTATCTGCTTCATAAACCAAGGCAACGAGCATGCCAGATAGTGAAACATTGTCGGTTACTGTACCTGAAATTGAAATGGATTCACCATTGGCAAAAATTTCACCGTTTTCAGGTGCTGATGAAATAGTGAGTACAGGTTTTTCTGCGTCAACCAGTTCTTCAATGATAATGTCTTCCTCAATCATAGTTTGATTGCCCACTAGGTCAGTTACGATTAAATGGAAGTGATAAGCACCTGCTTTTGTTCCTGTTGGAATGTCAACATGTTTGTGGAATGTCGTGTTTTTTAGTCCGGCAAATTCAGCAAATTCTGCTTCAATTTCGTCGCCGCCACTTTCTTTGGAATGTATCTCCACCTTAATTTTGTCGATGGTTCCTTCTGCGATAATTTCTGCCTGGATATGCAAATCACTACCGATGTAGGCCAAATGGCTGTCTCCTATTCCCAATTCTAGTTCGTCAATTAAGGGTTTGGAAACCAAATCCTCCTCTTTTTCGCAAGATGATAATACTGCGATGATGCCAATTGCAAAAATAAGTGTTAATAATTTTAATGTCGTTTTCATAATTTTGAAATTTAAATTACTTAAAATGATTATTGATTATTAATTTTTGCTGAGAACGGAATGGAAATATTGACAACGAAATTCCTGCCCGGCTCAGGTATATTTATCAACCGGTAATAGCTGGTGTGATTAAAATACTTGCTATTTAAAAGATTTTGCACTTGTAATGAGATCGTTATTTGCTGAGCATTTAGTGTCACATCGCCGCCAAAGCGGATGTTTATGACCTGATAACCATCCGTTATTTCTTCAGGCGGTACAATGTTGGTTTGAGTGGCAGTAATCTTATAATCAACAGATGCGTATGCATTCTCAATAAACTTTATCTTTTGTTTTTGATATTTTATATTAAAAATGGCAGAAGCAGGCGGCGAAAAAGGCAATGTGAAACCTGTTTTTTCTCCTGAAAGTTGCCTGGCATAAACATATTCACCTATGACGCCTAAATGTAGCGATTTTATGATTTGGTAATGCGTATGGATTTCAGTGCCAAATCTGAGCACTTTACTTTGTGTGTAATAAAAAACCTGGTTTCCTGCCCCATAAAGCCGATCATAGTCAGAAGTAGGATTAAGGTAAATATAGTTCAGGAAATGATTAAAGAAAGGAGTGACTCCAATCGCAAGCTTCCTTGAATTATACTCGATACCTGCATCCAATTGATAGGATACTTCCGGGGACAAATTTGAGTTACCAACCTCATAACTGAAATGATGGTAATTAACACCATTGACTGCTAGCTCTTTTGCGATGGGCATACGGAAGCTTTTGCCTGCGTTGGCCCTAAATGACCATTTATCTGAGTTATAGTTATAGCCCACTGACCATGATATATTGGAAAAATTTCGGTCAATTTGTTTAGCTCTTTCCAACGGTTTCATGCTAGTAGTTCCATTATTTCCGATGGGCGAGGGGAACCAATCATAGTATTCAGTAGCATTTATATTACCATAATCATAGCGAAGGCCTAACTGAACCAGGCTTTTCTTTGAGAAGGCGTGTTTGGCAAAAGCATAACCACCCATGCTGATTTGACGATAAGCCGGAATAATGAAACCCCGCCCATCAATTTTATTATTCTGATGCTCCCCGTTTAATCCAATATTAAATTTCGTTTTATCACTTATTTGATAGAATAATTTTACATTCGCAGCATACACTTGTTTTTTAAACTGCCGTTCAAGGTCAGGATTAAATGTCAGGGTATCGGGAAAGACAGCGGGCATCCATCCATGATTTACATATTGGCTCCATTCTTGCCTGAAATTCTGCTGAAACCCTAAATCAAGCTCAATTTTTACTTTCTCCCTTTGATAAACACTGGTATTAATAATTTTAAAATGATTGACTTTTTGGAAAGGGTAGTTAATATCTCGATTAGATTTGTCGTGAAAATCCGTATCAATATTTCGTGGTTCTAACCCATGTGCATTGGCAAAAAAACCGCTTTCGCTGTTTATGTTGCTAATGAAAATCTTACTTTGAAAATTTCTTTGAATTATACCGAGCGATAAATGCAGGTTCTTCTCATTACCTGCGGTGTTTCGCAAGTGATTTTTATACAATGGCGCACGGTAAGAATAAATATCAACACTATCAGTCGGAACTTTATAGTCACCATAATCAAGTATTGTAGCACGAACATTAGCAAAAAGCCAATTTTTTCTGCCGTACAGCGCAATAGACGTTCCCAGAAAATCATTGTTTGTTTTACCCGAGAGGTTAACGCTTCCCCCAAAGGTGTTTTCTGCCGGAAGTTTTTTGTTTTTCATATCAATCACGCCACCAATGGCATCTGCCCCATACATTAGAGAGGCCGGACCTTTGATGACTTCAACATGATCTACTGCATATTGGTCAATTTCAAGACCGTGATCCGCCCCCCATTGTTGCGCTTCATGTTTAATGTTATTTTCAACGACAACAACCCGGTTGAATCCAAGCCCGCGAATGACTGGTTTTGACTGCCCCGAACCAATATCAATTGTGGTTACCCCCGGCAGTCTTTGCAGTGATTGCATGAGGCTGCCGCCCAGGTTCTGTTTCAGATAATCGTCACTCACAATTTCAATATTGAGCGATTCTTCCTTTTTTCGGGTTTCTACATAATTGTAGGTTACGACTACCTCTTTCAGCCCCACGAAGGCGACAGAAAGCCTGGCAGTATATGTTGTATTTTTATCAATTTTAATTGTGTCCAGAATTGAATGATAACCGATATACGATATTTCTATTATATAATTACCGTCTTGCAGGTTATTTACAGAAAAATTCCCCTTCTCATCAGTAATTGTACCCCTTTCTATCGGATTTAGCAGCACGGATGCACCTGATAAAGCTCGGTTATTTTCATCGACGACCAGTCCTCGAAGCGTATGTCCGTTTTGTCCAAAAGATACATTGGAAAGAGCATTTATGCAGAATAAAAGCATGAGAAATCTGCTCCTACTTAATAAAACGTTCTTCGACTGATAAAAAATAAATGTTAGCAATTTTCTCAAAGTTTAATTTATTCAGAAAATCATGGCTTAGAACTTGCAAGTATGACTGAAAAGGAAAAACCAACAGATAATAATTGCAACGATGTTGCAAAAATAGAGAGGGTGAAATTTGCTTTTATTGACTTTTATCACCAGATTAGAATGACTTTTGTCAATTCAGTTTTGCTTGTTACGAATAAAGATTGCACGGACTAGTACAAAATTCTGATTTTCAGGCAGTAGCGAAGCAGGAAGGCTTGGCGTTGGAAGTACTGGGAGAGATGGTTACGAAAGGGAAAAGTTTGATTGAAGTGCGGTAGCGGTGGTTGTGAGTCTGCGGTGACTGGACTGGCAATATTAGACGAAACGCACCGGTTGCAAACCGGCGCTA
>CAZFBU010000051.1:6033-13126 GCA_964517175.1 uncultured Saprospiraceae bacterium
GCGGTGACTGGACTGGCAATATTAGACGAAACGCACCGGTTGCAAACCGGCGCTAACGGGGGTTAATTGAACTCTTAGTTCACGTCAAAATAGTTTTCACCGAAACACCTCCTCCAGCCGCAACTCCATATCCAGGACCGCATCGCGCAGCGTATCCTTGCCGGTGTAGGTTTCGTAATCATTCGCGGAGGAGAATACGTAAACGGTTTTAAATTGCGGAATGACGATCCAGCAGGATTGCACGCCATTGGCGAAATATTGATTGGCTTTATCGGAGATTTCCAGAATGCCTTGTGTGGCAGAGAGAATCTCAATGGCGCAAAGCGGCGGCTCGGTCTTGCGGATTTCATCGTGCCGAAAGTCCATCTCGAAAAAAGGATAAATAGCAACATCTGGTACAGATTTCCAGCCTTCCAGTTCTAGAGATAATTCTGATAACACCCGATATTGCTTGCGAAAATGGGTATTTAGTTCAGTGGCAATGTTGGTCTGAACAATGGAGTGTGCAAGGCTTGGCATAGGCTTCCCTCTTGCGATTTCGTATGGACTCGTTTCATTGACCGCGGTGCTCATCGTTCACTTTTTTTCAAAGATAGTAAATTCAGGCTTAGGAAGCAATACCCGTTCGCGCCAGGACGGTGTCCGGCGCATAATACCTCATTCCAATCCCGGGAAAAACGCATCTTCGAAGTGTTCCATTTGAAAATGCTGTGCGCTGCGATAAATGATGGAGATAATGTCGAAGCGAATTGCCCACTCGTGCCCGATTTGCTCCATGTAGGCAGAGGCGGCAGCGATGAGGAGGTTTTCCTTGTGCGGCGTGATAAACTCTTCGGGCTTGCCGAAAGCGTCGGTACTGCGGGTTTTTACCTCAATGAACACCAGCACTTCGCCTTCTTTGGCGATGATATCTACCTCGGCGCGCTTGTACCGCCAATTGGTTTCCAGAATGACATAGCCTTTTTGTTCGAGGAAGGTACGCGCCAGTTGTTCGCCGGCGTTGCCAATGTCGAGGTGTTTTGCCATGGACGCAAGTTACAGACTTTAGAACGGGCTGCAAAAAAAATCTCTCCGCTCGGTCAGAACGGAGAGAAGCTATCCTAAAAGGAAATTCTTTGTTACCTACGAATAGCATTGGTAGGTTTCTCAAACAAAAGGTCACGATTTGTTATCAGCGAATTATAACCATTGCGGTTCAAATATATGAAACCGTAAAAAAGCGTTTTATCGACGTTGTTTTGATAGTGTTTATCGTGTCTTTATGCTCAATGGGATGGAAAGCAATATTTTGCTTTTTGCTTTTTGTTGATGTGTTGATCGGTTAGTGGGAATTACAATATATTACAAAGATAATGATATTTGGGAAATTTATATACCATAAAAGGGGTATTTTTTAAAATATGGAAGAAAGTAAGTACAAGTATTTGATTATCAGTTGAAAAAAAGTCCCTGCTTCCGGCAGAAGCAGAGACGGGAACTGATAACCGATTCTTGGGACAGCTACCGGAGCGTCAGCGTTCCAAGCCCGGCGGATGCGCTGCTAATCCAGAAGGATCATCTTCTTTGTGGCATGCCTGCCGAGTGTTTCCAGTCGATAATACAGCATTCCTTTGGCGTTGACTTCGGTGCGGTTGATGGTGATTTCGTTGCGTCCCTGCGGAAATTCGCCCTCGCGCACATACACCACTCTGCCCGATCCATCGAAGATCGTCAGCTTGGCGTACGTCGTTTCCGGCAGTTCAAAAGGCACAACCGTCTGCGTGGCAAATGGGTTTGGCGCATTTTGATAAAGATGAAAATCATCCTCGACGGGCACCACGTCGTTGGGCATGACGACCTCCGGTGTGGGCACGGTGAAGTCCAATTCAATGTCGAAAGTTTGCATATTGGTATTATAAACCTCACTTGCCAGATACCTCGGGCTTAGTCGGAAGACTTCGCTCAGTTGCACGGCGCTTCGGGCTTGCAGCGTTAGTTTGTAAATGACGGCGTCATCAGGTGCTTGCTCTGTACCGCCGGCGTTCCAACTGGTGGTGATGATACCTTCGTCAATGTAATGGAGTCCAAAATTCTTATCATTCATGCCCGGAAAATCACCGTAATCCAGGTTTACAAAATCGAGTACCTGGGCATCGTATTGTATGGCAAACTGGTAGCCCAGCATTTGTGCAGCATTTGTGGCTTTTAGTGCGATGGTCACCGTTTCCCCTGCGGAAATCAGCCGGTCTTCCAGTGTAAAAGTGGTTTTTCCGGCGACGGCGCGCGATTCCCCTCCGGCCAGGCTGTTCGGTCGGGCTGAAAAATCTACATCCCCTACTTTTATAGCTACGAAATCGGTTTTCATCGATTCTCCATCAAAATCATTCACATTATAAATCTCCGGGAACGGTTCCCGTAGCGGATTCTGCGGATTCTGGAATCGGTAGTTTTTTTGTATAAATCGCCAGGAGCGGTTGTAATTTGGCAGTTCTTCAATTACGCCGAGCACCATTTGTCGTAAAATGATCAGATCGAGCGGACCGATGGAGCCAGAGCGATCTACGTCCGCTGCGATAATTTTGTAGGGCGAATCGAGTAGTTGAACGCCCAGAATATGGCGGGAGATCAACACCAGATCCACCGTGCTTACGCCGTTGCGCAGGTCGTCATTCTTTTGCGGTACGATGGTGTAATCGTGCCCGATGGGCAGCCCCGGAAATTCAAAGCGGCCGTGTTCATTGGTGCGCCCTTCAGCTATGCTGCTGTTCACGCGTACCCCAACGTTTTCTACAGTTTGTCCCTGTTCTGTTTGAATGCCTCCGGCAATCATACCGGTTGTCGGCAATGGGCACAAGCCATTGTTATCCTGAACGTCGATGTAGGTTACACAATAATCACTGTTGCCCTTTTCATCGGTCACCCAAAATTCAATCAACTGCGTACCCACGTCTTCGCAACCAAAAGTAAGCACGGTATCAGTGGGCGGGGTAGGGGTATTCGTACCGGGTCGGCGGAGGGTAAATCGGAGCTTGTCGCGTGGGGTACAGTTATCCGTACTGCCGCCATTGAAAGATTTTGCGTTAACGGATGCGCGTGTTTCGCCATCGGAAATGACCAGATCAACGGACAAGCCGACGATACAAACCGGGGAAGGCGCTTTCTGATCTTCCACCGTAACGCTGATCTGACAAGTAGTAGCATTGCCACAGCCATCTTTGATGATGTATTTTACGATCGTCGTTCCGACCGGATAAATGCCGCTGGCATCGGCACCATTGGCATCTGCGTAGGGCGAATTGTTGGTGATGCTCACATTCGGGCTGCAATCCTCCGCTGTTACCGGGGGGATGTTCACCCGCACCGAGCCGCAGCTCGAATTGGTTGACACGACGATGTCTTGCGGGCAGGCGATCTCGGGAGCTACGTTGTCTTCTACTTTGATGGTCTGGGTGTAAGAAAACTTACCGCCTTTTTCCGGTTCGCCCGGATCGTAGCGGCACCAGTCGATGACTTCCCAGGTGCGCAGAATTTTGAAACAAGCCGGAAAGCCGACGTCAAAGAACTGATCGCTGTACGATACCGCAAAATAATTGCAGGAAGTATTGGTAATGACGGGGCGGCGGAGGGTATCGGGCAGGTCGTCGGGGTCGGTGCCGATGCCGCAGACATTGCTGAGGAAATTGCCCGGCCACTTGATGTCTTCTGCCTTCAGTGGGGTTGGGTTCACCAGCGTGATGGTCTGCGTGCAGGAGCTTTGGTTGCCATAGCGATCCGTTGCGGTAAATGTACGAGTGATGATACCTTCTCCACAGTCGTCGAGATTTCTCACTACGGTAGAATCCAGGGTATAGCCGCAGGGTTCAAAAACTTCCGGGCTGCCAAATACCGACAGGTCAGAGTAGTCGTCGGTACAATTGATGGTCACGTTTGCCGGGCATTTGATAACCGGCGGGAGTTCATCCTGCAATTCTACTGTGACCATGCATTCATTATATCTGCCATGCAAGTCACCATCTTCCATTTCGCGTGCCGGATCGACCGGGCCTGCTCCGGGGTCTATTTCATACACCCGGAAAATGACTTGTACCGGTTTGTCGCTGATTTCCTCACAGCAGAAAGCAACGGCATCATCAAACCATTCTTGATAACCTTCCTGGGCAGGTGCGTCATCTCCGTTGATTTCATCGCAGGTTCCGGGTTCCATTTTTTTAACTTTAAAGAATACCATTGGCGCACAATTGTCTTTGCTGCCTTTGTTGAAAGTACGCGCCGGAACCGTCACGGTGCCGACTGCCGGTATGCCAATGGTGGTGGCTCCTTCGCAAATGGCGGCGGGCGCTTCGTCATCCACCACTCGAAGTTGCAAGCGCTTGACGCGCGTGTTACCGCAGGTGTCCACGGCGGTATATTGCACCGTATGCGCCCCAACAGGTACGCGCATGTGCGGCCCTAAGCCGACACCTCCGTAGCTGGTGCTGACGAAAAACCGGGGGTCATCATCGCAATTGTCCGTTAGCTCCGGGGAGGGGAGATTGACGGTTGCATAGCATTCGCCGGGGTCGTTTTGCACGGTGAACATCTCTGCTAATTCAAACTCGGGCGCAATGGTATCCTGCACCACAATCAGTTGTGTATCACGCACCGTGGCTTCGGTACAGGTATCGGTCACGGTCCAGAAGCGATGTATTTCGTATTCGATACCGCCGCAGGTTGCTTCGATGCTGTCTCTTCTGGTAGCCACCAGGCTGCAGAACGCGCCATCGCGGATGAGCATGTCGGCAATCATCGGTTCGCCGCGCGCGAGGAGGGTCGTATCGGCAACATCGCAATTCATCACCGTATCCTGCGGAAATACAACATCCTCCAGGTTGGGGCGCGTGATGGTTATCATTTGCACGCAGGTGGATTCGTTGCCGCTGGCGTCCATCGCCGTCCAGGTGCGTTCGATCACTTTTTCGCAGTCGTCGCCGATCACCTCATCGTGATAAGTAAGTTCCGCATCCGGGTCGCAGTTGTCGGTCACTTCCGGTACTTCAATGATTACAATCGTTGCTTCTTCGATGCAAGTCAGGCTGATATCCTGGCAATCGATCACGGGTGGCGTATCGTCGAGCAGCACAATGTGACTGACCGAAAACAGCGTTGTTTCGTCATCGCTGACCGTCACGTTCAATAACTGATTGATGTAAGTCGAAGCATCAATCGTGACAGAATCCGTGCCGGTGGCAATGGCCTCACCCAAGCCATCCCGGAGGGTTACGGTTTTTGTGCCTGCACAATCATCGGGCATTTGCAACAAATCGGCTGCCCTCACCTTTGCTGCGCACGCATCATCAATTTTAATCATCAGCGGCATCGCCGGGTCAGGGTATGCGCTCATGATATTGCATTGGGCATGTAAATGCGACTGCCCCAACCCGATCAGGGCGAGCAGCAGAATAAGGAGCATACTCCTCCATTTGCCGGAATGTACAGCAACCGTATTGCCGTGTAAACTTAAGTGTTTCATGGTAAAATAGTCATTTTTATTTGATAGAATCGGAAATACATACTTTTATCAGTCATTGCACAGGCGTGTCGCTGCGGCAATGTGCGTGGGGGGATGTAACAGACTTGATACGGGCACTTGAAACGGAAATGCAGACTAGCGTTCGAGGTATGAAATTTGAGACGTGGGGGCGATGTCACGGTTGCGCACTTTCACGTCTCGCCTTTCATACTTTACCACGAACTTATTTTCTCATAGCATGCACTTTCGTGGAATTGTCCCTTTTTTGAAGTTGGTTTTTATTTCAAATACACGTTACAATTTTATTTAAAGCCAAAACTGTGCCAATTCTTGACCCCGGGTTCTGACTTTTCCATATCGCAGGAAAAAATGATGCCAAAAATGGGTACGCTGCTTTCCTTTGGTCTATAAATGCGGCGATTGGTCTATTTTCGGGTTGGTTTTATAGGCTGGGCAGATGAGAATGCTTACTTTAAGGGTCTTAATTACTCGACAAAAATTTATCACACATGAAAAAAGTACTTTTATTAACAGGGGTTTTACTCTTTTCCCTGCACACCTACAGCCAGATCAATGCCAAGCTCGTGCGCTACATGGACGTGTCCGATTCGCAGATTACGTTTGTGTATGGCGGCGATATTTGGCTGATGCCAAAAGGTGGTGGTACGGCCATCCAGGTGACGCATTCACCCGGCGAAGAATCCTGGCCGCGCTTTTCACCCGATGGAAAATTCATTGCCTACACGGCAAATTACAACGGCAACGACGATGTCTATGTCATTCCGACGACCGGCGGCGTGCCTACGCGCATCACCTATCCGTCTTCCGGCGATCGCATGATCGAATGGCATCCCGATGGCAGGCGATTGCTGTTTGCGTCCCGGCGCGAATTGGGGCAGCGGTCTTCCCAGCAGTTTTTCCTCGTGTCGAAAGATGGCGGCTTTCCGGAAAAATTGAATATTCCCTACGGTGAGCTGGCAAGTTTTTCGCCCGATGGCAACCAGTTGGCGTACATCACCAAGATCACCGAGAACTATCCGTTCAAGCGCTATCGCGGCGGCTTGACTTCGGATATCCTGATTTATGATTTCAAAAGCGATAAGGTAGAACGCATCACAACCAATAAGTCGAACGATGGTAAGCCCGCCTGGGCGGGCGATAAGGTCTATTTCCTGTCGGATCGCGATGCGAATCTTCGCCTGAATATCTGGTCGTACGATACAAAAACGAAGAAGCTCAATCAAGTTACAAAATTCAAGGATTTTGATATATCCTTCCTTTCTGCCGGACCAAGCGATCTGGTTTTTGAAGTGGGCGGTACGATGTACCTGCTGGATTTGGCGACGGAAAAATACAAGCCCGTTTCGGTGAATGTGGTCAGCGATCTGGCAACCGAAATGCCGCAATCCAGGGATGTGAGCGATCAGATCAATAACGCGACCGCTTCGCCGGAAGGCAAGCGCGTGGTATTCGAGGCGCGCGGAGAGCTTTTCAATGTGCCCTCAACCGAAGGTTTTTCGATGAACATGACGCAGTCCAGCGGCGCATTCGACCGCGACCCTGCGTGGTCGCCCGACGGCAAGCACATCGCTTTCTGGAGCGATC
>CAZFBU010000051.1:13226-14938 GCA_964517175.1 uncultured Saprospiraceae bacterium
GACCGCGACCCTGCGTGGTCGCCCGACGGCAAGCACATCGCTTTCTGGAGCGATCGCTCCGGCGAATATGAGGTTTATGTACAAGCCAGTGATGGCAGCACTCCTGCACGCCAGGTGACCAGGCGCGGCAAGGGCTTCGGCTACACGCTCTACTGGTCGCCGGATAGTGAAAAAATTGCTTTTATCGACGAAACAAACACCATTTTTGTGCTGGATGTGGCGAGCGGTGCTACCCAGGTGGCAGGCAACACCCGCTGGAACATCGGGCACGGCGGGCGCTTTGGCTATCCCATTTCCTGGTCGCCGGACTCGAAGTGGGTCGCCTTTACCCAGGGCTTGGATAATGCAAATTATGTAGTAATGCTGTACGATACCGAGGCAAAGAAATTGCAACAAGCCACGAGCGGTTTTTACAATGATTCCAATCCGGTGTTCAGCGCTGATGGTAAATATCTGTTTTATCTGACGGACCGCAACATGTCGCCTGTTTATTCCAGTCTGAACGATGGTACCTGGGTGTATCCGAACACGACACAGATCGCATCCGTCAGCCTGACCAAGGATGTACCTTCATTGTTACAGGCAAAAAATGACGAGCTAAACCTGGAAGAAGACAAGAAAAAGAACGGCAAAGATACCTCGGAGATGGTCGTAGCGATCGACTTTGGAGGTTTTGAATCCAGGCTGGTCATCCTGCCGCCGGATGCTGGAAATATTGGCGGTATTATGCCATTTGAAGGAAAACTGGCTTATGTTCGGTTACCAAATTCCGGCTCGGGCGAGCGCAAGGTTTCGCTCATGCTGTATGATTTTGACAAGCGGGAAGAAAAGGAAATTATTGCAAATATAAGCGGCGCGAGCCTCACGGCAGACGGCAAATCCATTCTGGTGAGAAGCAACGGCAAGTACGGCATTATCAAGCCGCAGCCGGGGCAAAAAATTGAAAAATCCGTACCGACGGATGGTTTGGTGATGGACCTTGTGCCTAAGGAAGAGTGGCGGCAGATTTTCAATGATACGTGGCGGCGGCACCGCGACTTTTTCTACGATCCGAATATGCAGGGCGTGGATTGGGCTGGCATGCGCGAACGCTACGGCGCGCTGATCGACGATGCCCGCACGCGCTGGGATGTCAGCAATATCCAATCGAATCTGGCAGCCGAGCTTAGCGCCGGGCACACGTACACACGGGGTGGCGACACGGAGCGCGTGCGTCCCCGTTCTACCGGTTATCTGGGCATCGACTGGGGTATGAACAATAATATGTATCGCATCAAGCGCATTGTAAAACCGGCAATCTGGGATGCAGAAGTCCGCTCTCCGTTCGATCTGCCGGGCGTGGACGTGCAGGAAGGCGATTACATCCTCTCGGTAAATGGCATGGCGCTCGATCCGGGCAAGGATCCATTTGCACCCTTCGAGGGGCTTTCCGGCGAAACGGTCGCGCTGATGATCAGTCGTACCGGCAATAAAGCAGATGCCAAGCAGTTGATTGTCAAATGCTTAACCCCGGGCGAAGAAGGGCAACTTCGCCACCTCGAGTGGATGGAAGAGAATCGCAAAATGGTCGAGAAGCTTTCCAATGGACAGCTTGGCTACGTTTACATGTCCAATACCAGCGGGCTTGGTCAATTGGAGTTGGTGCGCATGTTTTACGGTCAGCTGGACAAGCAGGGCTTCATCATTGACGAACGCTTCAACGGCGGCGGACA
>CAZFBU010000051.1:15038-25719 GCA_964517175.1 uncultured Saprospiraceae bacterium
GCTGTTCGCTCTTTGCTGTTCGCTGTTCGCAGTTCGCTGTTCGCGGTTTGCGGTTTGCTTTTTGCGGTTCGCGGTTTGCGAAAAACAGGCGCCCCGCCGAAGCGAGTACACCTGCATTGTCGAAAAACTACCAGTTCTTTGTTTGGATTTTGAATAGAGTATAAAAGATACAGGTATCTCATTTCTTTACAGGCTCTGATTTATCTTTTTACCAAATTACCCACATCAACTATTTAGATGCTCAGGCGTTTATTTTTGGCGGGTGCGATATGATTATTGGGTAGTGGGTTGAAGCAGTTGTTCTGCTGTTTAGATTTTGCAAATCTTAAAGGTTTACAAAATCTCGTCCACTCATTTGATCCAGCACCGGTTATGAAGTTGAATGGTCATTTTACAAAAAAGAAGAGAGCCTCTGAGTCTGACATCTGGAAAGCATGATAAAATTTACGCGGTTTACCCTGGAAAACGGACTGAAAGTCCTGGTACACGAAGATAACAGCACGCCCATGGCGGCGGTGAATGTGACGTACGACGTAGGCTCGCGCGACGAGCACCCCGAGCGCACGGGCTTTGCGCATTTGTTTGAACATCTGATGTTTGGCGGGTCGAAGCACATTCCGGATTTTGACGGACCGATCCAGATGGCGGGCGGTGAAAATAATGCGTTCACGAACAATGACATGACCAGCTTCTACGAAACCTTACCGGCAGAGAACCTGGAGATTGCGTTCTGGCTGGAATCGGATCGCATGCTGAGCTTGAATTTTAGCCCCAAAGTGCTGAAAACCCAGAAAAAAGTCGTGCTGGAGGAATTCAAGGAAACCTGCCTGAACGAGCCTTATGGCGATGCCTGGCATCATCTTTCCGAATTGGCGTACAAAGTGCACCCGTACCGCTGGCCAACGATTGGCTTGGTGCCGCAGCATATCGAAGATGCGACGATGGATGATGTGGTTCGTTTTTACCATAAATTCTACCGTCCGAATAACGCGACGCTGGTGGTGACGGGCAACGTGCGCACCGCAGAAGTGCGGAAGCTGGCGGAGAAGTGGTTTGGCGACATCCCCCCGGGGGATATTCCAAAGCGAGCGCTGCCACCTGAACCATCTGCTATTGCCAAGCAAAGCAAAACGGTGGAAGCGAACGTGCCGATGGATGCCGTTTATCTGGCATTCCGGATGCCAGGGCGCAACGAACAGGACTACTACACGGCGGATTTGCTGTCGGATATTCTGAGCAACGGGCAGTCTTCCCGCCTCTATCGACGGCTGCTCAAGCAACAACAGCTTTTTTCCTCGATTGATTGCTACGTTTCCGGTAGTTTCGATCCGGGGCTGTTCATTTTGGAAGGGCGACCGAGCGAGCGCATTTCCATTGAAGCGGCAAAAGCGGCGATCTGGGAAGAACTCGGTCAATTGGTGCGTCAGTCTTTAGCGGAAACAGAATTGCAAAAGTTGCAAAATAAGATGGAAAGTACGTTGTTATTTTCTGAAATGAATGTACTGACCAAGGCGATCAACCTGGCCTTCTTCGAACTACTTGGCAATGCCGAATTGATTAATGACGAGGCGCAGCTTTACCAGTCGGTGACCACCGATGATTTGCAGCGGCTCGCCGCGCAAATGTTTCAGGAAGCCAACTGCGTGGAATTGACTTATAATGCGCGGAACTGACCCGTCATTTTTTTGAGCAGATTCGCCTACGCCGTTTTCCGATAATTGAATACCGCCCAAATATTATAGAACAGAGCAAAGCCGAGCACGGTCAATACCTCCGGCAAAATATCCATGAAACTGCTGCCTTTGATAACGATTGCCCGGATGACGGTGACGAAATGCGTAACCGGATTGAGCCAGGAAATGACCTGCGCCCATTGGGGCATGCTTTCTACCGGGGTGTAAAGGCCACTCAACAAAATAAAAACCATCATAAAAAAGAAGGCGATGAGCGTAGCCTGCTGCTGCGTATCAGAAAAGGTGGAAACGAGCAGCCCAATGCCCAGCACCGCCAGTAAATAACAGCCGGCAAAAAAGAAGATCAAGCCATAGCTGCCGACCGGAATGATGCCATACACTAAATAACTCACCACAAAACCCAGCGCCAGAATCAACAATCCCAGCACCCAGAAAGGGATGAGTTTGCCGAGCAGAAATTCGTATTTTTTTACCGGCGTTACATTGATCTGCTCAATCGTGCCGATTTCTTTTTCCCGCACGATGTTCATCGCTGTCAGGAAGGAGCCGACCATCGTGACCAGCATTGCCAGGATGCCCGGCACCATAAACAACTGATAATCAATAAGTGGATTGTACCAATTGGAACTCACAGCCTCGATGAGCGGCATTTCATTAAATTTTGGTAATAGAATCCATTTTTCGCGCACTTCATTATTGTAATCTCTAATGATTTGCGAAGCATAAGATGTACCCAGCCCGGCTTTTACGCCGTTGATGGCATTGGCAGCAAGCATCACTTTGGCTTCGTTGTCTTTCACCAGGTCGCGCTCGAAATCGGGTGGGATGGTCAGAATGATGTCGGCGCGATCGCTTTCGATGGCTTCCAGCGCCTGCTCGTAAGATGCCGAATAATCGGTCAGCCGGAAGTAGCCGGAAGCGGTCATTTTCGTGATCAATTCCCGGGAATAGGTCGAATGATCCTGATCAATGACGCTCAGATTGATGTTTTTTATTTCATAATCCGCCGCAAACGGCAATATGATGAGCTGCACCATCGGCATGGCAAAGATGATCCGCAGGATCGCCGGGTCGCGGAAGATTTGACGGAATTCTTTTTGGAGTAAGAAGCGTAATGTTCTCATTTTTAGCTTTTTTTATGATATTTTATTTAACATTGGTTTTTCAGGTTTGGGATTTTGTTATCTGTTATTTGTTATTTGGAAGTGTACATTCCGAGCGCCAATTAACCAATAAAAATTAACAATTTTTACTCCAATCTTACCTTAAATCGCATGGTGGAAACCGCCAGCAAAAACACCGTCATACCCGCCAGTACCAACGTTTCTTTCCAGATAGCACCAATACCCAAGCCTTTGATCATGACCGCCTGAATGATTTCGTAGAACCATTTTGCTGGAACCACCTGGGCAATGTATTGCAATATAATTGGCATGTTTTCAATCGGAAATAAAAAACCACTAAATAAAATGGTCGGCAGTAATAATCCCACCAGCGAGATGAACATGGCGGTCTGTTGCGAATTGGCAATTGATGAAATTAGCAAACCCAGGGCTAGCGCCGAGAGGATAAAGACAACGCACTCGAAGAGCAACAACGCTAAGCTTCCATTAATCGGCATACTCAGCAGCCACACGCTCAACCCCAAGATAATCAGCACGTTCAGAAAGGAAAAACCCAAATACGGCACGGCTTTGGTGAAGACGACCATCAGGGGCTTCATCGGCGATACGAGCAAGACTTCCATGGTGCCCATCTCTTTTTCGCGTACGATGGCAACCGAGGTCATCAGCGCGGAAAGCAACATCATCACCATCGCCATGATGCCCGGTACAAAGCTGAAAGCGCTTTCCAGTTGAGGGTTGTAGAGCATGCGGTTTTCGACTTTGATGGTATAAGGCAGTTGCCGATTGTTCAATATTTCATTTTGATAATCTCGTATAATGGCGGAGGCATAATTTATAATGGTATTGGCGGTATTGGTTTCGGTGGCATCGGTCACAAATTGCACCTGGGCTTCATTCGTATGCAGCAGTTCCTGCCGGAAATTCGGTGGAAAAACGACGACCATTTTGGCGATTCCCTTTTCAAACAGGTCTTCGATTTCAGTATTGGAATGTAGATTTTTTACAATTGTAAAATAGCGACTCGCATCGAGGCGATCGATCAAAAGCTGCGTCGTTTCATCCTTTGAGTGGTCGAGTACGGCAATGGACGCGTTCTTGATCTCATTCGATAAGGCAAAGCCAAAGAGCAAAATCTGGGCAACCGGAAAGCCAAACATGAAGAGCATCGTCCGCCGGTCGCGCAGGATATGATAGAATTCTTTTTTTACAAATGCGATGAATTGTTTCATTTTTCAATTTGCTAATGAGTTAATGCGATAATGTGCCGGTCACTTCGTTTTGGGCTTGGTGATTTTTGTTAATGTTTTTTGTTTTTTTGTTAATGGTTATTTGTTATTGGGAATGCCGTGCCATTTAACAGATAACCAATAACAACCAATTTCACTCAGATCGTTTGGCCCTTCTTGCCAGTTTTACAAAAACTTCATCCATAGAACCCGCGTCGAATGTTTTTTTCAAGCCGGATGGCGAATCCAGTGCGTCAATGCGCCCGTCCACCATGATGCTCACGCGATTGCAATATTCGGCTTCGTCCATATAGTGCGTCGTCACAAATACCGTGATACCGAGGCCGGAGGCTTCGTAGATCATGTCCCAGAACTGCCGCCGGGTGATGGGATCCACGCCGCCGGTGGGCTCATCGAGGAAAACGATCTTTGGCTCGTGCAGGATCGCTACCGAAAAAGCCAGCTTTTGCTTCCAGCCCAGGGGCAGCGAGCCGACCAGTTTATCGGCATTGCTTTCCAGCCCGAGTCGTTGGATCAACTCGCTGCTTTTGGCTTTTAACTTGCTGTTCCTCAAGCCATAAATGCCGCCGTATAGTCGAATATTTTCGCGAATCGTCAAATCCGCATACAGCGAAAACTTTTGACTCATATAACCAATATTTTGCTTGATTTTCTCGGCTTGTTTGAACACATCATACCCCGCTACCATCGCCGCGCCATCGGTAGGGGAGAGCAGTCCCGTGAGCATGCGCATAGCAGTGGTCTTGCCAGCGCCGTTGGCCCCCAAAAAGCCAAATATTTCGCCTTGTTTCACTTCAAATGTGATCGCATCTACTGCGGTGAAGTTGCCGAAGCGTTTGGTCAATTTATCGGTTTCGATTACCGTTTTTTTCATGTTTTTATCAATTGCAGATTTGCCAAATCTCGAAGATTTGGTAAATCTTATAAAGTTTTCATCAATGCCATAAAGCAATCTTCAATATTAGGGTGAATTTTATTTATTTCAATTTGATAATGGTGCTTTTTTGTTAAATAATTCTCAATATCCTTTGCGTAAAGCGCATCGTTTTTCAAGGTCAGATGATGATATTCGCCAAAAGCATAACAAGTATCGGTTGCGTCAAAATCGCGCAGATCATTCAGCAACCGGAACATATCATCCGAACGCACCGCCCAAAGTGGTTTTTCGTAGCTATCCATGATGCCTTGTGGCGTGTTGATGTCCAGGATTTCGCCTTTTTGAATCAGTGCGACTTGATCGCAGAGGCTGGCTTCGTCCATGTAAGGCGTAGAAACCAGAATGGTGATGCCCTGGGCTTTGAGGTTCTTCAGCATATCCCAGAATTCCTTGCGGGAAACAGCGTCCACGCCGGTGGTCGGCTCGTCGAGAAACAGCACTTTGGGCTTGTGAATGAGCGCGCAGCTCAGCGCCAGTTTTTGCTTCATCCCTCCGGAGAGCGCGCCGGCTTTGCGATGCTTGAATGGCTCAATCTGTACGTAAATGTCCTTGATGAGGTGGTAATTCGCTTCAATAGTTGTATTGAAAACCGTCGCAAAAAACGCCAGGTTCTCCTCTACGCTCATGTCC
Organism: uncultured Saprospiraceae bacterium; assembly: GCA_964517175.1. Lineage (GTDB taxonomy): Bacteria > Bacteroidota > Bacteroidia > Chitinophagales > Saprospiraceae > JADJNW01. The sequence continues at coordinate 20,674 of CAZFBU010000051.1, forward strand.
TGATACAAGGAAAACCGCCCCGGCATGTAGCCCACTGCTTTGCGGATTGCTTTGTAATCCTTGACCGTGTCGTAGCCAATCACAGTAGCGGAGCCGCTATCGGGAATGAGCAGGGTAGTGAGCAGCCGAAAGAGCGTCGTCTTGCCCGCGCCGTCCGGCCCGATCAGCCCGAATATCTCGCCTTCTTTCACTTCAAAGGACACGCCCTGCAGCGCTTTGACCTGCCCTTTATTGTAGGTCTTGGTGATGTTGTTGATTTCGACTGCATTCATTTTATTGGTTGAAAAGTTGATGGGTTGATGGGTTGATAAAGAAGGCATTAAACCTTTCAACCTATAAACCTATTGAAACAATACTTCCCCGTACATTCCGATTTTCAAATAACCGTCATTGGGTACCTTGACCTTGATCGCATAGACCAGGTTCTGGCGTTCTTCCTTCGTCTGAATCGTCTTAGGCGTGAATTCTGCCTTGTCGGCAATCCAGTTGATCGTGCCGCTGTTCTCTGTATAGTCGCCTTCGCCGTCGTCCACCAGTACGCGCACCGACTGACCCAGTTTGACCTGAGGCAATTGGTTGCCGGTAATGTAGGCGCGCAGTGTGAGCGTGCGGAGGTCGGCGATTTTGTACAGTGGTTTGCCAGGCGCGGTGACTTCGTTTTGCTCGGCGTATTTCGTCAGCACGGTACCGTTGATTGGATTAATAATAGTGCAATTCGCCAACTGATCTTCCACCTGGGCTACGCGCAGGCGCATGGGGTCGGATTCGCTCAGGATGCCTCGATTTTGGATGGCGACTGCTTCCTGCTGGGCTTTGATTTGCTTGCGCAATACCTCGATCTGACTTTCTGCTGCTTCCATTTGTTGCTTGAGTACATCGACTGCGCCATTGATGTCATCCAATTGCTTGCTCGGCACGGCGTCGGCTTTGACCAAGTTTTCAATGCGTTTTTGCTCGCGTTCTTGTATTTCCAGTTGCTTTCGCAAAACAGAAATGTTGCTTTTTTGCGTTATAATTTGCTGCTCGTAAATCAAAATCTGCGGTGCAGCGCTATTGGTTTTGCTTTGCAAGGCTTTCGCACTGGCCTGCGCTTGTTCTTTTTGTAGAGCCAGATTGCTACAATCAATCGTACCGATGTTTTGCCCCGCTTCAAGTTCGGTACCTTCTTCGACGGTGAATTGCAAAAGCTTTCCGGCAGTTTCGGCAGAAATAATCACTTCATCGGCTTCAAAGGTGCCCGTGGCGTCGAATTGCTTGCCGCTGTTATCACAAGAAACAATGAGGAGGGTTATAATGCTGAAAATCAAAATATCTTTCATTGGAATTTTTTGTTATTTGTTTTTTGTTATTTTGTATTCTAATTTCCGGTAATGACTCGCAAATTTGCTTGTGCCAGCAGCAATTGCAACGCATGAATAGCCAAGTTCAGTTTTGTCTGATTTTCATTGTTCAATTCGGTCAGGTAATCCGATGGCGTGATGATGCCATTATCGAGCTGGGCTTCGGCGCTCTGGCGGATGGATTCGCGCAGGGTGATCTGCTGCTCATCTTTTTCGATGGAAGCCCGAAGCTGAGCGATTTCGTTATTGAGCTGACGAAGTTGGGTATTGGTACGCAACAAAAATGCCTGCTTTTGCAAATCCACCTGCTGCTGCTGAATGGTGAGCAATTGCCGGTCGTTGCTTTGCTTGCCGTTATATAAATTTGACAAGTTCCAATTCATTCCCACTCCAACGATGGCATAAGTGGTGAAGTCATTATCCAGGAAATTCAAGCCCGGGCGACCGTAGCCACCGGTGGCAAAGGCGCTGAATCTGGGCAGATTTAAAGCCGGAACCAGATCGCTCTGCGCTGCCAGGAGCTGATTTTGGTATTGAAAAAGCGCTAATTCCGGGCGCTGGATGCTGGTTTGCGGACTGAGATTGCTTTCATTTGGCTTGGCAAATTGGGTATTTTCATCGAGTTCCTGATTGAGCAATAGGCCCAGGGCAGCGATGGCAGAGCGACGGTTTGCTTGTATTTCAATGGCTTGTTGCTCGGCTTTGAGGAGTTCGGCTTGCAGGGTGTAGAGGTTGGCGCGGGTGGCGGCGCCGTTGGCAACCATGGCCTCCATTTTCTGGATTCTGGCTTGCAGGTTTTCCTGCAAAACCTGATTTAAACGCAGTTGCTCGTCGGCGAGTAAAATGCCAAAGTACGATTGATTCACTTGATTGCGCAGGCTGTACAATTCTACTTCGGTGCTTTGTTTTTCTATTTGCGTGGCGGCGGTTTGAATGTCTTTTTGCTTGGTAACCACTCCTCCGTCCCAAAGATTTTGGCGCAGTTCGAGCGTGGCTTTGTACTGATCCTGACTGATGGTTGGGATGTCAAAATTCGGCAATTCGATTGGCAACGCCGTCACATCCGATTGCCAGGTAGCTTGGGCATTTAGCTGCAACTGCGGCAGATAGTTTTTGTTCAGGTTCTGCATTTTCAGGCGATTGCTGACATCGAGCAACTCAAGGTTCTTGGCCGTCGGATAATGGACGCGTGCCAGGTCGTAGCACTGTTCCAGCGTCAAAGCAGCCTGCTGGGCCCGAAGCCCAACAGTGCTGACCAAAAGTATTAGAAAAATGCGGATAGTATTCATCATTGGTTGAAAGGTTGATAGAGGTTTAAGGGTTGAAAATTATTTGTTTTAAAATTTAATTTTTTGGTTAAAACAAGCACAAAAAAATATCAAGCCTTAATCGCATCAATCACAAAGCGAACGACTTCTTCTTTTCTTTGCTGTAAAAAAAATTGGTATTGCAATTCGTCCATGTTCGCCATCATCTGGAACATCGGCTTGCCGAGGAATGAAAAGATGCACATTGACATGATATTCATGAGCAAATGCATTGGCGCGATCTGCTTTACCCGTCCCTGCTCAATTTCTTCATGCAAATGCTGCACAAATATCATCATGGTAGGACGCACAACCTCCAGGAGACCGGATTGCTCCGCAAATTTTCTGGGGTCTTTATGTACTTCGTTTACAATGAATAAGGGTAGCGCTGGGTTTTCGCCCAGCAAATCAAAATAATTGTGCACAAACTTTTCGATCTTTTCAAAAAATGGTAAATCCGATTCAAAAATTTCTTTCACGCGGGGCAACATCTTTCCTTTTATTTCCTGAAATATAATTTCAAACAACTTACGCTTGCTGCGAAAGTAATAATGTAATAATGCCTTATTGACGTTTGCTTCATCGGCAATATCGTCCATGCGTGCCCCCTGAAATCCATCCCGCATAAATATCTTTTTGGCAGCGGCTAATATCTTCTCTTCGGTAGAAACGTCTTTCGTCATTTTAATTTTAAAAATTAATTTTTAAGTTAAACTTTTTATAAAGGTATTTTTTTGCTTTGAAAAAGTCAAGTTCGTAGTGTAGGATTTTCAAAAAAATTGTATTTTTCGTTAAAATTACATCCATGTCTATACACGATAAATTCCACCATACCTTGAAAAAGCTGATTGAACAGCAAGGTATTCAAACACAGGAAGAACTGGAAGCCTTAATGAGTTCGCTGCTGGGCAAGCCATTGCCGGAATTGTCCAAGGAAGATATGACGGCGGAGGAGCAAGCGCGCGAACTGGTCTGGGAAGCGCAGGAATTGCCAATTAATAAGGGCAGAAGAAGGGCAAAAAAAGCCCTGAAGCTCTACCCTGACTGCATCGAGGCTTATGAATATCTCGGCGAATCTTATCAATATTATGACAAACGGCAAGAATACTTTGAAAAAGGCATCGAAATCGGGCGACGTATTTTTGGCGGTGATTTTTTGAAGGAACATAAGGGGCATTTTTGGCACATCGCCGAAACGCGCTCCTTCATGCGCTGCCTGGGTGGACTGGCAGAGTGTTATTATGATCCCGGGCAAACGCCGAAAGCCATTGCAATTTGGAAGGAAATGCTGGAACTCAATCCCGGCGATAATCAGGGCGTGCGTTACGCTTTGCTCTCCGCTTTGCTGGAAGTGAAAGACCTGGAAACCTACCATACCTATCATAAAAAATACAAAGAAAAAACCACGATGAGCCTCTACCCGCAGGCGCTCTACACCTACCTGCGCAAGGGCGATGTCGCCGAATCCAGAGCTAAATTGCGCGCTGCCGTGAAAGCCAATCCGCACGTACCGCCTTTGCTGTTCGCCACCTATCCGCCACAAGAATATCTATACAGCTATGTGATGGGATCGGAAGAAGAAGCCATTATTTACCTGCATTACGCCTGGCGCTCCTGGTTATTGGCGCAAGGCGCAGTGGAGTGGGTAAAGCGGAATTGGCAGGGGTAAAAGATAAGGTGTCTATACCTTAAAATAAAAAAGGAAGCGCTTAAAAAAATTTCGTAAAAAAGTTTTGGGATTCTTAAAAAGCCTTTATCTTTGCAACGCTTTCGGAAAAAGCAACAATGCAAACCCGCTAAAGGCCCGTTCGTCTAGGGGTTAGGACGCAGGATTTTCATTCCTGAAACACGGGTTCGATTCCCGTACGGGCTACTATAAATCCCTGTGAATTAGCAAGTTACAGGGATTTCGTTTTAGCCTTCTTTTCAAGAATTCTGCCGAAATCGCAGTCACGACTTTCTTCTCTTCATATTTTAACTTCTGTGCGGGGACACCTCCAAGCGATGTTCGGCATAAAACACTGTTATTCCGCGTTTTATGTGGGGGAGTCTTTCTTATTTTGCAGAGAGCTTTCAAGTATATTATTGCATGAAAATGCTGCCTGTCCTTCGCACAACCGGCAGATTATACATCGGCGATTCTTTCAGATTAATGTGAATGCATGGACGGCCACCAGCTTTTCATACTACTTACATTCCGTCAGATACGTTGGTTTTGCTTTGCATCAACGTAAGTTTGATTGAACTCTATCGGAAAAATCTCAGCGATCGAAAATTTCATCCATTGCCAATAAATGGAAATTAGCGCCTGTAAAAGGTGATCCAGGCAGATGATCGACAATCAGGCGTCAATCTTTTTCTGCATATCCAGAAATGAGCTTCCGTACGGTCTAACGGAA
>CAZFBU010000052.1:0-19339 GCA_964517175.1 uncultured Saprospiraceae bacterium
CCTATCTTTCCAGCATGAAAATACTGCACACATCCGATTGGCATTTGGGGCAAAAGTTTTTGTACAACGACCGCGAGGAGGAGCATCGGCGAGCGCTGGCGTGGCTTATTGATACCATCAAAGCGGAGCAGATCGACGGCTTGATCGTAGCGGGCGATATTTTCGATATCAGCAATCCACCGAACTACGCGCGGCGGCTGTACTACAATTTCCTGACGCAACTGCTGCGCACCAACTGCCAACACATCGTCATTACCGGCGGTAATCACGACTCCCCCGCCATGCTCGATGCGCCCAGGGAATTGCTGGCAGCATTGCGGGTGCACGTGGTCGGCGCAGCGACAGAACGCATGGAGGATGAACTCATTGAGTGGCGCGATGAAGCCGGCGAATTGCAGGCAGTGATCGCGGCAGTGCCTTTTTTGCGCGATAGTGATTTGCGCTACAGCGTGGCGGGCGAAAGCGGCTATGATCGTGTGGAGCGGGTACGGGCGGGCATTTTGCGGCATTACCAAACCTTGGCTGAAGCCATAGCAAAATATACGGATGTTCCAAAAATTGCAATGGGACATTTGTACGTGAAAAATGCGTACGCATCTGATAAACAGGATAATATCTACATCGGCGATAAAGAAAATATCGAAGCGCGGCAATTCCCGGAGGTCTTCGATTACATAGCGCTGGGGCACATTCATCGAGCGCAGGCGGTGGGCACAGGCGATCGGATTCGCTACTCTGGTTCTCTCATACCTTTGAGTTTTAGTGAAACGCAGGACGACAAATCGGTTTATGTACTTGATTTTCAAAAAAATAAGCTTAAAAATATCGAAACCATCGGCGTTCCGACTTTCCGGCGGTTGAAAACGGTGGAAGGCACGCTGCGCGAGGTGGAAGAAGCCCTCCAACGCTTCGACGATAAAGGCGGTCGCGAGCTCACGCCCTGGGTGGAGGTCATCGTGCACACCGACAAGATCATTCCGCAATTGGATGTACATTTGCAGGAGTTCACCCAGGATATGAACCTGGAGCTGTTGAAAATTCGGCTCAACCGCCAGCACATCGCCATCGACGGGCAGACCGAAGAAACGGACCTGATGAGCCTGGAAGTGATCGATGTGTTTCGCAAAAAATGCGCGAGCGCCAGTCAGGAGCCGGAAGAGATCGAAGAGCTGGTGGCGACGTTTTTGGAATTGCAAAACTGGATGGCAGAAGATCGCGATTAAAACATAGGAGATTTCGTAAATATTTGAGCTTTGCGAAAGCTATACAAAGAATCAACTGACCTGTCCATCACCAAGCATATATGATAATAAGTAACTGGACAAAGTTATGGCATTGCCATCTGCCCTGAGGCATTCCTACGGAGCCTTCGGGATTTTTTTATTTGACAGCCTGCCTGCCGGCAGGCAGGGATTAATGCCGTAGGTCCGAGGGACTCCTACGGAGCATGACTATGTCACAAGATTGACAAGATGCCGTAAATCCTGTCTATGCATTTAACTATTTCCGATTACTTGGGTGCATTTTTGAAATTACGCCATCCGCTCGCGGGCGGCAAATAGCGGCATAGTGCCTTCCCGCACCGAAAGTTTGGCGGCAAATTTTTGAATCGGGCGGGCAAATTGTTGATCGTTGCCCTCCGCCGTGGAAATTTTGCCCTCCATTTTCCGAAGTTGGGTGGCAAAACCGCACTCAGTGCCTCCAAAATGGGAGAAAGTGCCTCCAGGTTTTTGCCCCGGGAAGGCAAATAATTACTGTAGTAAATCCTTTATTTATTGCATAAACGGCGTCCACTTTTCGTCACTTTTACCGGAGGCGATAACGGTTTCGATAAAAGCCATGCCGCGTACCCCATCCTCTACGGTCGGAAAATCATATAGCGGGTCGGGTGCTTTCCCCGCCATTTTGTTGCGCAGCGCCAGCGCAAAATTGCGGTAGATATTGGCGTAAGCTTCCAGGTAGCCTTCCGGGTGCCCTGCCGGAATGCGGGAATGCGCCTTTGCCGCTTCTGATAGATCGCCCACGCCGGTGCGAAGGATTTTTTGGTCGGCATTCGATTTTACGATCAAAGTGTTGGGCTCCATTTGGTGCCACTCCAGCCCGCCGGTTTCGCCATATACCCGAATATTCAAGTCGTTTTCTTCCCCATTAGAAATCTGACTGCAATGCAGGATGTCTCTTGCCCCATTATCAAAAACCAACAGGACATTCGCATCATCATCCAATTGACGACCTTTAACCACAATATTCACATCCGCGCACACCGCCGTAATTTGCACACCGGTGATATACGCCGCCAGGTTTTCCGCGTGTGTGCCAATATCGCCGATACTCCCGGCAATGCCCGATTTACTGGGGTCCGTTCGCCCGGCAGCTTGCTTATGTCCTTCCCCTTCTAAAAAAGTGGACAACCAACCCTGCGGGTATTCAACGACGACTTTGCGAATCTTACCTAATTGACCGGATTGCACGATATGACGAGCTTCTTTGACCATCGGGTAGCCGGTGTAATTGTGCGTCAGCGCGAATAGTAAACCCGAGTCTTCTACGGCGCTTTGCACTAATTTAGCTTCTTCCAGGGAGAAAGCCAGGGGCTTATCGCAAACGACATGGAATCCATTTTCCAGAGCTAAAATTGCCGGGGCAGCATGTAAATGATTTGGCGTGACGATAGAGACGAAGTCCATACGCTGGTCGTCGGGAAGCGTTTTTTCCGTTGCTATCATTTCCTGATAGCTCCCATAAGCTCGTTCCGGCGCAAGAAAAAGCTCCGCACCTGTTTCTTTTGATACTTCAGGATTACTGCTAAATGCGCCACACACCAGTTCAATTTGTCCATCCAAGCTAGCCACCATTCGGTGCACCCCACCAATAAAAGAACCTTTACCGCCGCCAATCATTCCCATTCTGAGTTTTCTATTCATCATAAAACTATTTTTTGTAATGCAATTCCCTGCTTGCGCCGTGCCCGCTCCGATCATATCGGAGACGCTGTCCGGTGAAGCATCACCCACTCCACAGCCACCATTTAAAGATACCCCCCGATTTTACCCTCCATTCTTGAAACTTTGCCCGCAGCAATCCGCTCGCGGGCGGCAAATAGCGAGATCGTGCCTTCCCGCACCGAAAGTTTGGCAGGAAGCTATGTCCCGAAATATCCGTGTAAAGCAAAGCCATCAGGCAAATGCTGCGAACGGTACGGTGATGTTTTCCAGACCATTGATAGGCCAAGTCATTGGCTTGTAAATCCGAATAATACGGCTTATCCATCACCGAATTGTCAACGTGTAAGATACCGCCGCCAAGCACCAAAACAGGCACCTGGTGAACTGAGTAAATGGGCTATGTAAGATTCTATCGTCATCTCGCTAATTTAGCAATTTTTTTCTAATTTGCGTAACTCCTAAAAATATACGAAATCCGGTTGCAAAGTAATAGCTTGTAGCCGGATTTTTATTTGGCTGTAAATGGTTTGCGCAATATTTTACGTAAAAAAATGAACCAATTTGCGAACCCAGGCGAGCGAAAGTTGTTGAAAAATATGTTCATTAACACCCAAAATACGCAAGTCATGGCACATTACCCTGTTATCCCCGAACGCTTTTTACAAGGCGCGAAGACCCGCAAGCAACTCGCGGGCGAGTATGATATGAGCGAAAGCACTTTCTATCGCCATTTAAAAAAGCACCATCTTCACCCTCGGCTACCAAGTGGTTTGCTCCGCCCCGCTGATTATATCATCGTATATCAAACACTGGGGCCACCCGTGCTGCCTCCCGTTTCCATGAAGCCCCCCGCTACCCACCAAGCAGACAGCCAAGCGCGTGACCGATTTTGACTGGTTTTGACCGAAAATGACCGATTTTCTTTTTTGGAATGTATGTAATGTAATTTTGTAATCGAAAGATGCATCTTCAAAAAGGGATTGCCGAAAACCTTGAAAAGAGTAGGCGGTTATGTCAAAATCAAAACTATTTTGTATCATGAAAAAGCAGTTATTCGTATTTCTGTTGTTCGTATCACTTATTACAACCACGGCTTTTGCTTATTTTAATCCAGTATTGCCAGATGTTAATAATACCGTGGCAACCGAAGTTGCTGCCGAAGAAGAAGAGGCAATTCATTGCACAGTTCGTGTTGATGGCAAAATTGCTGCAGAATGCTGGTTTTGTAATTGCCGTAAACTGTATGATTCAGTAATGCAGCACCACTAAAAGTTCGTTTGTTTTTGTAGTAAGAACTTGAATTAAAACGTATCTAATTGTAAGCCGCAGTTGTAGCAAGGCAGGAGTCTTTTTACAGATGCGCTGAAGCTGCAACTGCGTTTTTTATTCACTAATAAACAAAGGTAATATGAAAAATTTATTCTTAGTACCGCTGCTATTTATGTTCATGGTAAATATCTTTTTGCCGACCCTCAAGGCCCAAATGAGTGGCGAAGTGGTGTATAAAAGAACCTGGGTTGAGGATGATAAATTTTACTTTGACACCTTGCGGTTCAATGGACCTGAGCTACTGTACATCGAAAAACGACAAAAACAGCAATGGCGCACACCTGAGGGTTATGTCATATACATACCTTATGCAAATCGTTTACGTTACATTCATCAGCCTAGCAAGGAATACATTGACCAGCAATATAACGACAAAAAAAAGCAATACGAACTGAAGGCAGCCGAGGCGCCAAAATATGAATGGACATTGCAAGATGAATATAAAACAATTGGTAATTATAAAGCACAGAAAGCCACCGCTTCAGTAACTTTCGCAGAAGGCGATACCGGCGAGGCTATCGCTTGGTTTACAACGGAAATACCCGTATCCGGTGGGCCTTATTTTACTTGGGGTTTACCTGGCTTAATTATAGAAATGACTATAAAAAACCATATAAAGGGTAAATATACCATGGAATCCATTACGATGAAGCCAGTGGGCGAGCTAAAGCCGAAAGAGGGCGTCTGGGTGCAGTCCGACACCGGTAAAGACAAAGGTAAACTTCGAGATTTGCTAAATAAGGATGGGAATTGATTTTATTATTACAACAACTAAATAGTCATGCCGCGTTTACTTGTTGCTATTTACTTCGTTTTTATTTCTGTCTGGTCGGCTCAGGCGCAGATTGTCATCTTCGGGGCATTGCAGGATGCTGCTAATGGAGAGCCAGTAGCCTACGCACAGGTCGTATTATATCGCTATAAGACTAATGAAGTGGTAACCTTTACGATGGCTAATGAAAAAGGGCAATATGCACTCACCATTGAGCGCCAAGGCTCGGTTTTTACACTCAAAACCAACAGCCTGACCCACGAGAATGTGGAAAAAGACATTTTTATAGATGCCACTGGGCAGCAGCGTTATGAGGTGAATATACCCTTAGCGGCTAAGGCGCATACGCTCGCGGAGGCACAGGTGACAAGCAAGCTGCCGCCTATGATTGTAAAGCAGGATACCATTGTGTATAATACCGACCACTGGGCGGATGAATTCGACCAGAGCTTGGAGGCAGTGTTGGCCAAGATTCCCGGTTTTGAAGTGCTGGAAAACGGCGAGCTGAAAGTAAATGGAAAATTAGTAAATAAAGTGCTAATTAATGGGGAAGAATTGACCGATGGCGGTGCGGCCTTGCTCACTCGAAACCTCACGCCCGACCGGGTGCAGTCGGTAGAAGTGCGTTTTAAGGAAAAAGATGATAAAATCAGGGAATCATTGCTGTCGCAAAATGATTTTGTGGTGCTCGACATCAAGCTTAAAGACGATTTTGATCACTCGCTTTTCGGGCGGCTGGAGGCTACGTTGGGGCATCAGACGCGCCTGCGGCCGGGCGGGGTAGCACGGATGTTTTCGCTGCGCGACAAGGTCAAATTTCAGTTGCTGGGCGAGTGGGATGAATTTGGCGACAAGACCATCGAGTTGTCTAACATTCAGAATCTGGGTGCCGAAGCTTATGCACAAATTTTTGAAGTACCTGCCGATTTCAATCGCCTGCGCGCCAATCCAGAGTTTAACAATGAGGTCTATGGCTTTCGGGAATACAACAGCAATCGCGCCGGCTCTATCGGACTCACTGGCAAGGTGGACCTCAGCCCCAGTGTAGAGTTATTTTTTGGAAGTTATAATTATCTCGACCGTGTGGGCATGCAGCGCGATTTCAGTCAGGTTTTTATTACAGATCCGCCCATCGAATTTTCTTTCCAGGAAGCGCAGTCTTTATACGGCGCATATTCTAAAAACAAAGCGGAGATTGTAGTAAATAAAAAAGACACTAAACTAAAATATAATTTCAACGCCGTATTGGGTCGGAATGAAGCAGATCAGCGGCAGCGCGAGTTCGCTGGCTTGCAATATGATTTTCTTGATGCGAGTAATAGCCGCGAATTTTATCATAACTTGTTTGCGGAGCGCCGTTTTTCTGAAAGCAGTGGTATCCAGCTAAATGCTTTGTATAATTTTACCGATCAGGAAACCGATCGGACGTTATGGCACAATAATCCATTATACGCTCGTTTTTTTGAAAATCTTTCGGGTAGCTGGCCGCAGCAAATTCGGCAACGCATCCCCGTGACGCAAGAGCGCTGGTTAGCCAATCTTTTTTACCAAACCGAGTGGAAAGGGCAATTTATAAAGACCGGGTTTAGGTACTTACAACATACCTTAAGCGGGCAGCGTCAGTTTTTTCAGGGCGAGCAGCCTTGGAACAATGGCGCTTGGCAGTCCGATCCGCAAACACTGTCGCACAGTCAGGCGCTGCCTTTTGTAGAGCATAGCGTGGGATTTGGCGCTTTTAGCTGGGAGAATAAAGCGGGCGTAGCATTTAACTTTTTCCCGGTTTTTGGGCAAACCGAGCGGCAGCAACAAGCCATTTTTGAATGGAATACGCGCCTGAATGTTACTTTCAATGACGGCGATGATGTAAGTTTTTCTTACACGCAAAATACGAGTAGCTTTCCTTTGTATCAATTACTTTTTGGGCAGGAATTGCTTGATTTTCAGACCTTTGCCGTGCCCGGCCGCTATGATTTGCTGCCCCGTCGCGAGCGGGTGCTCAGCTTTTCGGCGCAGACTTTTGCGCTCAGCGATTATGGACTGGCGTTTGAATTTGCCGGTATTTCCGGAAAGGCATTTAATAGTCCCGCTTTCGAGTTTAATGAATTTGGGCTAATTACACAATATTATGATCAGTTACCATCCTATTATTTAGTTTTAATTAATAAAATCGGTAAAGTATTCACTAATTTGCCCTTGCAAATGAAGTTAGAAGCTGGTTATATTATGAATCGAAATTATAACCGATTACCTGGCACTGATGAGCAAATCGGGGTAGCCAATCGCATACGTTTGCTCGATTATCGGGCTTTTACTACTCTGAAGGAAAAAACTTTTGATTTTGAAACACGTATCAAATTCACCGATTTTACTTTTTTGAATGACTTAGAAGCTACCGCCCCACGTAGCCAGCGCATGTGGAATGCTTTATTGAAATATAAACAAGCTCTTTGGCAGCGGCGTTTTTTATTTACGGCAAGTGGCCGTTACACCGCATTTACTGGGCTTGCCTCGTCCAATTTACTACTTGCGGATGCGTCACTCAGCTATGTGCGCAAGAAGCACGCTATTTCATTACAAGTGCATAATGTTTTTAATGGCCAGACATTTGTTTTGCAAAATATTACGCCAGCTTTTTACACAGAATCACAGCAGTTTATTTTCGGGCGTTATATCAAATTAGGCTTTTCATTTGATGTAAATTAATTTTCGGTGTAAAATATGGGATATTGGGATACTTGTCCGCCCTGTGGCGGATTGGGATATTGGGATATTATGATATTTGCGGTTGCTTTTCATTACTCTGGGAGGTCGGATCATTTTTGTAAATATTACCCGCTTTGTCCAAGTATTGCCAGTCTTTCCCCATTTGCGCCGTGCCTGCTCCGATTATATCGGAGACTGTGTCCGGTGACGCTCTAACCGTACTTCTCCTCGTGGCGGATACCACCCAGAAATTATACCAATTTCAACTGATAATGATGTATTGATGAGTTCTTTAAAAATTGATTTTCAATCATTTACGGTTTCCAATTTCCGACTTCCAAATTGGTATTAGATCATAAACATCTTCCCCGATCCGTGTACTATAACCTATTGAACGGCTTCATTTTCAAAGAAAAAATCATACCCCCACAAAATCCTGCGGAACACCAGATGCTGCACCAGCATAAAATCCTCGCCATTCACATCGGCGAAGTAGCGCTCCACGGTGTCCGAGCCTGCCAGGTTGTTCGCGGGATTTGTCCTGGGAATGATCGGAAAGAGGCGCGCCTGCGTCACCTCGCCCGCGCGGTCGGTCACCGCGATGATGCTGAAGGGCACCAGTTGCTTGATGGAATCCTGATAGATATTTTCATTCTCGAATGCCTCCGCGACCAGGCTCTCGAAGTTCGCCAGATACGCTTCGACCTTGCCCGGCGCTACCGGCTGATGGATGCGCGGTGTGACCTCGTAGTAAGGCGTCACCTCGAAGCCATCTCCCGTCCGCTCCAGCCGGAAGGATTTGTTGCGCTGCTTGGGGTACGCCACCGCCACCGATTGAATGTCGTCGGGCTGATAGGCGAAAATCGTCTTGTCGCGCCAGTCTTCGCCCGTCAGGTTGTAGCGGAACCGGAGGTTGCCCTCCCAGCCGGGAATGGACGCGACGTAAGGCTGCTCCGCCCCGTCGATGATCATGTAAGTGCCCCGTTCGTCCGGCGTACCGCCCCCGACGTAATAGGATTTGAGCAGTTGGTCACGGCGGTCGTAGATTTCCACCTTCAAGCCATTCGTCGCCAGATCGCGCACCATGTTCTCTACGGCAGCCTGTGGCGGCTTGTATTTCACCTGCACCCGGCGGATGGCATCCAGCAGGTTTTCGATGGCATTGGGGCGGGCTTTGAATTCGCCATTGAAAAGCCAGTAGCCGTCTCGGCGCTCCAGCGTAGTCGTTTCGCCCCGGCGAGTCGCGATGAATATTTTGTGAATATCGTCGGTATTTTCCACCGCAAAGCGCCGCTCCGCGCCCATGAGGGTGGTTTTATCATCCTGCTGCGTCAGCAAATACCAGGTGGTAATGCCGCCCAGCGATAAAAATGCGAGTAGTAAAAGGAGTGTCCGTTTCATTTTCTATTTTGTGATGTGGTGTACGCCTGTAAACCGTTACACCTTAATCGTACCCTGATTTTTTTTATGGTGCTGATTTTTTTATGATTTTCGGCTGTGTCGGTACGCCGTTGCATCGTCATCCCCCGGTCAGAGATTTACGAAAACTTTGAGGTTTCGCAAATCCCGCCCGTACACCGACGATCCGTGACCTGGTGAGGTGTGCCCAAATAACAAAATCCCAAATAACAATTTTTCACCTTGCAAATCTTCGCCTCCGTATCCAATTGTAAATCAATCCAAAAACCGCCAGAAACGCCAGCGGCACCACGATATTCAGCAACTGCCACCTGGCTTCCTCGGCTTCGGCTTTGGCAGTGTCGAGCAGGCGCAGGCGCACTTCCTTGCCGCGCGCGGCGATCACGCCATTGGCATCGAGCAGATACTCCAGCGCATTGACGAGGAAGTCTTTATTCGCAAACTGATAATTTTCAAACTCATTGAAACCCAGCGGCTTGAAGGATTGCTCCTGCGGATTGATACCATTCTTGGCAATGTCGCCATCCGACGCGACGATCATGCGATTCGGAGAACTTTGCTGTTTGAATTCGATATTCAACTGCTGCAAACCGGCGAGCATTTCATTGGTCACGCGGTTCTCGTAGAGCGAAGGAAACGTACCTTCCAGCAATACCGCCAGCGGTTGCGAGGGCTTATTAAATCGCTGTGGATCAAGCTCGTAGCGCAGAAAATCAAAATTCATTTCCAGCGGAACGAACTGCGTCATGCTGTTTGGCGAAGACGCGAGCAGTACCGTTTTTTCGACCGTCGTTTTCGTGCGCACCGTCGTATCAATCGTGCTGGCGTAGAGCATATTCACCAGATCCAGGCTTTTTACGATCGGATGTTTGGATGCCGGCGGCACCACCAGATGATACGGGTAGCGAAACAGATCAAACTGCGGCGCATTGCCCAGCATGCCCGTTGCCAGCGGAATGCGCGAACTTTGCATATCCAGCACCAGGTTTGGTTGAATGCGCGCGCCGTAGCGGAAGAGCAGGTCGTCCAGATTGGTGTCGTACTCGCGCGGGAAAAAGCTCGGCCCGCGCAGGCTATCCAGATTCACATCCAGCTTGTCGATCAGCCACAGCACCTTCCCGCCGTTCATCACATACTGGTCGATCTTGAATTTATCCTGCTCGGAAAAAGCTATGCGCGGCTTCGCGATGAGGAGCGCCGACAATTCATTTGGCGGAATCGTGACCAGACTATCCAGGCGCAGGCGACCGGTTTCGTAAAACTGCCGCAGCGTTTTCTCCAGGTCTGCCGTCTCGATGGGCGACAGTTCGCCGTGCCCCGTTGTGAAGGCGACGACCGGCTTGATCGGCGTTTGCAGCTTTTGAATGGCATTCGCCAGCTTGTATTCGATCAGGCTCACCGAGTTATTCAGCGCCACTTCCTGCGGCATGCCTGGTATCTGATTTTCCAGCAAATTGACATTGATGTTGCGACCTTTGTAAAAAATCTGCGCGTACGGATAGATGAGTTGCACGCTGGTCTGGTCGTTGTCTTTCACGCGTAGCGAGACCGGTTGAATGCCTTCGTTTCGGAACTCCTCGCGTCGGTCATTAATCTCTTTATTCGTGCCGGTGGAAGGATTCACGAATTCATACTCAATGTAGCCCGAAATGCCGCGAAACTCTTCCAGCATCTCGCGGGTGGACTTTTGCAAACGCTTGAATCCCACCGGGAAATCGCCTTCGAGCAAGACCTTGACATATACCACATCATCCAGATCATTGAGCAGATTGCGGGTCGCATCGGTTAGCGTGAAGCGCTTTTCCTCGGTCAGATCGAGATAGGTATAAAACGAGCGCCCCCCCATACGCGCATTCGCCAGGATATTCACAAAAATGACGATGCCAATGAAAAGCCCCAAATTGATGAGCGAGCGCGTCCGCCTGGCGTTTGTTTTATTTTTTTGTTCTGCCATGTCTTCTCTACAAAATTTTCAATCATGTTTTTCCGACTTCCCATCCCGACCTACGGTGCGGGATTTCGCTTCGCTCAACTTCCGACTTCCCACTTCAAAATCACCATTTTCTTCTTTCCAATGAGGTTAGGGTCAACATAATAAAAATGCCGATCACCGACAAAAAGTAAATCACATCCCGCGAATCTACGACGCCCCGGCTGATCGAATTGTAATGATACGAAATGCCGAACATCTGTACGATATCGTCCGTTTTGCCTGCAAATACCGGCAACCCACTAAATAGATCAAAGCCCCAATGAATCAGGAAGCATAGAAACGTCGCCAGGATGAATGCTACGATCTGATTGTTGGTCAGCGACGAGGCGAACAGCCCAATCGCCACAAAAGCCCCGCCCAAGAAGATCAGTCCGATGTACGAACCGGCGATGGCGCCCGCGTCGAGATTACCCTTTGGCGCGCCGAGTTGATAAACCGTGTAATAATAAAGCAGCGTCGGCAATATGGCGAAAACCACCAGCGCCAGGCAGGCGAAGAATTTGCCCAATACGATTGATAAGTCGCTCACGGGTTTCGTCGCCAACAGCTCGATTGTCCCGGTCTGCTGCTCTTCCGCGAAGGAACGCATGGTGATCGCCGGAATCAAAAAGGCAAAGATCATCGGCGCTACGTCGAATAATTGGTCGAGCGTCGCGTAGTCGTAATTCAAAATGCTCGTATCCGGAAAAACGAACATCACCAGCCCCAATACGATCAGAAACACGCCAATGACGATGTAGCCGATCAGCGAACTGAAAAAGGAATTGATTTCTTTGGTCAGAATACTTATCATACGTCAAATCTTTGGCAGATAGGAAAATCCTCCAATCTTCCCCATCCTCGCATCCTCCTATTTTAAATAAACTAAGTTTCGATCATCATAAATCAGTAATACCCGGAACTTCCGATCCGCTGCTTCTCTCGGCGACAGCTCGCGAAACGATTCCCAGAGCTGGCGGTCATCAGCGATCCAGTCGAGCAGATTCTCCACCGAGAATACCTCCATTTTACCTGATTCCCAGTCGAGCATAAACTCGCGCTCCACCGTCTTTTCCACCGGCACCTTGGCCTGTCGGTAGGGTCTGCCATTCAATGGGTTATACGCTTTTACTTCGTAGAACTCCGTTTCTTCGTCCTTGTACCGAAAATAGCTAATCTTCCCGCGCACGCGCAATCCGGCAAAAACCGTCGCCGCATCCGTCACTTCGCCTCTAGGCAAACGGATATACGGAATGCCGCCCAGGCAAATGCCCCAAATCTGTTCCAAATCCAGATCTTCCCGGTCATGTCGAATATATTCTACCTGCGCCACAAAACCTTCCTCGCTGGTCGCCAGGTTCGCATTTACGTCCTGCCATCTGTACGTCGGCTGGTTTTTCTGAAAATCGGCGTAATTGACGTAAACGCCATCCGTAAACTTGAAGTTCTTGGTCAGAAGCAAACTATCCCGCTGGGCCACGGAAACGCCGACCGACAGAAAAAACAAGCACATTACCGGTCCTAAAAACTTCATAATTAGCATTTTATGACTTCGTCAATTGCTGAAACACATCCTCCACACTCACCACCTCCTTGTGCATTTCCAGCAGCGTCAGATTGTTTTGCATTACAAATTTATGCACTTCCGGTCGCACATCGGCATCCGCCGGAGCGATGAGTTGCCAGCGATTTTTACCCAGATCATTGACCTGTTTTACCCGTGGAATTTTCCGCAACAGGCTGGCATTTGTGCTTTCCGCAAATTCCACCGTCACCACCGACTCGCCGCGCACCCGGTGCTGCAGGGCTTCAATCGGGTCATCGGCGACGATCTTGCCGCGATTGATGATGACCACGCGGTCGCACAGCGCCTGCACCTCCTGCATGATATGCGTGGAAAAAATAACCGTTTTTTGCTTGCCCAACGCTTTGATCAAATTGCGAATTTCCGCCAACTGGTTCGGGTCCAGCCCGGAAGTCGGCTCATCCAGAATCAGCACCTCCGGGTCGTGCAGCATTGCCTGCGCCAGCCCCACGCGCTGCCGGTAGCCTTTGGAAAGCGCACCAATCTGTTTGCGTTGCTCCCGCTCCAGGCCTGTCATTTCGATCATTTCATCCACGCGCTGGCGAATGTTTTTCACCTGGTGCAATTTTGCCACAAAACTCAGGTACTCTTTTATGTACATATCACCATAAAGCGGATTATGTTCCGGCAGATAGCCAATGCAACGCCGCACCGCCATCGGGTGTTTTTCCACATCGTGACCGCAAACCTCGACCGTGCCCGCCGTCTGCGGAATAAAGCAGGTGATGATCTTCATCGTCGTGGTCTTGCCCGCGCCATTTGGTCCGAGAAACCCGAGCACCTCGCCTTCCTTCGCCGTGAAGCTCGCGTCATCCACCGCCCGCTGCGTTCCGTATATCTTTGTTAAGTTTTTGACTACAACGCTCATATATTGGGTATTGAATATTGGATGTTTGGAAAATAAGAATAATCTGAAATCCAACATCAAACGCACAAATCTACTAATTTCTAATTTTGTGGAACTATAACGGCGTCACCTTTGTAAAATTGCCTGATAAAAGTGGAGAAGGTAGAGTAAGTTTAGCTTGTTCTCCACTTCACTAAGACTTCCATACCGATGCATGTTCCCGAATAAAATCACTCAATTCACCAGGCTCCGCTCTGGTGAGTTTGGTAAATTCATCGCTGATTTCGGGCGCTCGCTGAAAACGAGGCAAATAATGCAGCATAATCAGCACCAGAATATAAGCAATTGAAGCGCCTTGTCGCTTTTTTTCGATAAAAAATCGCAATAAATTGGGGCTTACATATTCAATATTTCTACCCAATTCCTGCGACAACATCTCGGCTACTTCGTAAAAATCCAGCAATTCCTTGCCGGTAAGAGTGTATGCCTGGTTCTGATGCTCGTCTGGGGCTCGCAACACCGCTGCAATGGCTTTGCCGATATCCGCCACATTTATCCAGAGAAAAGGCGCTTTGCCAGCGGGTAGAAAAATGCGGTCGCGCTCCCGAATATCACTCCGCAAAGTCGTTGTAAGATTTTGCATAAAATAACTGGGACGAATAAAGGTATAAGGAATTCCTGACCCGACGATCAGCTTCTCGATTTTGGCGTGCGGAATAAAAGATATTTCGTCTGCACCCTGTACAGAGAGAAAAACGATATGCCGAACATCTCTTTCCTTTGCTTCTTCAATCAACGGCTCAAAAAATTGCCCAACATCTGCAATTTGCGGCGGACGCAGCAGGAACAATACATCCACCTCTGATAGCGATTCCAACGTCCGTTCAAGATTTTCAAAATCAAAATACAACTCGTGAGGCGCGGTTGGGCGTTCCCGCGTTGCCAGAAAAAGCAGATGATGCGGTTCCGGTTTGAAATGCTGCAAAATTGCCGTCCCGACATTGCCCGAAGCTCCGGTAATTAGAATTTTTTCCATGCAAAATAAGTGTTTACGCGTCTGATTTTTTTTTGAACAAAAAGTGACTTTCCGTTTTTACAACGTCAAATTCATTACTTTTGTGGCGAATAGATTTTGGTATTTCGGGAGGCGGATAGAAATTCGATTGGTAATGAATTATCAAAAAAATCAAACATAAACAAATATGTCTAAAGTCCTCATAATCGGCGCTGGAGGCGTAGGGCGCGTCGTGGCGTACAAATGCGCACAACACACCAACGTTTTTTCGGAAATTATGCTGGCAAGCCGCACCAAGTCCAAGTGCGATGACATTGCTGCTGATATAAAGCGCGACCTCGGCGTCCATATTCAAACCGCAGCAGTGGATGCAGATAACGTGCCGGAACTGGTGCAACTCATTCGTTCTTTTGGTCCCAAAATCGTCATTCACGTGGCGCTGCCTTATCAGGATTTGACCATCATGGACGCTTGCCTGGAAACGGGTGTGCACTATCTCGATACGGCAAACTACGAGCCAAAGGACGAGGCAAAATTTGAATACAAATGGCAATGGGCGTACCAGGATCGCTTTAAGAAAGCGGGCTTGACGGCAGTGCTTGGCTGCGGCTTCGACCCTGGCGTGACGAGCATCTTCACGGCACACGCGGCGAAATACCACTTCGATGAAATACATTATCTGGATATTGTCGATTGCAATGCCGGCGACCACGGTAAGGCGTTTGCCACAAATTTCAACCCGGAGATCAACATCCGCGAGGTGACGCAGAAAGGCAAGTACTGGGAAAATGGCAAATGGGTGGAAACCGAGCCGCACGAGATCAGCAAAATGCTGACGTATCCGAATATCGGACCGAAAAAATCCTACGTCATTTACCACGAAGAACTCGAATCGCTGGTAAAAAATTTCCCCACGCTCAAGCGCGCGCGCTTCTGGATGACTTTCGGCGACGAGTACCTTACGCACCTGCGCGTGATCCAGAACATTGGCATGGCAGGTATTGAGCCGGTGAAGTACAAAGGCGTGGACGTCATTCCACTGGAATTCCTGAAGGCGGTATTGCCTGATCCCGGCGAGCTGGGCGAGAATTATTCTGGCGAAACCTCCATTGGCTGTCGCATTCGCGGTGTTCAAAATGGCAAAGAAAAGACCTATTACATCTGGAACAATTGCAGTCACGAAGCGGCGTACAAGGAAACCGGCGCGCAGGGCGTGTCCTACACCACGGGCGTTCCGGCGATGATCGGCGCGATGATGGTGCTCACCGGCGAATGGTCGGGTGCGGGCGTCTTCAACGTGGAAGAATTCAACCCCGATCCGTTCATGGAAAAGCTGAACGAATGCGGCTTGCCCTGGCACGACGCGGAGAATGTTGACCTTGAACTTTGAACTTTTAAACCTTAAGCATTGAACATTGACCAAATTCCATCTCCGGCTTTCGTATTGGAAATGAAGCGTTTGCGGGAGAATCTCGAACTGATAAAAAGCGTGCAGGATGCAGCGGACGTGTCCATCATCCTCGCGTTGAAGGGCTTCGCTATGTGGCGGGTTTTTCCGATTGTAGCAAAATATCTGCGAGGCGCAACGGCCAGTTCACTGGACGAAGCACGGTTGATCTTTGAAGAAATGGGCGTCAAAGCGCATACTTACTCGCCGGCGTATCTGCCGGGAGATTTCGCAGAGATTATGCGGTATAGCAGCCATATTACGTTCAATTCGATCACGCAGTTTGAGCGATACAAGGATCAGGTGGCCAATTTCCCCGAGAAAATATCGCCCGGCATTCGCGTGAACCCCGAGTATTCCGAAGTGGCAGTGGATTTGTACAATCCGGCGGCTCGGGGCTCACGCCTGGGCGAAGCGCCGGATAAATTTGGCGACGCGTTGCCGACTGGCGTGGAAGGGCTGCATTTTCACGTACTCTGCGAATCCAGTTCTCATGACTTCGAAAAGGTTTTGCAAGAATTTGAGCAAAAATTCTCGAGATTCTTTTCACAACTAAAATGGGTCAATTTTGGCGGCGGACACCTGATGACACGCCAGGGTTACGATATAGAGCATCTGGTCAAAACACTGCAAGGCTTTCGCCAACGCTATCCGCACCTCGAGGTGATTCTCGAACCCGGGAGCGCTATTGCCTGGGATACGGGCGTACTCGTGGCTACGGTGCTGGACATCATTGAAAACCGAGACATTACAACGGCAATCGTGGATGTTTCCTTCACCGCGCACATGCCGGATACACTGGAAATGCCTTACCGGCCGCGCATCGCGGGTGCGACAGACCCGGTGCCCGGAAAACCGACCTACCGCATTGGCGGTGTGAGTTGCCTGGCGGGCGATTACATGAGCGAGTATTCGTTCGACAAGAAATTGCAGGTTGGCGATAAACTCGTTTTTCAGGATATGATTCATTATACCATGGTGAAAACGACGACCTTCAATGGCGTGAAACATCCCAGCATTGCGATCTGGCACGAGAATGACACACTGGAAGTAGTGCGGGCGTTTGGGTATGAGGATTATAAGAATAGGCTAAGTTGAAAAGTTGATTTATCCGCTTAGTGCGGAAAGGTTGAAGGGTTGATAATGAAAATCGTAAATGCATTTCAAAATTTCGTGGAAAAGCTGAGCCACATTTACGATGCGGGCGAGGCGCGGAGTATTGCACGGATTGTGTTTGAGGATGCGTTTCAGGTTCGGAATGTGGAAAGCCAACGGGCCTTTCCGGCGGAACAGGAAGCGTATTTACAAAACATTACCAGCCGCCTGCTCCGGCACGAACCGGTGCAGTACCTCCTCGGCGAAGCCGATTTTTACGGTTTGAAATTCAACGTCGATCCGCACGTACTTATTCCCCGCCAGGAAACGGAAGAACTCGTCCATTGGATGATGGAGACCATTAAAGCGAACGAGCGCCGGGATTATGCAATTCTCGACATCGGCACCGGTAGCGGCTGCATTCCCATTGCACTGAAAAAGCATGTGCCCGAATCAACTGTTTTTGCAATGGATATCAGCACAGCGGCACTAACCATTGCTAAAGCGAATGCGGAACGCAATAACACTCGTATCACTTTTATCCACGCCGATATTTTCGATCAAAACGCCTGCTCTGATCTGGAAAAGTTTGACGTGATCGTCAGCAATCCACCTTACATTCCGCAGCGCGAACGCAGCCTCATGCCCGCACATGTGCTTGCGCACGAACCGGAACTGGCGCTCTTCGTGACGGACGAGAATCCGCTACTTTTCTACGATACCATTGCCGACTTTGCTCAATCACACCTGGAGCCGGGGGGCTGGCTTTTCTTTGAGTGCAATGAATACAACGCCCGGCAGGTCGTCGAACTGCTGCAAATAAAGGGTTTGCTTCACGTGATTTTACAACATGACCTGAACGGAAAAGAACGAATGATCAGATGTAAACGCTCCTTACAGTAAGTTCAGCGCAATCGTTACAAAATGCTCATTCTGATGAACCGGGTAGCAGCCACGGAGAATGAACCGCGCCTCCAGAACCAGGGCTGAGCGCACAAAAGCAGGCAACTCCAAGCTCTCTTCCACGGTGAATTGATCTTGCGCAAATTGCACTTTCCGGATGGTCGGGCAAAGTTGCGAGCAGCGGAACCGCAGTAAAATCAATTGCGCATTCACTTTTCGTATTTCTGCCCGGGCAGAAGCACACCCGCAGTTTTCGGTCGCCTCGTGTGGCAACACCTTGCAGATTCCGGTGCCCAGACATTTTTTGCTGGGCTTACCGAATACCACCTCCACCCGAACGCGGAGCCTCGTTCCTGGGATTGCATCCCCCTGGGTCAAAGGGAACGCCATAGCATTAGTAGCCATAAACCTAAGTTTTTATGTTTAATTTGTTGAAAACCTAATTAAAGGGGAACGATATCTATGCGTAAAGGGGAAACCAAATAAGCAAAAGAATTTCTAATTGTAAGGGTAAATTTGTCAGACTATGAACAATGAACACGATACGGTTCCATTTGTTGGGAGGATGAGACAAATATAAGCTTTATTTTTATCAATACCCAGACATTTTTGTATTAAAAGTTCTATTTATTCCAAAGTAAAAAAAGTTGCATTTTTTTGAAAGCATCTCATTGTCAAAACTTTGCAAAGCTCAATTAATCACGCTTATCAGAAGACTAAAACCCTGTCAGTATTTCCTGCAACGTAGTGTTCAGGTTTTTAATAGCCTGCGGAATATCCCACTGATCGCGGTTGCGCGGCTCTACATGGTTGGAAATGGCGCGAATGGCAAGAAATTTTTGCGATTCCAGCAGGCAGGCATAAAAAAAGGCGGCACCTTCCATGGTTTCGATATCGGCGAGGGGATAGCGGCTACGCACTTGCTTGATGCTTTGCGCAGAACCGTGTACTCTGTTGACACTCAGCCCTTTTGCCGCAGGTAGAAAATGACCGGGATACGGATTCAGTAGTTCGCCTTTCGTAAAAGGCGGCTGGTTCGATGCAATCAGATCCATTGTAAAAACGCTCGTAAAAGAGCCATCTGCATTTTCCACGCCCAGGTCCGCAAAGCAATCACTCACCACCTCCACCACTGTACCAATTTTCATTTCCCGGTTGAATGCACCGGCAATACCCGCATTAATTGCCAGGTCGTACTTTTTTTGTCCCAATATTTTGCCCAGACTATATGCCGTAAGCGGCAAACCAACACCCGTAATCAATACGGAAACGCTTTTTTCACCTTGCTGAAAGTGAAAATCCCCATG
>CAZFBU010000052.1:19439-25549 GCA_964517175.1 uncultured Saprospiraceae bacterium
GGCAAATCTTCGCCGTTGACCAATTCCACCCGCATCGGGCTGTAAATATGAAAACCAAGCTGCAAGCCGGGGAGCAATCTCGTCAGCAAGCCCATTTCAAAAGTCAGATTTGTGCGGCTGCCGTACTCGGCAATGCTGGTGTGCAACAGCAGTACTTGCGCCCCCAGCGACAAATTTTCGGTGAGCGCGCGCCCGTAGGCCAGCCCAAAGCGTTGCTGCCGGAAAATATCCTGCCCGAAATGATGCACGGAAAGCCCAAACGTCCCCGAAGCAGTCGGCAAGGCAACAGCAGCCGAAACGGTTTGCAGATCGCTCAGCAGGAACCGTTGCTCGGCAAAAGCCGTAGCGGTAAGGGTTTCAATATATGCTAACCCCGCCTGGTTGGCAAAGGCGCTGTTGATATCGGTGAAGGCTACGGTGGCATTGGCCATCCCCGCACCGCGCGCGCCTGCAGTGTACAAGGTGCCAGATTGTGCATTTAACAATTTTCCATTAAAGAAAAACAGTAAAAACCAAAATACGGAAAAGAAATGAAAAAGCAATTTCATGGCGGATGGTTCGGGATGGACAATTTGAACACTTGCAAAAGTAAAGAAACCGATTGTAATCACCAATCTTCCAGGCTAAATGATGACGGCATTTTCGCGAGTGATCTGCGCATAAAAGCGCCCTGCTTCCGTCATTTCCCGATCCTTGGTAAATAAATTGACATGCACCAGCCCGAAACGGTACGTCGGCCCGAGATTCCACTCGAAATTATCCCAGGTACTCCAGTGGATATATCCTTCAACCGGAAGGTGGTCTTTGGTCATCGCATCGTGAATAACCTTCAGGTACTCGCGGATGCTGCGAATGCGCTCGGCGGGGTCGTCGGTACAGATGCCATTTTCAATGACCACAACCGGCATTTTTCGGCGTTTGTACAATCGGCGGAGCATAACGCCCAATCCTTCGGGTTTGTAGCCCCACATTTTATCGTGTCGAATGCCCATTTTATCCAGCTTTCCGGGTTTTTCAACTTCAGTGACCGGAAACGGATTCAGTGGAACGTATGCATAATAACTGACGCCCCAGTAGTCCAGCTTAGGTAAGAAATGCTTAGCGGCGCGCCGGTTGTACCACCAGTCAGCAAACCAGGCAGGCAGATACCCCAGAACATTCAGCGCTTTAAAATAAGAGGTATTGAAAGAAATACTGACGGGTGCGTTCGGATATGCCTGCTTGATCAGATCATAGACCACGCCGTGCGCAATGCCCAGATGCCGGAGCACGCGATTGGTTTTGGTATAGCTGCGCCGCTGGGGCGGAAAAGTGCCCAGAAAATAGGCACACATAGCGTAAGCATTTGGCTCGTTGAAAGTATTCCAATTGAATACGAACTTTCCAAAATGCTCGATACACTGGCGGGCAAAATCCACAAAGCAGGGAATGTTTTCCCGCTGCAACCAGCCGCCCTTTTCCTCAAACCAGTTTGGATTGGCGAAGTGGTGCAGTACCAGCAGTATTTTAGTGCCTCCGGTATTCAGTTTTTGAAAAAAATCCCGGTATTCGGCGACGGTTTCCGCATCGAATGCCGCGTAAGGTGCACGCTGCAATTTTGACCATTCAATACCGCAGCGATACACCGTGCCAAACTGCCGGATGTACTCCATATCTTCATCGCGACGAAGTTCGTGATCCGTTGTCCGGTCGAATACAAACTCGTCTTTGGCAACAAAACCCTTCCACTGGTGGTCGAAAGCCGTTTCTACCTGAGCGGCAGAAGTGGAAGTGCCCCAGAAAAAATCCGGCGGAAATTCGAGTTTCATAAGCAGCTTTTAGTGGTTCACTATTGCGCTGAATCTTCATTGAGTAAAATAGGAAATATTTTCCAAAACGACCCACTACTTGCTGAAAACTACTCTACCCAATCCGCGACAAACACATTCGTGTCTCGTGTGCCACCATTGTTGCGGTTGGAAGAAAAGACGATCTTTTTCCCATCAGGCGAAAACATAGGGAAGGAATCAAACACCTCATCGAAAGTGATTTGCTGCAAGCCCGTTCCGTCCACGTTGATCGAGAAAATATTGAATACGCGACCGCTTTCCGTATGATGGTTGGAAGCAAAGAGCAATTTTTCGCCGGAAGGATGAAAAAAGGGCGCCCAGTTTGCCCCACCCAGATCGGTGATTTGGCGCAGATCGGAGCCATCCACATTGCAAACGTAAATTTCCATATTGGTGGGCTGTACCAGCCCCTGCGCCAGCAGTTCTTTGTATTCCTGCTGCGCCTCGGGCGTTTTTGGGCGAGAAGCCCGGAAAATGATTTTCTTGCTATCGGGCGAGAAGAAAGCGCCGCCATCGTAGCCAAGTCCATCAGTTATCTGACGAACATCCGAGCCATCCAGGTTCATGGTGAATAGTTCCAGATCACCGGAGCGCGTAGAAGTGAAGACGATCTTCTGCCCGTCGGGCGAAACGGTTGCTTCGGCATCGTAGCCGGGCGTATCCGTAAGCTGACGAACGATGTTTCCTTCAAGATCAGCCACAAAAATATCGTAACTGTCATAAATCGGCCAAACGTATTTTCCGTTCACCATGCGTGGTGTTTCCGGGCACTCCTCCGCGCCGAGGTGGGTAGAGGCATACACGATCAGGCTATCGCCCGGCAGAAAGTACGAACAGGTTGTACGTCCTTTGCCAGTGCTCAACATGGGTGGCTGATCGCCGGTGTGACCACTTATGGGCATGTAAAAAATCTGATCGCACTTGACGCCCCAATCGGCAAAATCCGACTGGAAAACCAGCGTATTGCCATCAAAACTGAAATATGCTTCGGCATTGTTGCCACCATTTGTGAGTTGGCGCAGGTTTTTCAGGTGTATCTCGCCATCGTAGGTGAGGGTGTCCGTGGTGGTAGCTTGTTCTTCGTCCGTTGTTTGTTTGCTTTCCGAATTGCAGGCGAAAATCAGAATAGTCAGTAAAAGCAGTGCTAGGATTCTCATGTTTTTGTTAAATTTTCGGCAAAAATAGATTAATCGTTGAGACATTAGGTGTATTTATCTTTCATATTATTGTAAGAATTTGCAATTGGGTGGTAATGGACTCAAAAGCATACCTTCGGCAATTTTCAGAAACTAAAAATCGCTTTTTCTTGTTTTTTTCATGTTGTGTCTTAAAACATCTGTTTCACAATAGACAGATGTAAAAGAATTTCCGGCGCTTCGATATTTATTATTCACATAATGCTTACCTTTGCGGACATTTTTGGAAGGGATGGAATCAGTGAAATTTCAAGACTTGGGGTTAATCAGCTATCGCGACGCCTGGGCATACCAGGAAGAACGCCTCAAAGAACTGGTTGACAGAAAGTTGCAAAACAGAACCCGTCAAAAAGAAGGCTGTACACTGCTGCCACAAATGCACTATTTGCTATTTTGCGAACATCCGCCGGTTTACACCCTAGGTAAAAGCGGTTCTGTCGATAATTTGCTGCTGAACGAAGCGCAACTGACGGCGGAAGGGTTTGAATTTTTCAAAATCAACCGGGGAGGCGATATCACCTACCACGGCCCCGGGCAAATTGTGGGCTATCCCATTTTTGATCTCGAATGCTTCTTCACCGATGTACATCGCTATGTGCGCTACCTGGAGGAGGCGGTCATTCGCACCCTGGCCGAATACAGCATCGAAGGAACACGCGAAGAAGGCTACACGGGGGTATGGCTTGCTGCAACGGATACATTGCCAAAGCGAAAAATATGCGCCATCGGCGTGCACCTGAGCCGATGGGTTACGATGCACGGCTTTGCGTTCAACGTCAACACCAATCTACAGCATTTCCGGCATATCATACCCTGTGGCATTGACGATCAGGACAAGGACGTGACGTCTATGGAAAAAGAACTCGGACGAACCATTGATATCGAAGAGGTGAAAGCAACTTTGCGAAAGCACTACGCGACATTGTTTGAATACAAATACGTAACTGAAAGTGAGTGAGCGTCTTATTGTTTGAAAATACCGGGATACGGATCAGAATGCCCAAGAAAAAAGATAACTCATGAAGAAAGACATTCCCGTTTACAAAGTCGAAGATATGGCAATTGCTATTGTACCCAGAGCAGATCAGGCAATGCCCGGAGATGAAGACGAACTCTGGGATGTGTATCTGATCAATATGAAAAAAGAGCCAATTAAAAGTGTGCTGATCAATTCGCGGGGCTACGGCCCAATCAATGGCGAAAAGCGCCGAACCACTGTTCTGCGGCATTTTTTTGAGGAAGTCCACCCGCAGGCCTGCGTACAGATCGAACCAATTCAGGTGAAGTTGTTCAATCTTACCAATGAATACTGGGTCAGCTTTGTTTATGATGGCTATATGTATGATAAGAAATACGTATTCGTTCGCGGCAGCATCGAAGAATCGCATTTCACAACCATTCCTTACCTCAACCGGAAGGGCGTGATGATAAAGTAAACCTGGATTGTAAAAAATCAGAACAACATGGAAGACAAACGGGATATGAACCCAAAAAAAGTGAGCGAATCAAAGGCGATTATGACCGAAATGGTGATGCCCAATGACACCAACCCCATGGGCAACCTCATGGGCGGTAACCTGCTGCGCTGGATGGATATCGCCAGCAGTATCTGTGCTGGTCGCCACTGCGAAGCGCACGTTGTGACGGCTTCTGTCGATCACGTTTCTTTCCAAAAGCCCATCAAAGTGGGCGAAATTGTTACGCTGGAAGCCTCGGTAACACGCGCTTTCAACACCTCTGTGGAGATATACGTCGAGGTTTTTGCTTCTGATATCAAAGGGCACAACGCCCGCCGTTGCAATCATGCTTACTACACCTTCGTAGCGCTGGATGGCGAAAATGGCAAGCCAATTCCCGCTATTCCGGTGCTCCCGCTCACCGAAATTGAGCAGCAACGCTTCGAAAGCGCCATTCGCCGCCGCGAGTTACGCCTGGTACTTGGTGGCAGGATGAAGCCGGAGCAGGCGAAGGAAATCCGGAATCTCTTCACACAGATGTGAACCGGCTAGCGTTTGTCGCTTTTTCCCATAAAAACATTGCCAAAAGAAACACTGATGGTAATGGTAGCGTAGTACTCCGTTACCGGTTTAAACTGGATTCGTTTTATCTGGTCGGTATTTTGCAGATAGTTGTATTGCATATTGTTTGGCAGGTCAATTTTTCCGTTTTGCGCCGTGATATTGAGACCGAAAAGCCCCGGGTCAATATCATAGAGAAAAACATCCGTTTTCTCGGTATTGATGTTCAGGCTGAGAATTTCGTCCGTGCCAAAAACTTTCATGATGCCGTATTGAGCCGTGAGGTCGTAGCTGCCGCGAATGTCGCGCAATGTGACGTCGGAGCGGCGGGCGCTCAGCTTCATATTACCATCCAGGCTGGTGCCCAGCAGGTCGCCAAAACGCGTTTGCACGTCCATCATACCCCGGATATTATTCAAACCAATGGTACTGAATTCGCTGTTGATCTTCACGCTGTTGAAAAGGTTGCTGACGTTGATCGTTCCGAAATAATTTTTCAGATATACCGGGCATTCTTCCGGTACGTAAATGAGGTATTTTGCGGCAAGCACGGCCTCCGCTTTTGGTTTCCCCTCCCCTTCAGAGAGGTAATTGCGCACGTAGATTTTGTTTTTTACCTTATCGGCAACGTATCTGATTGCCGCCAGATCGCGCTCGGCGATAGCTTTATCCGGGTGCTTTGCGGTTAGTTCCAGCGTTATTTTTATCTCCGCCCGATCCCAGCTTTCCACAATCACTTCCGCTTTTTCGCCTTCCACATTCACTTCGTAGCCATCGCGATAGGAAAAGGATTTTTCGATCTTTTTAGTGACGACCTGCACCATGACCTGCGCTCGTGGCGCTTGCCAGAGCAACCCCGTCAGAAGAAAAATTATGAAAATTCTAAAGTTCATACCATTGAAAATTGTAAATTGATAATTTTGAGTAATCACCGGTTGAAAATTACCAATTCTTAAGAGTATGTTTAAAATTCGTTTTTGTAGTCGAAAATGTTCAGATTTGGGTTCTCACGAAGCGTTTTTTGAGCTGCATAGCAGCGCTACGGAGCGAGAAAAATGTAAAGTGAG
>CAZFBU010000053.1:0-3193 GCA_964517175.1 uncultured Saprospiraceae bacterium
CCAGCGCGGAAATCTTCGCCGGGACGCACCGCTCGCGTACAAGGCGCACAGCCAATGCTCACGAAGCCCTTGTCGTGCAAGGGATTATAGGGAATGCCGTTTGTATTAATGAACTGGCGCACTTGTTCCAAGCTCCAATCAAAAATCGGGTGGAATTTGATAAGCTGGCGTTCTTCATCCCATTCTAAGTCACTCATATCCTGTCGGTTAGGTGACTGGTCGGTGCGAATGCCGGTGATCCATATCTGCTGCCCGGTCAGCGCGCGATTCAGCGGCTCTACTTTGCGAATGTGACAACAACTTTTGCGATTATCAACGGACCCGTAGAAGCTATTTGGGCCTTTTTTCGTTACAAACTCCTGCAAAGCCTGTGCATCCGGATAGTACGTTTCGATGGGCTGCCCATAGCGCGCCACCGTTTTCGACCAGGTTGAATAAGTTTCTGGAAATAACCTGCCAGTGTCCAGCGTAAAGACGCGAATGGGTAGATTATTATCGAAAATCAAATGGCTAATCACCTGATCCTCTATGCCAAAACTCGTGGAGAAACTTATTTTTCCAGGGAAATTTTCCGCCAGGAATGCCAGAGAAGAGACAATATTATCCTTATTCAGCCCGGCGCGTAATTCGCCAAGCAGATCCTTTGTGATTTGCATAAGTGTCCATTCTTTTTTACAAAATGTGCAAAATAGTCTCGGGGAAGGTTAGAGCCGAAAAGAATTACAGTTTTTAATCCATTTGCTTGTCTATTAGTTACAAAACTAAGTGACTTTTGCGCATTTGTCAAATTATAAGCTAAAAACAACGCTTTTTTAACTTTTCACGAAAGATCATTGTTTATAACGTAAATATGAACATAGTTTCATTTGATATTTTGTAAATGGTTTCGATTTGATTGATTTTGAAAAATTTAAAATAAAGATAACGCAAACAATTAGCCAGAAAAGGGCATCTTTTTCTATTTTTCGTCAAAATTAAATCGATATGAATAAATCAGTATTCCTTTTTTGTTTGCTTTTTGCAGGTGTCGTTTTACATGCCCAAAGAAGCATGTCCCCGATTGATTACTATCCGCCTTCGCAAGTTCCCGATCGCATCATTTTGACCTGGGAAACCGATCCGGCATATTCGATGGCGGTGAATTGGCGCACGGCGGTATTCGTAAAGGAAGCCTATGCGCAAATCAAGGTGGCTGATGCAACACCAAATTTTGACAGCGTTGACGTATTCAAAGCAAAAACCGAACAGCTGGTCTCTGATTTTAATGTGGCAAATTACCATTCCGTCAATTTCACAGACCTCGAACCCAATACCCTCTACGCCTACCGCGTGGGCGACAGCACCCTGTGGAGCGAGTGGTCGCACTTCCGGACAGCCGCCAAGAGCGAAGCGCCGTTTTCTTTTATTTATTTTGGCGATGCCCAAAACGACCTGAAATCCCGCTGGTCGCGAACAATTCGGCAAGCATACCGCCACATGCCGCAGGCAGATTTTATGCTGCATGCCGGTGATTTGGTCAATATCCCAACCCGCGACCACGAGTGGGGCGAGTGGTTTTATTCGGGCGGTTGGATTTATCGCACTATGCCGAGCATTATGACGCCTGGCAACCACGAATATTCGCGCATCTCACCCACCGAGCGCGTACTCTCGAACCATTGGCGACCGACGTTTACCCTGCCCACCAACGGACCAGCAGGCTTGGAAGAAACGGCATTTTATCTGGATTATCAGGGTACAAGATTCATTTCAATTAATGCACCGGCATTTTTGTACAATAAGCAGGACAGCGCCAAACAAGTCGTTTGGTTGGAGCAGGTGCTGGCAACCAATCCCCACAAATGGACGGTGGTAACGATGCACTATCCCGTTTATTCGCCAGCTTTTTCGCGGGACAACCCCAGTTTGCGCGATGCACTGAAGCCCATTTTTGACGAATACGAAGTGGATATTGTGCTGCAGGGGCACGACCACACCTACGCGCGCGGCGGCAACAATTTGCCCTCCGGCGCTACCGTAGTGGATAATACCGGACCGGTTTACGTCGTCTCCGTCAGCGGACCGAAGATGTATGTTTCCAGCTTGCTCGACTGGATTGACCGGGCGGCGATGGAAACGCAACTGTATCAATTGGTTCACATAGATGGAGATACGCTGACGTTTGAAGCATATACCACCATCGGCGAATTGTACGATAAGTTTCAAATTGTAAAGCAACCAAACGGTGGCAAGCAATTCATCGACCTGACGCCGGAAAATGTGCCGGAACTCATTTCTGATCTGCCTGCCAGAAACATGTCGGAAGCAGCCTGGGAAAAATGGCGGGTCAGTTTTGAAGCGTATAAAGCTCGCAAGGAGGAACACCGCAAAGCAATGCAAAAGAGGGATTCGGAAAAGCGCAACTGATATTCGTCACCGGCGGGCTTATTTCTTGGGTAAAAATCTGTATGATTTTTTACAGAAAAGACATCTCCACGTCGGAGAAAGAGGCTTCTGTTTAATATTTCGGCATCATTTTATAGATAAAATTCAACAAATTACAAAAAGGTGACAAAAGTCACCCCTTACCCTGATTTTACTCATCTGGTAAAGTTTACACCAAGCCTACCTTGCAGAAAAATTTATTAGAACCGGTTTAGCGGCACACGGTGTATCGGCATAACGGTGCACCGGAAAACCGTAAACCGTAACACCGGATTTACCATGAAAATCATTTTTCTACTTATTCTGGTCAGTCTCGTCATTGCGCTTGGGTTCCTCGGCGCTTTTTTTTGGGCGGTCAAGAGCGGTCAATACGACGACGACTACACACCCTCGGTAAGGATTCTATTCGATGATAAAACAACAGAAACAAAAAAATCTGAGTAATGGCACAAATTGAGAAATTTAGCTACGATAATGCCATTGTGCGAAAATTTGCGATTGCGTCGGTCGCTTTTGGTATTATCGGCATGACGGTGGGGCTATGGGCAGCTTTGCAGCTTATTTTCCCGGCATTGAATCTGGAAATTCCGTACACGACTTTTGGTCGGATTCGCCCGTTGCATACCAACGCGGTGATTTTTGCATTTGTGGGCAACGGCATTTTCATGGGGGTGTATTATTCGCTGCAGCGCCTGCTGAAAACGTCGATGTACAGTAAATTCCTGAGTGAATTCCATTTTTGGGGCTGGCAGGCGATCATCCTGGCGGC
>CAZFBU010000053.1:3293-8306 GCA_964517175.1 uncultured Saprospiraceae bacterium
GGGGTGCAGGATGCACTGGTGCAGTGGTGGTACGGTCACAACGCCGTAGCGTTCTTCCTGACTACGCCATATCTTGGTTTGATGTATTACTTCCTGCCGAAGGCAGCGAATCGACCGGTTTATTCTTACAAATTGTCGATCATTCACTTCTGGGCGCTGATTTTTATTTACATCTGGGCAGGTCCGCACCACTTGTTGTACACGTCGTTGCCCGACTGGGCGCAGTCGCTGGGTACGGTCTTTTCCATTATGCTGATTGCGCCGTCCTGGGGTGGTATGCTCAATGGTCTGCTGACGCTGCGCGGCGCCTGGGATCGCGTACGCCAGGATCCGGTGCTGAAGTTTCTCGTCGTTGCTGTTACCGCTTACGGTATGGCGACGTTTGAAGGTCCGATGCTTTCCGTAAAATCGGTTAACGCAATCAGCCACTACACCGACTGGACGATCGGGCACGTGCACGTGGGCGCGCTGGGCTGGAATGGTTTCCTGACCTTTGGTGTGTTGTACTGGCTGATTCCTAAAATGTATCAAACCAAAATATATTCTACCAAACTCGCCAATAACCACTTTTGGATTGGCACGCTGGGTATCTTGTTCTACGCCATCCCGCTGTACTGGGCAGGCTGGACGCAGGCGCTGATGTGGAAGCAATTCACACCGGATGGCTTCCTGGCGTATGGCAATTTCCTCGAAACCGTCACGCAGATCATCCCGATGTATGGGCTGCGTGCACTAGGTGGCACCATGTACCTGGCGGGGGTGCTTATAATGGTGTATAATCTCTGGAAAACTGCGAAAGCAGGTTCCTTCCTGGCTTACGAAGAGGCAGAAGCGCCGGCACGGGTGGTGCATACAGCACACAAGGGCGAATACTGGCACAAGTGGATTGAGCGTCGCCCGATCCAGATGCTGGTAGCCAGTGCGATTTTGATTCTCATCGGCGGTATCGTCGAGATTTTTCCGATGATGATGATTGACAATAACGTTCCAAAGATAGAATCGGTGAAACCTTACACCGCACTTGAACTCGAAGGTCGGGACATTTACATTCGCGAAGGCTGCGTGGGCTGTCACTCGCAGATGGTGCGTCCGTTCCGCTCGGAAGTGGTGCGCTATGACCCGGAAGACCTGCAATACTCCCTTTCCGGCGAATTTATTTACGACCGCCCGTTCCTGTGGGGGTCCAAGCGTACCGGACCGGACTTGCATCGCCTGGGCGGCAAATATTCGGATAGCTGGCACTACAACCACATGCTG
Source organism: uncultured Saprospiraceae bacterium (assembly GCA_964517175.1). Lineage (GTDB taxonomy): Bacteria > Bacteroidota > Bacteroidia > Chitinophagales > Saprospiraceae > JADJNW01. Next base: position 4,551 of record CAZFBU010000053.1, read on the forward strand.
GAGCCAACGTCCACGTCCCCGGGTTCGATTATGCCGCCATACCCCTGGTTGTTCAAGGATGATTTGAATACTTCTCATACTGCGAAGAAGATCAAGGTATTGCGTACACTGGGTACCCCTTATCCGGAAGGCTACGAAGAAGAAGTAGAAGCCGACATGCAGAAGCAGGCACAGACGATTGTGACCAGTTTGGAGAAAGACGGCATTGAGCAGGAGAACCTGGAAGAAAAGGAAATTATTGCAGTAATTGCATACTTGCAGCGCCTGGGTACGGATATTAAGCCCAAGCCGCAAGCGAATCAGTAAAATCGTGTTATTGGTTATTTGTGATTTAGGACTTTCTTTTTCACAAATAACCAGTAATCCAATAACCAATAACAAGAATTATCATGTACAAATATATCCTGGAAAATAATAACATCAACTGGATGGCGATATTCGCGCTGGTAACATTTTTCGTGATGTTTCTAGTGACCATCGTCGTCGTACTGGGCAGAAACAAGCAGTTTGAAGAGAAAATGGCGAATCTGCCACTTGAAGATAATCATCCTGTTAAACCTGAAACTAGCAACAGTTATGAAAAAAAATAAATTCAAATACATCGGCGGCACGGCACTTTTCCTGCTGGTGACCTGGTCAATCAAAGCGCAGCAAGCCGCAGTTGTCGGTGCAGATGGTGGCAGCGGTGCCGATCCATTTTTTTACGAGCGGGGCTTCACCACCGTACTGCTCATTGTAGCGGGTGTGGTTATACTTGGCGCGCTGGCGGTACTGAGCAATCTGCTGAGCGTTATGGTGAAAGTACAGCAGATGAAAATCTATAAGGAACAAGGACTGGAGGCTTATATGGAAGAGGTAGAAAAGCCAAAGGTCAAAAAAGAAAGCTTCTGGGATCGCATGTACAAACGCTGGACCAAAGTGGTTCCCGTGGAAAAGGAGCAGGATGTTATGCTCGATCACGACTACGATGGCATTCGCGAACTGGACAATACGCTTCCGCCCTGGTGGGTGGCGATGTTCTACCTCTCCATCGTTTTTGCCGTAGTTTATATGACTTATTACCACTTTACGGGCGCCGGGCCAAGCTCCGGTGAGGAGTTTGAAATGCAAATGGCAAAAGCAGAAGAGGCCGTGAAAGCCTATCAGGCGCGTCAGGGTAATAAGATAGACGAAAACAACGTCGTAGTGCTTGCCGACGAGCAGGCTCTAGCCTTTGGGCAAACGATCTTCAATACCCAGTGTGCTACCTGCCACCGGGAAGATGGCGGCGGCAGTATCGGGCCGAACCTCACGGATGAATACTGGATACACGGCGGCACGATCAACGAGATTTTCGCAACCATCAAATACGGCGTGCCGGAAAAAGGTATGATTTCCTGGCAAACGCAACTGCGCCCGAACGATATGCAGCGCGTAGCCAGTTACATCCTGACGATGCAGGGCACGAATCCGCTGGATCCCAAAGCGCCGGAAGGTGAAAAGATGGAGCCGCAGGCTGCGACGGAGGGAGAAGATGCTGCGCCGGAATCCGACGAAGAAGCCGTTGGTATGAACGGAGAAACAGAAGAGTAAATTCATATTTTTAAAAGACGGAGCAGATCATCTGCTCCTTCTTGCCAGCTAATTTTTTAAGTGCAGAAGCCATGGATCCAACACCACAACAACAACCATACGAAGATACGGAAGCCTACCGCGATCAAATCGCCACCGTAGATCAAAGTGGCAAGCGCATCTGGATTTATCCGAAAAAGCCATCCGGAAGGTTTTACAATGTCAGAAATTACCTTAGCTGGGTGTTGCTGGCTTTGCTCTTTGGCATGCCTTTCATTAAAATAAATGGCGAACCCCTGCTGCTGTTCAATGTACTGGAGCGCAAGTTCATTCTGTTTGGCATTCAGTTTATGCCGCAGGATTTTCACTTGTTCGTACTCGCCATGCTGACCTTCATGGTGTTTATTATTCTATTCACCGTTATATTTGGGCGTTTGTTCTGTGGCTGGGTATGCCCGCAGACGATTTTCATGGAAATGGTTTTTCGCAAAATTGAATACTGGATCGAGGGGGATGCCAACGCTCAGCGGCGATTGAATAATGCCTCCTGGACAACGGATAAAATCATTAAAAAAGCGTCGAAGCAGGCGATCTTCTTTGCTATTTCTGTTTTGGTAGCCAATACTTTCCTGGCGTACATCATCGGCATTGACGAAGTTTTTCGCATTGCCAGCGAGCCGGTTTCGCAGAACCTGGGCGGCTTTGTTGCTATGATTCTGTTTTCCTTTGCTTTTTACGGTGTTTTCTCTTATCTGCGTGAGCAGGTTTGCGTGACAATCTGCCCTTACGGTCGGATGCAAGGCGTATTGCTCGATCCCAATTCTATTGTCATTACCTACGATTTTGTCCGGGGCGAACCACGTGGTAAAATTCGCAAAAATCGAAAAAATCCGGTTGCTCATATTAAAAGTGATGTCAATACAGCCGCAGCGACTGCGGAGGTTATTGAAACGGAAAATGCGATCGAATTTCCGGAGCTGGGCGACTGCATTGACTGCCACTTGTGCGTGCAGGTATGCCCGACGGGTATCGACATTCGCAACGGTACGCAACTGGAATGCGTCAACTGCACGGCTTGCATCGATGCCTGCGATGAGGTAATGGACAAGATTGACCGGCCGCGCGGGCTGATTCGGTATGATAGTTATAATGGCGTGGTTGAAAAAAGGCGCACGATTTTTACACCTCGTACGATCGCCTACTCGGTGGTATTAGTGGTTTTGCTGGGCATTAATGTATTTTTACTTTCCAACCGAAATCCGGTGGAAGCTCTACTGCTGCGTACGCCGGGGCGTCTCTTTCAGGAAGTGGACGACACCTACATTAGCAATATGTACAATTATGAAATCATCAACAAAACCACTGAAGAAATGCCGGTAACGTTCAAATTAATCGACACGGACGGCCGGATTCGCATGGTGGGAAATCCGCCGACGGCAAAGGCGGGCGAAGTGACCAAAGGCGTTTTGTTTATTGATTTGAAGAAAACAGACCTGGAAGACAGAACGACGAAACTGAGGCTGGAAGTGACTTCCGGCGATAAGGTACTGGATAAGATAAAGACCAATTTCCTCGGTCCCATGAAATGATGGATAGGGGGCAAATAAGTGGATGTGATTTTGTCAATCTTTAAGCTTTGCGAAATCTGAAAGGTAAAACAACCGCTTTGATTCATCAAAAAATAATGGAACAATCATTAGTAACGAATACTTAAAATAAAAAATTATGAAATTTACCTGGGGTACGGGCATCGCGGTTTTCTATGGCATTTTTATGATTGTTCTGATTACTGCGGTGATCAAATCAACTACTTACGACAATAGTCTGGTTTCCGATCAATACTACGCTGATGATTTGAAATATCAGCAGCATTATGAGAAACTAGCCAACAGCCAGACGCTGAAGCAAGACCTGAAAATTTTGCAGGATGCCAACTTTGTAGCCTTGCAGTTTCCGGCGGAAGTGGGCGCGGTGAGCGGCAAAGTGACTTTCCTTTGCCCTTCGGCCAGCGATGAAGATTTTACTTTGAAAATCCTGACTGATGCCGAAAAAATACAGGTCATTGAGCTGGAAGATGACTTGAAAACCGGACTGTGGCACGTGCGCGTCGATTGGCAATCCGATGGGAAGTCGTATTACAAAGAAGAAACGATCATTATTAAAAATGCCTGATCAATTGGCTGTTATTTTGTTATTTGTTATTTG